>JBGPZW010000054.1:0-20111 GCA_041493955.1 Terriglobia bacterium
ATCGTTCCCGCCGCCACCAGCACTACGCCAAAAATCAGGAGTAGCTTGCCCACTCCACGCAAGGGATCCATCAGCGTTGATTCTACCTGAATCCCGTGCGAAGAGCGGCAAGCCGCTCTTGGTTCAGAGCAGTTCGAGGCCGGCGAAGAAGTAGCCGATCTCGAAGTCAGCGGTGTCGGGGGCGTCGGAGCCGTGGGTGCAGTTGTTCTGGATACTGGAGCCGAACTCGCGGCGGATGGTGCCCGGAGCGGCCTTGGCGGGGTCGGTGGCGCCCATGATGTCGCGCCAGCGCGTGATGGCGTTCTCGGCCTCCAGCACCATGACCACGACCTTACCGGAACTCATGAAGGTCGTCAGGTCAGCGAAGAACGGGCGCGCCTTGTGCACAGCGTAGAAACCTTCGGCCTCAGCTTTGGTCAACCGCAGAGATTTGATGGCAACAATTTGAAAGCCAGCCTTGTGTATGCGGGTAAGAATCTCTCCGGTCAGACCGCGGCCGACGGCGTCAGGTTTCACAATTGCAAGCGTCCGTTCGGTCGCCACTTGATTCTCCTCTGATCTTGTAGGGGCGCGCTTCAGCGCAGCGTCACGCAGCGCCAGCATCCTGCCGACGGTCTGCGAAATCCTAGCGAGACACCGGCACTACCACGCCGCAAAGGCTGGCGGGCTTCCCGGCGAGGCCGGAACAAAACACCGTGAAAGCCCGCCGCTACACAAACCTACTTTGCGGCGGCTTTGCCGAGCGCGGCTGCGAGCGTCTGGCCGATCTCCGCCGGGCTTTGTACGCAATGAATCCCCGCAGCGGCCATCGCCGCGTACTTTTCTTTCGCGGTGCCCTGGCCGCCGCTTATGATCGCGCCCGCATGGCCCATGCGGCGGCCCGGCGGCGCCGTCTGTCCGGCGACAAAGCCGACCACGGGCTTGCGCACGCTGGCCCGGATGAATTCCGCGGCGCGCTCCTCGGCGTTCCCGCCGATTTCGCCGATCATCGCGATGGCGTGCGTCTCCGGGTCTTCGTTGAAGAGTCGAATCGCGTCGAGAAACGTCGTGCCAATAATCGGGTCGCCGCCAATGCCGATGCAAGTGGATTGCCCGATGCCCAGGCGGGTCAGTTGGTCTACTGCCTCGTATGTCAGCGTGCCGCTGCGGCTCACCACGCCCACATTTCCCGGCTTGTGGATGCGTCCGGGCATGATCCCGATCTTGCATTTGCCCGGGGAGATGATGCCGGGACAGTTCGGCCCAATCAGGCGCGTGCGACCGCCTTGCAGCGCGGCGGCCACGCGGACCATGTCGAGGGTGGGAATGCCCTCTGTTATGCAGACCACCAGCGGCAGGCCTGCGTCGGCCGCTTCGAGAATGGCGTCAGCGGCATACGGCGGCGGCACAAAAATGACCGAAGCATTCGCGCCGGTTTCGCGCGCGGCCTCGGCAAGGGTGTTGAACACGGGCACGTCGAGGTGCCTGGCGCCGCCCTTGCCCGGGGTGACGCCGGCCACCACCTTCGTGCCGTACTCGATCATCTGTTGCGCGTGAAAGCTGCCCTCGCGCCCGGTCAGGCCCTGCACGACGACGCGCGTTTTTTCGTCCACGAGTACGCTCATCGCGCACCGCCGGCCAGCGCGACGATTTTTTCAGCGCCATCCTTCATTCCACTCGCGATGGTGAAGTTCAGGCCGGACTTGCGCAGGATCTCCTGTCCCTGCTCGACGTTGGTGCCTTCCATGCGCACCACCACCGGCACCTTCACCTGCAACTCGTGCGCGGCGGCCACCACGCCGGTAGCCAGCACATCACAGCGCAGGATGCCGCCGAAAATGTTGATGAACACGCCGCGCACTTCGGGGTCACTCATCAGGATCTTGAAGGCGTTCTGCACCTGCTCGGCCGAGGCGCCGCCACCGACGTCGAGGAAATTGGCCGGGGAGCCGCCCGCGAGCTTGATGATGTCCATCGTGGACATGGCCAGGCCCGCGCCGTTGACCATGCAGCCGACCGTACCGTCGAGCTTGATGTAGTTCAGGCTGAATTTGGAGGCTTCGACTTCGAGCGGGTCTTCCTCGTCGAGATCGCGCAGCTCCCGCAACTCCTTGTGGCGATAGAGCGCGTTATCGTCGAAGTTCATCTTGGCGTCGAGCGCGACGAGTTTGCCCTCACCGGTCAACACGCACGGATTGATCTCCAGCAGCGAGGCGTCGGTCTCAAGGAACGCGCGGTAGAGCGCCTGGAAGAAGGGCACGGCGGCGGCCGCGACCTCGGGCGCGAGGCCCAGGCCGAACGCCAGCTTGCGCGCCTGGTAGGGTTGCAAGCCCACGGCCGGATGAATCGTCTCGCGCAGGATGGCACCGGGATTCTCGCGGGCGACCTCTTCGATCTCCATCCCGCCTGCAGTGCTGGCCATGAAGACCGGCGCAGCCACGGCACGATCGACGAGCAGTCCGAGATACAGCTCGCGCTTGATGTTCAGCCCTTCTTCGATCAGCAGGCGCTTAACGATTCGCCCCGCCGGGCCGGTCTGGGGCGTGACCAGTTTCATGCCCAGCATTTTGCCGGCGAGCTCCGCGGCTTCGTCGGCCGAGCGCGCCAACTTCACGCCGCCGGCCTTGCCGCGCCCGCCAGCGTGAATCTGTGCCTTGACCACGACCACGGGCGCGCCCAGGTGCTCGGCAACCGTCCGCGCTTCCTCTTTGTTGAACGCCACTTCGCCGCGCGGGGTGGGCACGCCGTAGCGCGCGAGGATAGCTTTGGCCTGATATTCGTGGATCTTCATTCAGGTACCAACAGTGCTAGAATTTACGGGCCGACGAAACGCGCAAGTTTACTCTGAACACCCCAGCGGGGCAAGACGAAGAGCCAGACTCCGAAAATGAGGAGGACGGCGGAAGCCGTGGCGCGAGAAATCCTCTCAACCATGCTGGTCAAAGCGATTGACAAAGTCGAAGCCCGGGCCAATCTCACGCGCCGCGAGGCCGAAGCCGTGATGGAGGAGCTACTCTCCGGCCGAGCAAGCGACGACGAGATCGTCACCCTGCTGGCCGCGCTGCGCCTCAAGGGCGAAACCGTGGAGGAACTGGTGGGCTTCGCCACGGCGATGCGCCGGCACGCGCAACCCATCTTTCCTGCGGGCTCGCCTCCATTCACCGGGCCCAATGGACTGCTGGTGGATACCTGCGGCACCGGCGGCGACGCGCGGGGCACGTTCAACATCTCGACGGCCGCGGCAATTGTCGCCGCGGGTGCCGGCGCGCGCGTCGCCAAGCACGGAAATCGCTCGTTCAGCTCGAAGTGCGGCTCGGCAGACGTGCTCGAAACGCTGGGAGTAAACCTGGCGATGCCGCCACAGCGCGTCGGCGCAGCGATTGAGGAAGTGGGCATCGGCTTCCTGTTTGCACCGGCATTGCACACGGCGATGCGCCACGCGATGGCGGCGCGGCGGCAACTGGGCGGCCGCACGGTGTTCAACCTGCTCGGCCCGCTGACGAACCCCGCGTGCGCCTCCGCACAGGTGCTGGGCGTCTTCGCGCTGAGTCTAGTGGACCTGCTCGCCGAGGCCTCCGCGCAACTGGGCGTGGAGCGCGCGTTCGTCGTTCATGGCGCAGACGGTCTGGACGAGATTTCGCTGAGCGGTGAGACTTACATCGCCGAGGTGCGCGAACAGAAAGTGCGCCGTTTTGCACTCGCGCCCGAAGACCTGGGCTTGCGCCGAGCGCCGCTAGCGGCCCTGGCCGGAGGCGACGCGCGCACCAACGCACAGATCATCACTCGCGTTCTGGACGGGGAGCCCGGCCCGCGCCGTGAAATCGTTCTGGCCAATGCCGCTGCGGCGCTGGTGGCCGGCGGGCACGCCGCGAATCTGCGCGAGGGAGTTCACCTGGCCGGGCAGGCGATCGATTCCGGCGCGGCGCGTGGTAAGCTGGACCGTCTGATTGCCTTCACGAACGAGAGAAAGGCCTGACCGCAAACCCGGGATTCGATTTCAATTTCACAATATGGAGGAACTGACCATGACACCGGAGCAAGCAAAATTCCTGGCCGACTTTTTCCTGGCGACCTGCGAACGCGAGCACCCGGCGACGCGCAAAGTGATCGCGGCGATTCCGGAGGCCAAGCGCGACTACCGTCCGGATCCCAAGTCGCGAACCGCGTTCGAGCTGGCCTGGCACATCGCGCACACAGAGGTGTGGTTTGCTGATGGCGTCGCCCGCGGCGAATTTCAGCCCGAGGAGGAGACTCGGCCGGCGCACATCCAGACCGTCGCCGACGTCCTCGCCTTCTACGACCAAAACTTTCCACCTGTACTTGCCAGGTTGAAAGCGCTTTCCGCAGAGAAACTCGCCCAAAAGTTAGCCTTCTATGGCGTGTACAACGAACCGGCGGTCGTCTATCTGTCGTTTCTACACAGCCACACGGCCCACCATCGCGGGCAGTTGGCCGCCTACCTGCGGCCGATGGGGTCGAAAGTGCCCAACATTTATGGCGGCAGCGCCGACGAACCCTGGCAATCGTCGGCCCAAGCCTAGAGTGTCAGGAGGGGACGCAGCCGCGCGCCCTTATTCCTGCTGCTGGAGGCAGCGGACGGCGTAGGCAAACGAGATCACGGCGAAGACCACAAATCCCGCGGCTTCGAGGGCAATGCGTCGCGGCGAACCGGTGCCGATGGTGGCGTAACGCAGCAGGTCCACCTGCCAGGTGATGGGGTTGGCAAGCGCCGCCGTGCGGAACCACTTCGGCAGCGGCTCAAGCGGATAGAACATGGAACTGGCAAATAGGAAGACGAAATAAAAGACCGAAGTGACGCTGTTGAACAGATCGTTGCGGCGGATCTTCAGCGCAAAGATTGCGTAGAAGAAAAACCACCCGGCCATCCCGCCGACCACGCCGAGAATGAGCAGCGGCAACAGGTCGAGGCGAATGCGGACGCCCAGCAGCAGCGCACTCAGCCCGAGGGTGAGTCCAGCCTGCAGGACAGCGATGCCCAGATTGAACAAGACCTTTCCGAGCAGATATTCCGCGCGGCTCATCGGGTAGGTGAGCATCTCGTAGAAGATTCCGTTGTCGCGGTCGAGGAAGAACGACCAGGAAGTGTTTGAGGCGATGCCGAAGCTGGCCATCCCAAGCACGCCGGCCAGAAAAAACGAATTGTAGTCCACACCTGAAGTGGAGGCGGGGGCACCCAGGGCGCGGCTCACCGCCACGCCGAAGACCAGCATGTAAGCGAGCGGGTAAAACAGGTCCCAGAAGATAAACGTCAGGTTGGTGATCCGGATTTTTCCTTCGCGATAAAACACTGCGCCGATGGCCGCCATAATCTCCTCGCCCTACCTCTCCTGCGTCAGTTCTACGAAGATGTCTTCGAGGCTCGCGCCACTGACCTCGACGCGCAGCACGCGGCGGTTCCGCGCCAGTTCGCTGACGAGCTCCAGCACGCGCGCCTCCTCCGCCTTCAGTGTCACCTCGATCGTGTTCTGGTTGATCTCCTTGCGTAACGGCGCCAGCCGCGCGAGCTCCGCCTCGATCCCCTCGGGCAGGCGGTCAAACGTCATCACGATGTCGTAGACGCCCTCGGAGAGCAACTTGAGCGCGTGCAGATCGCCGCGAGCCACCTGCCGGCCCTTGTTCATGATCAGGATGTCGTCGCAGAGCTCTTCGGCTTCGCTCAGCACCTGCGTGGTCAGGATGATCGTGCGCCCGTGTCGTGCCTCCTCGCGCAGATAGCCCATCACCGCCCGCTTGAGGATGGGATCCATGCCCGTGGAGAACTCATCGAGGAACACCACCGGGGTCGGCACCATGAACACCTTGGCCACCTGCACGCGCCGGCGGTAGCCGCCGCTGAGGTCCATCACCTTGCGTTCGGCTTCGGGTGTCAGATGAAATCGCTCCATCACCTCAGACGTCCGGCGGCGCGCGGCGTCGCGGTCCAGGCCGTGAAAGCGCGCATAAGTGAGCAGGTTGTCGCGCACGCTCAGCAACTGCTCGACCGCGGTTTCCTGCAGCACCACGGAGATGCGCCGGCGCACTTCGACGGGGTGGGCCACCACGTCGAACCCCAGCAGGCGCGCGTGCCCGCTGGTGGGCTTGCTCAAGGTGTTGAGCACGCGCAGGGTGGTCGTCTTGCCGGCGCCGTTCGGGCCCAGCAAGCCGAAGATCGTCCCGCGCGCGACGTTGAAGCTCATGCCGTCAACGGCGCGGACCGGCGCAGGGTCTCGCGGGTGATAGACCTTCACTAGGTTTTCCACTTCAAGAGCAAGATCGTTCATGGTTCCCATTCCCAAGCAAGCGCACAGTGCGCGTGGCACGGCTCGCCTGCTCACCTGCTGTGACCCTTAGCGGGAGAAAAGATCGTATGCGCCCTGGGAGGCGCCCTGTGACGGATCGACCTTCAGGCGGCTACAGGAGAGACGCAATGATATGCGCGGCTTTCATAGGCTTAATCCTTCTCGGCGGACTCTATCCGACGGCGGCACAAATGTCAAATCGGCCGGCGGCCGCACGAGTAGCCGGGACGATGCGGACGACTTTCTATTCCGTTGATGCAGGGCGCAAGATTCACAGGTTGAAATTCTTCGCTTGCCGCTGCGGGCTCTGAACGGCAAGACCAGGGATAAGCTACAGCGCGAGGAAGTTGCGCAGGATATGCATGCCGACTTCGGTGAGAACCGACTCGGGGTGGAACTGCACGCCCTCGACGCGCAGCTTGCGATGGCGCAGGCCCATGATGGTGCCGTCGGAAGTGCGCGCGGAGATTTCGAGCTCGCGCGGCAAGCCTTTGCGGTCCACGATCAGCGAATGGTAGCGCGTGGCGGTGAACCGCTGGGGCACCTTGCGGAAGATGGTCTTGCCGTCGTGAGTGATTTCGCTGGTCTTGCCGTGCATGATCGCGGACGCGCGAACGACGCGGCCGCCGAACGCGTAGCCGATGGCCTGGTGCCCCAGACAAACGCCGAGAATGGGAAAACGGCCCGCAAAGCGGCGGATCAGCTCCACGGTGATGCCGGCGTCCTGCGGCACACCCGGCCCGGGCGAGATGACGATGCGCTCGGGTTTCAGAGCCGCAACTTCGTCCAGAGTGATCTGATCGTTGCGCCGCACCTCAAGTTTTTGTCCCATCTGGCCGAGGTACTGCGCCAGGTTGTAGGTGAACGAATCGTAGTTGTCGAGCAGCAGAAGCATGGGAACTGTGAAGTCGCGGGCTTAGTCCGTGAAGGTCATCCTCCGATAGACCGCCCGCGTGAGAACCACGTCCGCTACGCAGTAATCGCGGATGAGCTTGTGCTTCCCCTCGAGATACCGGTCATACACTGTGGCGCCTGAGACCTCTTCGGTCTTGGAGGAAGGCAGTCCCAGGCCGCGCGCGAGCCGGTCCAGGCTGACGTGATCCTGCCGGCTCCATTTGCTCCACTCCTGCATGGTATCGAAAACCGGCTGGCTGGAGAAGCGGCGCAGGCTTAGCTCCACGGAAGGCTTGACGCGGTGGACGACGGACCTCTGATAGATGAACCGCAGGTCGAAATCCAAGACGTTGTGACCGATGACCAGGTCACGGTGCGCCTCGAAATCCCGCAGCACGCCCCAGAAATCGCGCAACAGCGCGGGCTCGTCCTCCTGAAAGCGGTCGGCCGCCTCAGCCCAACCGAGAACCACCGGGGCCCGCGGCTCCTCACTCTCCACGAGCAGCCCGATGCACAGAATCCTTCCGAGATCCCCGATCAACGACGTTCGCCGATGCGCATCCTCCTTTTTTTGCTTGAGGCCGGCGCTCTTCTTGGATTTGGCGGCGAGATCCTCCTGGATCTTTGCCGGCAATTGCTTCCAGACCTCTTCGCGGGCCGGCAGGGTCTCGATATCGAGGAAGATTTTCTTCATTGCATGCCTACTTTGTCCGGCGGCTGGGGCGCATCACGCCTGACCGCTTCCCTCGCTGGGCAGTCTCGAGGGCGGCCACGAGCGCGCGGGCCTTATCCACGGTTTCCTGGTACTCGCGTTCGGGGACGGAGTCCGCCACGATACCCGCGCCCGCCTGCCAGTAGGCCACGCCATTCTTGATCACCATCGTCCGGATGGCGATGCAGGAGTCCAGGTTGCCGGAAAGATCGAGATACAGGATGGCGCCTGAATAGACGCCGCGGCGCGTGGGCTCCAGCTCGTCGATGATCTCCATCGCGCGCACCTTCGGCGCGCCGGTGAGCGTGCCGGCCGGGAAGCAGGCCATCAGCGCGCCGAAGCAATCCACCTCCGGGCGCAGCCGCCCGTGGAGGCTGGAGACAATGTGCATCACATGCGAGTAGCGCTCGACGGCCATCAGTTTTTCGAGGTGCACCGAACCGTACTCGCAGACTCGGCCCAGGTCGTTGCGCCCCAAATCCACGAGCATGATGTGTTCGGCGCGCTCTTTGGGATCGGCAAGCAGTTCCGCTTCCCGGCGCTGGTCCTCCTTTTCGTCGCGGCCGCGGGGACGCGTGCCCGCGATGGGGCGATAGTAAGCGTCGCGGCCCTGGATCTTCACCAGCATTTCGGGTGAGCTGCCCACGACGGCGACGTCGCCCAGGCGCAGGAAGTAGAGATAGGGCGAGGGATTCACCACGCGCAGCGCGCGGTAGATCTCAAACGGATCCGCCGCCGTACGCGCGGAAAACCGCTGGCTGGGCACAATCTGGAAGGCGTCGCCGGCACGGATGTAGCGCTTGGCCTTGCGCACCGCGGCCAGAAATTCGCTGCGCCGCATGTTGGAGGTGACGCGCAGGGCCGGGGCGCGCAGCGCCCCGCGCCGTGAGCGATCTTTCCTCTCGAGGAGCGGCTGCTCCAGCGCGCGGCGGGTCGCGGCGATTTCTTGCACGGCAGCGTTGTATTTTGCGCGCAGTGTTCCCGGCCCGTTGGTGAAGACGTTGCGCACGATCCAGATGCGATGTTGGACGTGGTCGAAGGCCACCAGACCCAGATAGAACATCAGCACCGCATCGTCCAGGCCCAGGTCATCGCGGCCGGTGGCGGGTATGCGCTCGGTCAGGCGCACCATGTCGTAGGCGAAATAGCCGATGGCCCCTGCCACCAGCGGTGGCAGGCCGGGAACGCGCACGGGGCGGTAGCGGCCGATTCGATGGCGCAGGAACTCGATTGGATTGGACTGCTGCCAGTGCAACCGGCCGTCGCCTTCGATGATGCAGGCCCCTCGGGCGTAGCGGAACACCTCGACGGGATTGGCTCCGACGAAGGTGTAGCGCGCAATGTTTTCCCCGCCCTCCACGCTTTCCAGTAGGAACGAGTAGCGGGCGCCCTGCGCCAGCCGCAGGTAGGCCGAGACCGGCGTCAGCAGGTCGGCGATGACCGTGTCATAGACCGGCACCAGATTGCCCTGGCGCGCCAGCCGGCAAAATGTTTTGTAGTCTGGCTGGATCATCGCCGGCGGCTCAACTTCTCTTCGGCTCGCAGCGCGGCGAGCACAGCGCGGCGCATCACGGCCACCGGCGCGCGCAGACCGGTCCAGATTTCCCATTGCGCCGTGCCCTGTGCGACAAACATTTCCACTCCGGAAATCGTTTCGAGGCCGCGGTGCTCGGCCCGCTCAAGGAGCACCGTCTTCATGGGGCGGTAGATCAGGTCCATCACCACGCGGCAGTTCAGCTCCGCAGCCTCGAGCGGCGAGCGCCCCGCATCCGGGTGCATCCCCACCGGGGTCGCGTTGACAATGGCGTCGAAAAACTCGCGCCGCAGGCGGGCGCGCTGGACGGCTTCGCCGTCGACGGCACGCGCCAGCGCACGGGCGCGCTCCTTGCGCCGCGCCGAGACACAAACGATCGCACCGGCCTGAGCCAGCGCAAAGGCCACCGCGCGAGCCGCACCACCCGCGCCGTACAGCAGCACGCGGCTGCCGGCCAGCCGCACGCGCCGCTGCAGGGCGCGCAGCACACCGACGTAGTCCGTATTGTATCCATAGAGCTTGCCGCCGCCACGCACCACCACCGTATTCACGGCGCCAATTTTGTCCGCCAGTGGGTCGCAATCGTCCAGGTAGCGCAGGATGCGCTGTTTGTGCGGCAGGGTCACGCTGAAGCCGGCGATGCCCAGCGGCCCGATCGCGCCGAGGAAATCGCGGAGTTCACGCACCCGGAAGGGCAGATAGACCGCGTTGATGCGCCGCGCCTGGAAGCCGGCATTGTGCAGCAGCGGCGAGAGCGAATGGCCGATCGGGTCGCCGATCACGCCATAGACGCGCGTGCCCCGGTTAAGCCGGTCGGCTCGGTAGAGATACTTCATCTGCTCGAGCCCCGGTTGTCCCGGAGCAGTCGCCGCTTCCACCGCAGCATAGGCCAGCGGGCTGCCAGCGCGAAGCGCCAGCACGCGCGCGGGCAGTCCGGCATCCCCCATCGGTACGGCTACGGACCTCCGGCGGCGGGCCACAGCCAGCACGCGCAGGCTATCCGCGATGGAATCGCAGTGCGTCGCGATTTTGATGGCATCGCCGCCGGCACGCTCGAGCCGCCGCGCAACCGCGCCGAGGTTCGCCGGCGTTCCCTCGAAATCATGAAACGAGATCATCCGGTGCATCGAGGCCAGAAACGCCTTCAATTCGCTGGCCCGGAAGAATGAGGCGGTTTCGATCTCCAGATCGCACCAGGCGCACCCGGAGAGCGCCGCCATCTGGAGAAATACCAGTTGCCGGGGAATACCACCCGCAAACCGGCCGCCAGCGTGCTGTGCGCGGCAGGTGGCCAGGAGCGTGGCCCGGGGACGGCGCAACCTCAGCCAGCCGAGGAACAGCAAACGCTCCCGGTCGTTCCTGAGCCAGTCCAGGCGCAACTCTACGGTCCGCGTCGAGCGAAGCGCGCGGCGGAGCTGCCGCGCCATCCTGGCTGCCGTGGATGCGGCAACGACAGCGCAGATTCGGTTCCGACCAAACAGCAAGAGGTGCTCCTTAGCCCCGCGCATGGCGGTTCACGGCTTCTACCACGCGGTACCCAAAGTGTAAAGCGCGTAGCCGCGCGTTCTTGACGCTTCCGGAGGCCTTTGCTACCGTCAGCGCAGTGTCCCGCTGCGCCTTCTTTGGGAAGGATGGCCAGGGGATGCCTGCAAGTGTCGAAGGAGACGGATCATGCGAGCAAGGATGGCCTACCTGTATCTCGGGATCGCGCTGGCCGCCGGAACCGCCGCCGCGCAGCAAACCGGCAAATCACCCACGGCCGGCGACGTCTATTGCTCGGGAATTGTCACCACGGAGCAGGTTCCGCAGGACACGTACCTGATTTCCGGCGAACAATCGAACCACAAAGTGACCTTCGCCCCGGGCGACCTGGTGTACATCAACAAGGGCTCGGCCCAGGGTGTAAAGGTGGGTGACGAATTTCTGGTGTCGCGCGCGGTTAAGGAACTGCTGGAGTACAAATGGTCAGGCTGGCAGCCTATGCTGCTCCGGGCGATGGGCCAAACCTACGCGGACTTGGGCCGGGTGCGCGTGATCCACGTTCAGCCCGATGTCTCCATCGCCGAGATCACTCTCTCGTGCGATTACATGCAGCGCGGCGACATTTTGCAGCCCGCCATGCAGCGGCCCGTGCCGCTTTTCAAACAGGCGGCCAAGTTTGACCGCTTTGCCCCGGCCAACAGCGGGAAGGCGGCCATGGTGGTGACGACGAAAAACTTCGGCCATCTAACCGGCACATACAGCACCGTCTACGTCAATCTGGGTTCTGCACAAGGGGTCAAGGTGGGCGACTACTTCCGGATCTTCCGCTATCAGGGGATTCGCACCGAGTCGGCCTATCAGACCTCCGGCATGGCTTACAAAGTCTACGGCTTTGGCAGCTCCCCCGTCAGCTACAAGTGGGATAATCTGCCGAGAGAGATCCTGGGCGAGGGGATCGTGTTGCGCGTCTCGCCCAACGCTTCGTCTGTGCTCATCACTCTCAGTCTGCGCGAAATCTTCGTGGGCGATTACGTCGAGATCGAGTAGCCACGGCGCTCAGCACAGACCACGGATTCACCTACGTAATCATGAATCCCACGCAGGGCCGCCGGCGCCGAGGTTTTTTTCTTCTCAGACCCAAGCAAACCTGCAGGCCGTTTTTGGCTTACACGGCCCAACGGATTTGGAAATCCGTCTCGGAGAAGACCTCGGCGGTAAATGCCAGAACCCGCGTGGCAGAGTCCTTCCAGGCGTCGGATTCGAGCCCTGCCTTCCCACAGGTCTCTTCCAGGAAGCGTTCCCGCGTCCACCCGTGCTCGGTGGCGACCTGCGGAAGCAGCACACCGCGGCTGTTGCCCCGGACGACCAGCAGGCCGTGACGCCCCACTGAGATCGTCTGCGGATCGATCGGCTCGACCGCTGAGAGGACCGAGATTTCGATTTCCAGTTCGCCGATCTCTTCTGCGCTTGGCGGTTCAAATCTCGGGTCTTTGGTGGCTGCGCCGATGGCGCAGCTCACCACTGTTTCGGCCAGCGATTCCGTGGGCCCCACCTGCCCGATGCATCCACAGAGTTGGCCACGCCGGTGCAGGGTGACGAAGGCCCCGGCCGGCTGGGCCAAAGCGCCTGTCAGGGTGGGAATTTCCGGGAGACGTTCGTGGCCGACTGCTTCCACGATTGCGCGCCGCGCCAGATCGAGCAGCGCGCGGCGTTCGTGGCTAGAGAGTGGCGACATCCTGCGGCTTTTTTCTGCGCTCGAGCAGCCGCAAACGGCGTCGCTGCTTGACGCTGCTGTCCACCTGGCTCCAGAATTTCAGGAAGTATTGCACCGCGGAAGCCACCGCGCTGACCACGACCAGCCACAACAGGAGCGCCGCCAGCGGCTTAATGGGCAGGTGTTTCGCGCCCAGGATCACTGCGCAGACCGCCAGCACCTGGAGGACCATCTTCGTCTTGCCCAGCGCGGAGGCCTGAATGGTGAAACCCTCCGCAGCGGCGATGCTGCGCAGCCCAAGCACTGTGAATTCGCGCCCGATGATGATCACCACCATCCAACCCGGCACCAGGTGCATCTCCACCAGCGAGATGAATGCCGCCGAAATCAGGAGCTTGTCGGCGATGGGGTCGAGCAGGATCCCCAGTGTGGTCACCTCGCCCCGCCGGCGCGCGAAATAGCCGTCAGCCCAGTCCGTGGCCGCCGCGGCCAGCAGGATCAGCACGCCCCAGACCGCGAAGTTCATCGGGACGCCCCAGAGCACCAGATTGGGCTCCCGCGTGAGCAGCACGACCACCAAGAGCGGAACGAAAAAGATGCGCAGAATCGTCAGGCTGTTCGGCAGGTTCATCGCACACCGAGGAAGCTTCGCCGCGTGGCGCAACGAGATGCGCCTTACTGCGAGGCAACCCCACTATAGACCCCCCCTTCACGGCAGTCAACGGTGGCCTGCAAGCAACCGGAACTCCGGGCGGCAGCGCTTCTTTGGGTGGCAAACTCTGCTACAAAAGAACGCGATACCGTAACTCATGGCGAACGGCCGTTGCTGCAAAGCTGTGCAAATCCTGGGCGGCAGCCAAGGCGCCGCGCGCCGTTCAAATTACGAAACTTATAATGGGGGTTTACTACTAACTTGTGTAGAATCAATTTATTACGTGACGAAGAGGAGCGGTTGTCAGCGGCCGGCGCGCACAGCACACGGCCCTAGCTAGGACACATGCGATGTAATTTCCACAGCGATTTCCACAGCGCGGGAGGGCTATCTCCCCGGCTTCCAAGCAGTTCCGAGTAGCGGGCGGGCAGGCGAAGGGGTTGGCTTAACCGACGTCTGTTTCAGATTGCTTGAACGCCACGGGCGATGCTTTCAGGCGCGGGTGGGTCCGCGCAGAATCCGTCCGGGCAGAAAGATGATCGCCCGAAACAGCTCGAAGACTCCCTCCACGGCAATCCCCACGAGCCGGAAAGGCAGTAAGAGCAGCCAAACCAGCGGATAGAGCACAAGCGCCAGCAGAGCCAGCGGCCAACAGAGCACCAGCAGAATGCACCACAGCAGGAACTTCACCATGGGGACCTCCTCAATCTCCTGCCCCTTGGTACGCACGGCCCCAGGGGAAAAGTTCCACGCTCGCTTCCCCCCTTGACTTCTTTTCAAAGGCCGAGTTTCTTGGACGCGTTTCCAGCGAACGAATCAGCCCAACTACGTCGCCGGCTGGAGTTTCAGACGGCGCACGACTGACTCGGGCAGCTCGGCTTCGATCACCATGCGGGAATCATTGACTTCGGAGTGCAGGACGCGGCCGAGCGCGTGAACCAGGGCGAGCGTCCGCCCGTCAGCCAGCGGCACGCTGAATTGCAACCGGACGATGGGGTCCACAGGCATGGCCGCGTCGATGCGCTGCAGTAACTCGCCGAGGCCGACGCCGGTCAGCCCGGAAACGAAGATGTTCCCGTTCCCGGCGTGAAGCCCGGCGGCCTGCTCGGGCTCAAGAAGATCGATCTTGTTGAAAACGTGCAGCCGCGGCCGGCTCTCGACTCCGAGTTCAGCCAGCACCTTTTCCACTTCGGCATCCTGTTCGGCATGCTGCGGGCTGGAAATGTCGCTGACGTGCAGGATCAGCGCCGCCTCCTGCACCTCTTCGAGTGTCGCGCGGAACGCCGCCAGCAGGCCCTTGGGCAATTCACGGATAAATCCCACCGTGTCGGAGAGCAGCACGCGCCGGTTCGAGGGCAGGCGCACCGCGCGCACGGTCGGGTCGAGCGTGGCGAACATCTTGGGCGAGACCAGCACCTCCGCCTGGCTCAGGGCGTTGAACAGCGTCGATTTCCCGGCGTTGGTGTAGCCGACCAGCGCCACCGCCCCAAGGGGCACGGCCTGCCGCGCTTGCCGGCGCAGCGAGCGCTGGCGGCGCAGCGTTTCGATGCCCTGCCCGATCTTGCGAATGCGGTCGCGGATGCGCCGCCGGTCGGTCTCGAGCTTCTGCTCGCCGGGGCCGCGCGTGCCGATGCCACCGCCCAGGCGGGAGAGTTCCACGCCTTTGCCGGTCAGGCGCGGCAGCAGGTAATTCAACTGCGCGAGTTCCACCTGCAACTGGCCTTCGCGGCTGCGCGCGTGCCGCGCAAAGATGTCCAGGATGAGTTGCGTGCGGTCGATCACGCCGCAATCCAGGGCGCGCTCGACATTGCGCTGCTGCCCCGGGGAGAGGTTGCGGTCGAACACCACCAGCGGCGCGTGGCGCATCTGCGCCTCGATCTTGATCTCCTCGAGTTTTCCGCGGCCGATGACGGTGGCCGGATCAAGAGTGTCGCGCATCTGGAAGATGCTGCCGGCCACTTCGGCGCCCGCACTGCGCGCCAGTTCTTCCAGCTCGGCGAGGGATTCGCGCTCCGCTTGGCCCGCTTCCACGCCCGGCAGGTGGGGCATCCTTTTCAGGCCCACGCCAATCAGCAGCACGCGTTCGCGGGTAGCGGTCGTTCGGGAGGTCTTCATTCGTAGCGGGAAATTCCGGGATCCATGAGGGCCGGATCGAGACGTTCCGCTTCAGCCAGTCTACTCACCAATGACATTATACGCCTTCACCGTCCTGCGCGCGAGTGGTCGACAGGGCGGCGAGTTGGCCTTCGAGATAGCGCAGGACACGACTCGAGGTCTCGGAGTCGTCGCCGAAACCCTCGAACCAGCGCACCCCTGTTTCCTTGCGGAACCAGGTGAGCTGTCGCTTGGCGTAGCGCCGCGTGGCCTGCTGGATGGCCTGCACCGTCTCCTGCAAGCCTAGCTCCCCGGACAGGTGCGCGCGGAGTTCGCGGTATCCAATGAATTCGAAGGGCTTGGCCGTGGCCGGGATGCCGCGCGCCTCAAGCTCTTTCAATTCTTTGAGCCAGCCACGCTCCAGCATCTCTTCCACCCTTCGATCGATGCGCTGGTAGAGCGCCGCGCGGGGTGGAATGAGTCCTACCTTCACCGGCGCGTAGCCTTCGAGTTTCGCGCTCCCCGCGCGGTGCACCTCCGTGATCGGTTTGCCGGCAAGCCGGCAGACTTCGATAGCGCGGATCAGCTTGGGGAGGTCGCGCGGGGCGATGCGCGCTGCGGCCGCAGGGTCGAGTCGCTGGAGAAGCCGGTGCAGGTACGTCGATCCGTGTTTTTCTGCACGCGCGCTTAGCCGCGCGCGCAGCTCCTCGGAACGCGCGGGCGCGTCGGCCAGACCATCGAGCAGCGCCCGCAGATACAAGCCTGTACCGACGGTAAGAACCGGCAAACGTTCCCGACGTCGGAGATCTTCCAGGACGTCTACTGCCCGCCGGCGATAATCCCCGGCCGTGAACTGCTCCTCCGGCTCGAGCAGATCGATCAGGTGATGCGCGATGCCGCGGCGCTCTTGGGCTGAAGGCTTCGCCGTGCCGATGTCGAAGTGGCGATAAACCTGGGTCGAATCGCAGGCCACGACCTCGCCTGCCAGTCGCTCGGCGACGCACACGCCCAGCGCCGATTTGCCCGACGCCGTCGGTCCAAGGATCACGACCACAGGTGCGATGTCGAATCTCACAGGGAAGGCCGCCCAGCGCTGGCATTTTCGAACGGGGTATTCATCCCAGGTATTTCCAATAGCGGGCGAGAAGAAAAATCAGCAGCAACAGCGCCAGAAGCAGTATACCCAGGACCTGCGTGCGTTTCACGTTCACTGGTAGTTCAAGGGCAGATTATAGAGGAAGATGAAACGCAGCTCGATGAAAGGCCCGCTGAAGGCCGGCGGCAAAGGCTCAAAGGGATTAGAAGTGCGAATCGAGGAGACCGCGGCGCGGTCCAGCGGCTCCTTGCCCGAAGTGGCGACCAGATAGGGCTCGGTGTACGGTACACTGCCGTCGCGCATAATCCGGAATTGCAGCATCACCCGGCCCTTCTCGCCGAGGCGCGCCGACTCCGGGATCACCGCATACCAGTTCCGCCGGACGCTGGCCAGCACACGATCCAGATAATTGGTGAAGTCCACTCCCTCGGTGGGCGTCAGCAGTTGCAGAGCTCCGAAGGCCTGCCCTCCCCCGCCTCCTCCGCCGGGGCTGGGCGGAATCGCGCCGCCGAAACCTCCGGTACTTGTCTCGTGCCCACCCTTCAACGCATCGCGCAAGTTTTCCGCCAGCGCCTTGCCGGGCGAGGTGCGCGGCAGGATCAGTCCACTGGTAGAATCGGGCGATTTCGGCACCTCCATCCGCGCGGTCTCGCGCGGCGCTTCCGCGCGCATCTGGGGCGCCGGGGCGGACGGAAGTTGCGGCACGGGCGCGGCGGGCAACTCGCGCACGACACGCTCGCGCTCCGGCTGGCCCGGAGGCGGCTGCGGTTCGACGTTGGGCGGAGCCACCTCGCGGAGCACGCGCGGGTCAATCCGCATCTGTGGGCTGGTGGGTTCCGTGGGGTTGCGCGGCAGCTTGGGCACGTCGGTCATAGAGGGAGGGAAGTAGACGAAGCTCAACTGACGGCGCGCGAGTTCCAGTTCGGCCTGCGTTGGAGGATGATAAGGAAAAAGCTTCGGCTCGACGAACAAGAAGCCGATCAGAAGGGTATGGAAAGCAATGGAGGCGATGCGCGCCACGCCCTGCCAGCGCGGCACCCGCTCTTCGACCGGTCTGACCAGGAGGTTGACCTCGCCGGTCGTGATCACGTCCGGCTCGAGCACGTCGGGCAGCTCGTGCCAGGAAACCAGGCCCTTGGGCTCGAGGGCGACGGGCTGAACGTCTCTGGGGATGGCCACGCGGGAATCGAGCACGGTCAGCAGTACATGCTGTGGAATCCGGCTGGTAGTTTCCAGGGGCGTGGCGGGCATGTCCCGCGGCACGACAAATCGTTCCGCCAGCACGTCGAGCGGCAGGTAGGATGGAATCGCAGTTTTGCCGTCCAGCGACACCACCGGCAGTCCCGCGGGCACCAGCGTCCGCGAATCGAGCTCCGTGGTCAGGCGCCGCGGTGCCGGCGCACCCTCCTCGGCCGCGGCCGGACGAACGTATTGCGGAACCAGGATGCGGGGAATCATTCCTTTGCCCATGCGGGGCTTGCCTGCGGTGCGGCGAAAGCACCCAGTTGGACGCGCCGTCCGTGTTCCAAGATGCCCGCCATGACGCGGTCGGCCAGCTCGAGCGCCCGCCGGCCCGCGGCACCATCCACGCGCGGCACCTCGCGCGTGCGCACAGCCACGAGAAACGCCCGCAGCTCCGCGCGCAGCGGCTCTTCGGGCACGGTGGACAGCTTCTCAAAATCAAACTGGGGTTGCGGCCCGGGCTGCCGGACACGCACGCGCAACGCGTCCTGGCGGGTGTAGTCCAGCGAGATGTACTCGTGCAACTGGAAAAAACGCATCTTGCGCACGCGCTCGGTGGAAACGCGGCTGGCGGTCACGTTGGCCACCGCGCCCGTCTCAAACTCGATGCGCGCGTGCGCGATGTCCACCCGGTCGGTCAGCACGGGGATGCCCACGGCCTTGATGTCCACGACAGGCGAGCCCACAAGAGCCAGAAGGATGTCCAGGTCGTGGATCATTACGTCATACACCACGTCCACGTCCAGGCTGCGCGGCGAAAAAACTCCCAGGCGGTGCACCTCAAAGAACAAGGGCCGCGCGACAATCTGCTCCACTGCTGCGACCGCCGGGTTGAACCGCTCGAGGTGCCCGACCTGCAGCACGCGCCCGTGGCGGCTGGCCGTGGCGATCAGCCGGTCAGCTTCGAGGAGCGACGCGGCCATCGGCTTTTCCACCAGAACGTCCAGGCCCTGCTCGAGCAGCGCGCAGCCCACGCGGGCATGCTCGACGGTGGGCGCAGCCAGGCTGACCGCATCGACGCGGTCCGCGAGCGCCTCCACGCCCGTCAGCACCGAGGTGGAAAACTCCCGGGCCACGGCGCGGGCGCGCTCTGGGTTGGAGTCCACAACGCCGACCAGCTCCGCGTCCGGCAGCTCGCGATACACGCGCACGTGGTTGCGACCGAACTCGCCCACGCCGACGACCGCGACGCGAATCTTTCTTCCATTGCCGGTGCTCTCCATCAGCGCGTTGTTTCCCCCTGTGAAGTCATTCCCGCCGCATCCGCCAATGCTTCCGGCTCCTGCGCTTCGATGGCGATGCCCGCAGCGTCGGCGGCCTCGATCAGGCGCGCGCGATCGAAGAGCAGCGTGCGGCGCGCATCAACGGCCAGGGCCGTGGCGTGCGAGCGCCGCATTACTTCGACGGTGGGAAGGCCCACAACGGGTACATCAAAGCACATGTCCTGTCGGGGCTTGCTGACCTTGACCACCACCAGAGGTTTCCCTCCGGTCATGCGCGCGGCGCGCTCGATGGTCTCGTCGGTACCCTCCATGGCCTCAATCGCCACGCAGGCCCGATCACACACCACCACCGTCTGCCCCAGGTCGAGCCCGGCGATCTGCCGGGCGATGCGGCGCCCATAGGCGATGTCGGCGGCCTCGCGCTCATCGGGTACGCGGCGCGTCAGCACGCCCGGCTCGGGCACGAGCGGTTTCAGGAACGCCGTCGAATCCACCAGCTCGATGCCCTCCGATTCCAGGACCGCGGCCACCGCCCCAATCAGGGAGTCGGTGCTCTTCTTCGGCAGAGAGAAGAGCAGCTTGGCCAGCCGCCAGTCGGGACGGATCGAGCTGAAGATTTTATTGTGCTTCACCTGGCCGGCCATGACCGCCTTGTTGACGCCCTCCTGGTGCAACAGCTCGAGCGCCCGTGAAAGCTCGCCCAGGCTGACCCAGTGCAGGCGGGTGGCCACGCGCTCGAGTTCCGGCGAAGCCTCCTCGCGCAGAGCGATCACGGCCATCTCAATGCCCTGGCTCCGGGCACCCTCCAGAACCAGAAATGGGAAGCGACCGTTGCCCGCAATGAGTCCCCAGCGGGAGGCGCGTAGTGTGGCTTCGGGTACGGGGGCCATGGGAGCTGCCTACTTGGTCAGGCCGCGTGCGGCGGTTTCAATGAACTGGATCAACTCCTCGACGTCCGCGGAGCCGTTGAGCGTGGCGCGCATACGCTCGAGCGCCTGAGTGGTGTTGAGCCTGGAACGAAGCAGCAGCCGGTAGGCCTGCTCAATCGAACGAATGCGCTCGGCGTCGAAGCCCCGGCGCTCGAGGCCGACGGTGTTCACGCCGTAGCAGCGCGTCTCGCGCTGGCTCACGACCTTGGAGAACGGCGGAACGTCCTGCGTGATGACGGTGTAGGCGCCGATATAGGCATA
>JBGPZW010000018.1:0-32829 GCA_041493955.1 Terriglobia bacterium
CGCCCGGCCAGTGGGCCGATATCATCGTGCTCTCCGCCGACATTACCAAACTGGCGCCGCCGGAGTTGCTCAAGACAGTAGTCTCACAGACTTTCGTCGGCGGCCGCTTGGTGTACGAAAATAGATAGCTCTATCCACGCCGAGTCCCGCGCAGACCGAAGCAAAATGCCGTGAGCTCTGTTGTGATTGTTGGTGCAGGGCAGTACACTCCCGCGGCAAGGAGGAGACATGTCAAACCCTTTCAAAATCGTCGCGGTGTCTGTTCTGTTGCTGGCGATTGTGTCTTTGGCGGTGACGACCTTCTCTTCGCCTCAGGGCCCCGCAAAGCGCCGGACGATCAACCTTCCGAACCGGCCCGTGCAGGCGCCGTTCAGCGATGGCGTGCTGGTGGGCAACACGCTCTATCTGGCTGGGCGCATCGGCGTTGATCCCAAGACCGGCAAGCCACCGGAGGACCTCGAGCAGGAGATCCGCATTGTCCTTGACGGCATGAAGACCACGCTCGCCGAGGGCGGAATGAGCATGGACGACCTGGTCTATGTGCAGGTCTTTTGCCCGGACTTGTCGCTCTATGACAAGTTCAATGGCGTTTACCGAGGCTATTTCACCAAGGATTTTCCCGCGCGGGCGTTTGTCGGCTCCGGCCCCCTTCTTCGCGGCGGGCACTTCGAAGTCCAGGCCATTGCTATGAGACCCTAGCGTGCACAGGAAGCGCTGCGCGGCGTGCCAGCCCGTGGTTGAGGTCTGAAGGCCCCGGTCATGAATCGACGTCTCAAAGCTGATCTCGCGCTGACCTTGTGCACGGTGCTGTGGGGCGCGACCTTCGTGGTGGTGAAGAATGCCCTCGCGGAGGCTTCGGTTTTCGCCTTCATGGCCGTGCGCTTCACGCTGGCCGCGGCCCTGATGGCGGTGATCTTTCGATCCTCGCTGCGCGAGCTCTCCCGGGCCGAAATCTGGGCCGGGGTGCAAATTGGCTTCTTCATGTTTTCCGGCTACGCGTTTCAGACTAGAGGCCTGCTCACCACCACGCCTTCGAAGGCGGGTTTCATCACTGGGTTCAGCGTGGTGCTGGTACCGGTGCTGCTGTGGCTGTTCTGGGGGCGCCGCATCAATCAATGGGTCTGGGCCGGTGCGCTGGCGGCGCTGGTGGGCTTGTACTACCTCACGGTACCTCCAGCCGGATTCAGCGGGCTCAATGTGGGCGACTCGCTGGTCTTCGTCTGCGCGGTACTCTTTGCGCTGCACATCATCTTCGTTGGCCGGTACAGCCCGCATCACTCCGTGGGCGCCCTGAGCTTTCTCCAAGTTGCGACCACGGCGGGGCTCACTCTTCTGGCCCTCCCGGTGTTCGCGGCGACGGGCTGGGAGCCGCCTCGCTTGCACTGGAACGTCGCGCTGCTCACGGCCATCCTGATTACGGCCGTGCTGGCCACCGCCGTCTCCTTCTCCGTACAGGTCTGGGCGCAGCAATACACTACACCCACGCACACGGCCATTCTCTTCAGTCTCGAGCCCGTGTTTGCAGCGATCACTTCCTACATCGTCCTGCGCGAGCGGCTGAGCCGCCGCGCCGGCTTCGGTGCGGCGCTGATTCTCTTTGGCATCCTCCTGGCGGAATTGAAAGGTCCGACGCAGGCCGCGCCGGAATCCCCCGGCCCAGTCGGCGAGACCCCTGAAGCGGGTGTCTAGCCCAGCAGGGCAGGGGCGGGTGAAACCGTTGGATTTCCTTCACGCGATGCCGTTCGCGGGATTTACTTTTGCGAGGAGGAGGCCATCACGTCCACCAGGTCGTACATCGTCGCCGTAGGCTGATGGCGCTTCTCGAACGCGGTGATTTCGGCCTCGTGTTGGAGGGTCAGACCGATGTCGTCGAGGCCCTCGAGCAGGACCATTTTTCGGAAGGGATCGATCTCGAATGAAACCCTTAGGCCGGCTTCATCGGTGATGGTCTGGTTGGGAAGGTCCACGGACAACCGGTAGCCTTCCCCCTGCTCCACGCGCAGGAAAAGGTCATCCACCTGCGCTTCGCTGAGGGTAATGGGCAAGATGCTATTCTTAAAGCAATTGTTATAGAAAATATCGCCGAAGCTGGGAGCGAGCACCACGCGGAATCCATAGTCCAGCATGCCCCACGCGGCGTGCTCTCTGCTGGACCCGCAGGCAAAATTCGTCCGGGCCAGCAGAATCGAGGCGCCCAGGTAGCGGGGCGAATTGAGTACAAAGTTCGGGTTCGGCTTCTCGCCATCTAAATACCGCCAGTCGAAGAACAGCAAGCGCCCGTAGCCCTCTCGCGTGAGCAGTTTGCAGAATTGCTTGGGGATCATCTGGTCCGTGTCCACGTGGACGCGGTCGAGCGGCGCCACCAGCCCGGTATGCCGAGTGAAAGTTTGCATGTGCTATTCGGACGCCTCCACGTCCCACTCACGGATATCTACGAAGTGGCCGGCGATGGCGGCCGCGGCGGCCATGATCGGGCTGACCAGGTGCGTGCGCCCGCCCTTGCCCTGGCGGCCTTCGAAGTTACGGTTCGACGTGCTGGCGCAGCGCTCTCCCGCAGGCAGCACATCGGGGTTCATACCGATGCACATGCTGCACCCGGCGTCGCGCCACTCAAAGCCTGCGTCCGTGAAAATCTTGTCCAGGCCTTCCTTTTCGGCGGCAGCTTTCACCACGCGCGAGCCGGGCACGACCAGAGCTTCCTTGAGCGTGCGCGCGATTCGCTTGCCCGCCACGACGCGCGCGGCTGCGCTCAAATCTTCCAGGCGTGAGTTGGTGCACGAGCCGATAAAGACGCGATCGAGTGGAATATCCACCAGCCGGGTGCCGGGCTTGAGCCCCATGTACTCGAGAGCGCGGACGGCCGCCTTCTGCGCGTCAGGATCGCGGAGCGAGGCGGGGTCGGGAACTCTCCCGGTCACGTCGGTCACCATGCCGGGATTGGTGCCCCAGGTGACTTGCGGCGCCACCTCCGCGGCGTTCAGTTCAACAGTCGTATCGAATCTTGCGTCCGGATCGCTGACGATGGTCCTCCAGCGTGCGACGGCGGCGACAAAATCCTTGCCGGGCGGCACAAACGGGCGACCTTCCATATACGCAAAGGTTGTCTGGTCCGGCGCAATCATGCCGGCGCGGGCCCCAGCCTCGATGGACATGTTGCAGACGGTCATGCGGCTTTCCATGGAAAGCGCCCGGATGGCTTCGCCGTCGTATTCGATGACGTGCCCGATGCCGCCGGCGATGCCGATCTTGCCGATGATGGCCAGGATGAGGTCTTTCGCCGTAACCCCGCGCGGCCGTTTCCGGTGCACCAAAATGTGCATGGTCTTCGAGCGGAACTGTGAGAGGCACTGGGTGGCGAGCACGTGTTCGACTTCACTGGTGCCGATGCCGAAAGCCAGAGTGCCGAAGGCGCCGTGCGTAGAGGTGTGGCTGTCGCCACACACGATCGTCTGTCCGGGCTGGGTGATTCCGAGCTCCGGTCCGATGATGTGCACGATGCCTTGGTTGCGGCTGTGCATGTCAAACAGTCGCACGCCAGTTTCGCGGCAGTTGCGCGTGAGGGCCTCAAACTGCCCAGCGGCGTCGGAATCTAGAATGGGCAGTTCGCGGTTTTTCGTGGGAACGGAATGGTCCATGACCGCGAATGTCAGATCCGGCCGGCGCACCTTGCGGCCAGCCGCCTTCAGGCCGGCAAACGCTTGCGGAGAGGTCCCCTCATGGATCAGATGGCGGTCAATGTAAATGAGCGCGGGGTGCCCGGGAGCCTCGTGGACGAGGTGGGTCTCCCAGATCTTCTCATACATGGTGCGCGGCGGCATCGGCAAACGCCCCATTCTAGCAGGGCTTGGGCCTTCCGCCAACCGTGGGTTGTCGGCCTCGGGTTGGTGCAACGAAAAACGACCGCCGCGAATCTATCCGAGGGAGCAAAGGCGCCGGCAAGTCCGGCGCCCGCCGGCCGCGCTTCCGGCTGTACCGTCGGACAGTTTGCTCACAGGCACCCGCTGGTGCCGTCTAAACAGAAGAGCGGCTCAGGTGCTATAATTGCGAGGGTCATATCGCGATTCTGGGAGATATGGGAGCTAGCCAATGGGAATGCAACTCCGGGAACTGATGGACTGGGCGAAGAACCGCAAGATACTGGCCACCGCGTTGGTGGTGCTGACCCTGGGGGTCGGCATCCTGATGGGCACGGTGATTTCGGGCCGGGTGGTGACGGCCACGCGGGGGCTGACGGGCAGCGGGGCAACACCGCTGGCCATCCCCGACCCGGTGCAGATGTCGAGCACCTTTGCCGCCATCGTCAACAAGGTGGAGCCGGCCGTGGTGAACATCTCCACCACGCAGGTGGTGGAGCGCAAGCGGGCGCCGCGCCGCCCGCGGGGCCAGAACCCCCAGGATCCCTTCCAGGATTTCTTTGACCGCTTTTTTGATTCTCCCGATCAGGGGCCGACCGCCGAGCGCAGCCTGGGCTCCGGGGTAATCGTGGACAAGAAAGGCTTCATCCTGACGAATAACCATGTCGTCGAACAGGCCACCAAGATCCAAGTTCAACTGCACGGCGAATCCACGCGTTATACCGCCAAGGTGATCGGCACCGATGAGGAGACAGACCTCGCGGTCATCAAAATTGACGCCAACCGCGATTTTGCCACAGCCAAGCTGGGGAACTCGGACGGCGTGCAAGTGGGGGACTGGGCGCTGGCCATCGGCAGCCCGTTCGGCCTGCAAGCCACCGTCACCGCGGGCATCATCAGCGCGAAGGACCGGGGCAACGTCGGCCGGCAGTTCCAACGCTTTCTCCAGACCGACGCAGCCATCAACCCCGGGAACTCAGGCGGCCCGCTGGTGGACATGGCCGGGCAGGTGATCGGCATCAACACCGCGATCATCACCGGCAGCCGCGGCTACGAGGGGGTGGGCTTCGCGATGCCGTCGAACACCGCCATCAACGTCTATAATCAGCTCATCAGCAGAGGCCGCGTGACCCGCGGGTCCATCGGCGTCAGCTTCACCGAAGAGCGCGGCACCAATCCGGTGACTCTCAAGGAGCTCGGCGCGGATTACGGCATCGCCATCGAAGCGGTAGAACCCGGCAGCCCGGCGGAGAAGGCCGGCTTGCAGGCGGGCGACGTCATCACCAAGGTAAACGGCAACGCGGTGCACACCGGCAACGACATGGTCAATCCCATTGCCCAGACGCCTATCGGCAGCAAGGTCCACATCAACTACGTGCGCGACCGCAAGGAGCATGAGGCCTCGCTCACCGTGGAGGATCGCACCAAGGTCTTCCCGGGCCGGGTCGGAAGCAACGAGGGCCAGCCCGGAGAATCGGCGCCGGGGGAATTCGGGCTGCGCGTGGAGGAGCTTACTCCGGAGCGGGCCCGCCGGGCGGGCATGGAAGGGCAGCGGGGCGTGATGGTCACGGAGGTCGAGCCGGCCGGCTTCGCCGATGACGTCGGCCTGGCTCGCGGGGACGTCATCGTGGAAGTGAACCACGAAGTGATCAACACCGCGGGTGACTTCCGCCGGAGCATCTCGAAGCTCAAGACCGGACAGAACGTGGTGTTCAAAGTGATGCGCCGACAAGACAGCGAGCGCGTGCTCACTGTGTTTCTGGCCGGCGTTGTTCCTGCCGACCAACCGTGAGGAGCGCATCCGGCTCGTGCGCGTGAAACGAACGACAAGTTTGCTGTTGTTTCTCGGGGCGACGCTGCTGGCCAGCGCCGCCCCGGTTGGTTTACGCGCGCAGAAGGGAGCCGCGCAAAAAACGGCGCCAAATTCCGCAAGACCCGTTGCCGGCAGGCGCGGCGCTGCGACGACGAAGCGCGCCACCAGAACGAGCTCGAAGCCGGTCTCCGGCAAGCGCAGCAAGCCCCGGCGCCGCGAACGCGCTCAGAAGGCTCCCACCCCTGAGCGCATCTCGGAAATCCAGGCGGCGCTGGCCCGTGAGGGCGCCTTCCAAGGCAAACCCAACGGCAAATGGGACACCGCAAGCGTCGAAGGCATGAAGCGCTTCCAGGCCGCCAATCATCTGAACCCCAGCGGAAAGCTCGATGCCTTGACTCTGCAGAAGCTGGGCCTGGGCTCCGAGATAGCGGGGCGCGGGGCCCCCCGCCCGCCGGTTGCGCCGGCCCCGGCCTCTTCCACACCGGAACTGGATTGATGCCCCCGGCGTAGACCGCCGATCCAGGCGGAGCGAATCGACCCCGCACAGTACAGAAAGCACTACGTCGCGGCTGCGTTGACGCTGGCGAGGGTGTCTGCTACATTCGGGCTTGCCGCGTTACTAAGCACTCTGATTGTCCCGTTTCTCCAACTCGGATCGCATCCATCGTTGAGGAGGTAGTATGGCCACCGCAGTCATTCCCAAGGTGTACAAGAACTACATAAACGGCGAGTGGATGGAGTCGCGTAGCGGTAAGGCGTTTGAGAACCGGAACCCCGCCAATACGGAGGAGCTGATCGGGATGTTTCCGTCCTCCACTGAGGAGGACGTCAACGCCGCCGTGGACGCCGCTAAGGAAGCCTACAAGACCTGGCGGCTGGTGCCCGCGCCCAAGCGCGCTGAGATTCTTTTCCGCGCCGCAGAAATCCTGGTGAAGCGCAAGGAAGACCTTGCGCGGGACATGACTCGGGAGATGGGCAAAATCCTGGCGGAGACGCGCGGCGACGTCCAGGAAGCCATCGATATGACTTACTACATGGCCGGCGAGGGCCGCCGCCAGTTCGGGCAGACCACGCCGTCGGAGCTGCCCAACAAGTTTGCGATGAGCGTCCGCCAACCCATCGGTGTCTGCACCATGATCACGCCGTGGAATTTCCCCATGGCCATTCCTTCCTGGAAGATCATGCCAGCGCTGATCTGCGGGAACACGGTGGTCTTCAAGCCGGCGTCGGATACGCCGCTTTCCGGATACAACCTCGTGCAGGTGCTGACCGAGGCGGGTCTCCCTCGCGGCGTGGTAAACATCCTCACCGGTTCGGGCAGCAAGGTGGGCAATCCGCTCGTGAAGCATCCAAACGTGTTCCTGGTGAGCTTCACCGGGTCGACCGACGTGGGCCGCAGCGTCAGCGAGGCCTGCGCCCCGGACTTTAAGCACTGCCAGCTGGAGATGGGCGGGAAGAACATTATCATCGTCATGGATGATGCCAATCTCGAGCTGGCCGTGGACGGGGCGATCTGGGGCGGCTTCGGCACCACCGGGCAGCGGTGCACCGCGGCCAGCCGGGTCACGGTGCACAAAAAGGTCTACAAGGAGTTTGTGGATCGTTTTGCGGCTCGCGCCAAATCGCTCAAGGTCGGCGACGGCCTGGACGCCAGCACGGAGATGGGCCCGTGCGTCAACGAATCGCAGCTCCAGACCGTCATGGAGTACGTGAACATTGGGATTAACGAAGGCGCGCGGCTCGCCGCCGGCGGCCATCGCCTGGAAAGCGGTTCCTACGCGCGGGGCTGGTTCCACGAACCCACGATCTTTGCGGACTGCGACCCCAAGATGCGCGTCGCCCAGGAAGAAATCTTCGGCCCGGTCGTCTCCGTGATCCCGTGCGACAACCTGGAGAACGCATTGGAGATTGCCAACGGCGTGGCCTACGGCCTATCGGCCTCGATTTACACTCGCGACGTCAACAAGGCCTTCCAGGCCATGCGCGACCTCTACACCGGAATTGTTTACGTCAACGCACCCACGATAGGCGCGGAAACCCATCTGCCGTTTGGCGGCACCAAGCAGACCGGCAACGGCCACCGCGAGGCCGGCATCGCAGCCATCGACTTCTACTCCGAGTGGAAGACGATCTACGTGGACTTCTCCGACAAGTTGCAGCGCGCGCAGATCGACACTTCCGGCTTTGCGCGCTTGGGGGGCTAGGGCCTACAGCGGGCAGCGCCTGCGGGCTCCCGGGGGCACGGCTTTCCGTGCCCCTCAGTTCCTTCTGGGCGCATCAGGGCGCTCCCGGGCGCGCCAGGGCGTGCGCCCAATGCGCGGACTAGGATGCCGGGGCAGAAGCAATTGCGGCTGATGGCGTATTGCTACCAGACGCGACAGGTTGACGCTCGATGGGGCACCGACTAGAATAAAATTTGGACGATTTGAAATAGAACTAAGTCATGCGCCACGCCGCCACACAAGAAAAGCGCAACCGGCAGATTCTGGCCGACATCGTGCGTACGTACATCGAGACGGGCGAGCCCGTCTCCTCACGCGCGATCTCGCGGCACCACACTGAGGGCTTGAGCCCGGCCACGATCCGTAACGTGATGGCCGATCTCGATGAGGCGGGCTACCTTTACCAGCCACACACCTCCGCCGGGAGAGTGCCGACGGCGGCGGGCTACCGCTTTTTTGCTGGGGAGGTTGCCGCGCGGGCCACGCTCGACCCGGCGGACCAGAAGTGGATCAGCCAGGAACTCGGTTCCGCAGACACGCCCGAGGGGATCACGGCCCGCGCCGGGCATGTGCTGGCCGCGATTTCGCACGGGCTGGGGATCGTGGTTTCGCCCCCACTGGCGCGCATCGTACTTGAATACATGAAATTTGTTCTTTTGCCGGATGGGCGCATTGTAGTCGTGCTCATCTCTTCCGGGGGCACCACGCGCGACAAGGTGATGCGTCCCGGGCGGCCGTTCACCCAGGCGGAGCTGGACCAGACTGCCGATTATCTGAACCGGCATTACGCCGAGTGGACGCTGGAGGCCATTCGCGCCGACCTACTCGCGCGCCTGGCCACGGACCGCGAGCGCTACGATCGGCTGGCATCGAACGCGCTGGTGCTCTGCGACTCGAGCTTGCTGGCCGACGCGCCCAGCCGGCAGCTCTATGTTGAAGGCGCGGCCCAGATCGCTGCGTCGGCGGATTTCTCCGACCAGGCGCAGTTGGGCGAGTTGCTGGCGGCCATCGAGGAAAAGACGAAGCTGGTGGCGCTGCTGAGCGTGTGCATTGAGGCTCCCGAACCGGTGCACGTGCAGATCGGCGTCAAGGAGATCAGCGCGGCCGGCGAGCACCTGGCCCTGATCAGTGCGCCCTACACCAGCCATGACCAGGTGCAGGGCTCGCTCGGCGTCTTGGGCCCGATGCGCATGGAGTACGAGCGTGCCATCACGGCGGTGGCGTACGTGGCGCGGCTGTTCAGCGAGACCCTGAGCAGGAGTTAAAGAGCATTGACGGAGCGCAGAGACCCGAAATACGACGACGCCGACGTGGAAAACATCGCGGAGGGCGAAGCCACCGAATCGTCCGCTCAGCCGTCTCCCCAGCCCGCGGCGGCTCCGGCGGCGGAGGGAGTCCCGGTGGCCGAGCAAATCGCCCGGCTCCAGGCGGAAAAAGACGAGCTGTGGCAGACACTGATCCGCCGCCAGGCGGATTTCGAGAACGCCCGCAAGCGTATCGAGCGGGAAAGCCACGAAGGCAGTCGGCGCGCCGTAGCCCGCCTGCTCGAAGAGCTGCTCCCCGTGCTCGACGCTTTTGAGCGGGCTTTGGCGGCGCACGACGATCCGGCGTACGAGGACTACCGCAAGGGCTTCGAGCTCATCTACAAGCAGCTCCGGGAGGCGGCCGCGCGCCAGGGCCTCGAGCGCATCGAAGCCGAAGGAAAACCCTTCGACCCGCACATCCATCAGGCCATCGAACGCGTGGAGACCGAGGAGCACCCGGATGGCACGGTGCTGGAGGTGCTCCAGCCGGGCTACAAACTCGGCGACAAGCTGCTCCGGCCCGCGATTGTACGCGTTGCCGTCCATCCACCGGCGAAGGGCGGCGGCAAAGCCTCCGGGGCCGGTAGTCGGGTGCACTGAAGGGACGCGCTCGAGAGCTCATGCCCCCCAGCCGCAAACGCGACTACTACGAGGTACTCAGCGTCTCGCGGACTGCTGGGCCGGATGAGATTAAGTCGGCCTACCGCAAGGCGGCCCTCAAGTGGCACCCCGACCGGAATCCCGAGCACAAGCAGCAGGCCGAGGAGCGCTTCCGCGAGTCCACGGAAGCCTATAGCGTGCTCTCAGACGCGCAGAAGCGCGCCGCCTACGACCGCTACGGCCACGCTGGCGTTTCCGGCATGGGCTTTGAGCCGGGCGCGGGCAACACGATCTTCGAAGAATTCCAGGACATTTTCGGCGATTTCTTTGGCTTTGAAGACATCTTCGGCGGCGTCCGGCGCGGGCGGACCCGCTCGCAGCGCGGGTCCGATCTGCGCTACGACATGACCCTATCGTTTGAAGAAGCCGCGGCCGGGGTGCAAACCAAGATCAAGGTACCGCGCCAGGAGTTCTGCGAGGCGTGCAATGGCACCGGCGCCAAAGCCGGTACGGGCGTGGTTTCCTGCGAGTCCTGCGGCGGGCGCGGCCAATTGCACTACCAGCAGGGATTTTTCACCATTACGCGCACCTGCCCGGCCTGCCAGGGCGCCGGCCAAGTCGTGCGCGAGCGCTGTGCGGACTGCCGCGGCCAGGGACGCATCGAGAAAGAGCGCACCATTGATCTGCGTATTCCGCCCGGCGTGGACAACAATACGCGCCTGCGCGTACCCGGAGAGGGAGAACGAGGCCCGAATGGCGGGCAGCCCGGCGACCTCTACGTTGTGCTTGAGGTCAAAGAGCATCCCTTCTTCGAGCGGCGGAATGCCGACCTCTACTGCACGATTCCCATTACCATCGCGCAGGCCACCCTCGGCGCGGAGATCAGCGTCCCCGGCCTCGGTGGCGAGGAGAAGCTGAAGATTCCCGAGGGCACGCAGACCGGTTCAATCTTCCGCCTGAAAGGGAAGGGCCTGCCCGATCCGCACGGCGGCGGCAAAGGCGATCTCTATTTTCACGTGCGCGTGGTGACACCGAGCAAACTCACCCGTGAGCAGCGCAAGCTACTCGAGCAACTGGGCGCGACCCTGCGCGCCGAGAACCGCCCCACCGGGCGCGACGCTTCCTTCTTCGAAAAAGTAAAAGATATCTTCGGCTGAGGATGGTCGCCGGAAATCAGCTTTCCCTGCGCTGTCAATCTTGTCCTGGCGAGATTCCCCTTGCTCGTTCGGCGCAGGGGACCCGTTCAGTGTCTCACGGAGAGGCGGGAGTGGGCGCTTGGCGCGAGCCTCAGTTACAGCCTGAACTGCCGTAAACCGGTGCGCCGGGAACCGCCATCATGGTGCAGTTGCCGTCGGAGGCCATTGCGGCGCCGCTGCCGTCGCGCCAGTTCCATTGTTTATTGCTTCGTGAGCGCTGTGCCTGCTGCAGGGCCGTCCACAGATTGGCGATGGGCATCGGGTTGCCTTCCTCACCGATGTATCCGGTCCTGCCGTCAAGCCACGCGCGGCCGCGGCGCACGTCCCCGAAAAGCTGCTGGCAGTAGATGACCTCGGTCATGTTCAGCTCCCGGCCGTTGATGAACACTCCGGTGTTACCGTTGGAAGCGTTGGCTGGGAGTGGGCCGAAGTCGTGGCCGGGGTGAATAAAACCAGCTGTCTCGTGCCCCCAAAGACCGTAGAGCCCGCTGCGCGAGTCGTACCAGAAATGGCCGCGCGGCGGCGGGTAACGGTAGAGCTGAATCAGCTCCCGTACTTGCTGGGGGATGAGCTGTCGTTCGTTGATGAAGATGCCCGTCCCCTGCTCGGCGATTTCCTGCGGTTGGTAACGACCCGCTTCCGTGCTATGAGGCGTCGAGTACTGCGGGCCGCTTGCCGCGCGGGAGGCCGCATCCTGGCTCGCAGACGCAGGTGTGCTTGTCTTGGAATCTGGGGTGCGAGAGTCATTCGCAAGACGCCACTGACGGAGTGCCATACCGGTGGCAAGAACGGCCACCAATCCCATCGCAATCAGGAGAATAAGGAGGACTTTGCGACTCGGCACGGAGGGGCTCCTCTGCGTGTTTTCCTGGGAAGACCTGCTGGCCGTTGGTATAACATTCTCCGCGGCCGAGTGCAAGCTGATGCGTCGCCGCTTCTTCGTCGAGCGCTTTGAGGGCCGCGTGGCGTTTCTTTCCGGAGACGCCGCGCATCACCTGGCGCGCGTCTTGCGCGCCGAGCCCGGGCAACTCTATGAATTGAGCGATGGACAGAGCCTGTGGCTCGCCCGCATTGGGCGCGTGGGCCGGAACGCCGTCGAGTTCTCGCTCGTTGAACCGCTGGCCGCGCGCGCGGCGCGGCTGGAACTGACCCTATTGCTGGCCATCGTGAAATTCGATCGCTTCGAGTGGGCGCTGGAGAAGGCCACCGAGCTGGGCATCACGCAAATCCTGCCGCTGGCCGCGGCGCGCAGCGAGAAGGGGCTGGTTGCTGCGGCGGCCAAGCGGGCCGCGCGCTGGCAGAAAATCCTGCTCGAGGCGGCACAGCAGTCGAGGCGGCTGTGGCCGCCGACTCTGCTGGCTTGCGCGCGGCCCCGTGACGCGTTCTCGAACGCAGGGGCAGGAGCGAGGGGGCCCGATTCAGAGGCACCGATCAAGCTCCTCCTATCTGAGCGCCAGAATGCGCCGTCGCTGCGAGCTGTGCTGGAAGGGAAGTCCACGCGAGGGGCGGTCGTCGCGATCGGGCCCGAAGGCGGGTGGACCGACGAAGAGCTTGTGGCCGCGCACGCCGCGGGATTCGCCGAGGTTTCGCTTGGTGCGAACATCCTCCGGACCGAGACGGCGGTAACGGCGGCTCTGGCCATCCTTAACTACGCGCTTGGCGATTGAGGCTCGTTGTTCTACGATAGGCGCGCCATGGAGGGAACATTGAAGCCCGGCTTCATCCGCGCCCGGCTGGGTTCGGCGCGCGCCGGATTTGTGGCCACCCACCTTTTCCTCGTCCTCCTTTTGTGGCTGCTTGCGTGGGCGCCACTTGCTGCGCAGACCCGCCCGCTACGCACCAGCGACGCTGAAATCCTGCCGCCGGGCACGCTTCGCGCGGAAGTCGGCTTTGACTTCCTGCAGGACGTGGATTTCCCGCTCAGTGGGCTTTCGGGCGACGTCACCTCAGTTGGTGTGATCGGGCTGCGGTTGGGGGTCGGCAAGATTGTCGAAGTGCAGCTGGAAGGCGCGGTCCAGAATTTCCTCGATATCCGGAATCGGGGCAAATCCTTCGTGCCGCTGCAGCTGGCGGTTGCCAGCAGCGCACATGACGCTGGCGACTTCTCGCTCAGCACAAAGATTCGTATCCTCCCGGAAACCGACCACCGCCCCTCGTTCGCCATGCGTTTCGGTTTCAAGATGCCGAACTCGAAGCAGAACAACGGCATCGGCACGAATTCCACGGACGTGTTCGCCGCGATGATCCTGCAGAAGCACTTTGGCAAGCTGAATGTCTTCGGCGACGTGGGGCTGGCCATTCTGCAAGCGACCAATACGCAGTTCAAACAGAATGACGTTCTTCTCTTTGGCGGGGCGTTTAGCTACCCGCTGCACCGCCGGGTGAATGTTGTGGGCGAGGTGGCGGGGCGCAGGTCTACGCGGAAGATCAGCACGGACCTGATCGGGACAGAAAGCCAGTCGCAAGCTCGTCTCGGATTGCAAATCTTTGCCGGGGGGTTCCAGTGGGACCTGGCTGGCCTCGCCGGAATCGCCAAGAACGATCCCCGGAGCGGGTTCACCTTCGGCGTAAGTAAAGATTTTCGATTGTTTGACTACGGCAAGTTGCAATAGGTGCGCGGCACGACGACTCCCGGTCGCGTATCTGCAATTCGACACGACCTGAAGCATGTCTGGCGTTCGTCCTTCTACGGGCCCCTGGATTGTTCAACGTGCTTTGTTGGGAGGTCTAACCAATGGCAACCAAGCAACCGCTGTCATTTGAGCGCGCGATGGAGCAGGCCCGGAAGTACCTGCACAACAGAAAGAAACTTTCCTGGCTGCTGCGTCATGCGGCCCACAGAGCCGACGAGCACAAGGAGACGCTCGTCGATACCTGGAGCCACCTGCGAACGCTGATTCGACTGATGCGCGCCTCGGTGAGCGGGAGGTACGCTTCGCCGGTGGGCACCATCACCATGGCCGTGGCCGCGCTGATCTACTTCGTGACCCCGTTCGACATGATTCCGGATGGTATCCCGGTACTGGGATTTGTGGACGATGCGGCGGTGGTGAGCCTGGTCGTGGGGGCGAATCTTGAGACCATCCATCGTTTCCTCGAGCAAGAGCGATAATCGCCCGGATGCGAGGCGAGGGGTGAGGCGGGCGATGGCGGCTCCCCTAACGCGGGGATGAGTACGCGAAACGGTGGCGCAGAATCGTCCAGATGATTCTTGCTCCAGCGAGAATGCTACCGCGCAGGCTGCCCGCGATCTTCGACTCGCCGCCGCGCCTTCGGCGGTGTCGCACGGGGATTTCCCAGACCCGGATGGGCTGCAGCGCGGCCTTAATCTGCATCTCGATGGTCCAGCCGAAAGTGGTGTCGCGCATCTCCAGGCGTTCGAGCGCGTCGCGGCGAATCGCGCGGAAGGGACCAAGATCAGAATAGTGTGCGCCGTAGAGTAGGCGCATCAGAGAAGTAGCAAGGCGGTTGCCGAACTCCTGGTGGGGCGTGAGCGAGCCGGCCTCTCGTTCGCCCAGGACCCGCGAGCCCAGCACCAACTCTGCCTCGGCCCGCTCGATCGGCTCGAGCACGTGCGCCAGGTCCGCCGGATCATCGCTCCCGTCGGCGTCCATAAAGGCGACGATGCTCACGTCGGGCCGTAGCGCGGCAATTCCCGCTAGGCACGCGCTCCCATACCCCCGGCGCAGCTCGCTGACCACCTGCGCCCCGTGCGCCTGGGCGACCGCGGCGGTGCGGTCGGTGGAGCCGTTATCCACCACGATGACCTGCGCCAGCTCCACGGCCGATGACGCATGGGAAGCGGCCGCACCCAATAGCTCGTCGAGGGTGGCAGCGATAGCTTCCTCTTCGTTGAGCGCGGGGAGGATCACTGCAAACCGTTCGGCCATTTCGGTGCATCTTATGACGGAGCGGGGAGGCTTGTCGAATCCGCCCAGCGGAGCGGCTCAATTCGTCTTGGCGCGAAGCCCTGCCGCATGGTATAAATGCAGGTTCCGCAACGGAAGATGCAAGAATTAGTCAACAGATGCAAGAATTAGTCAACCTGAACTCGGCACAGGGCAATGAGGGCGCGCCCGCCTCTTCGCTGCGGCGCGAACTGCGCGCCTGGGCCCGTGATCTTCTCCTCGCGGTGGGCCTGGCGGTGGTCATCATCATCTTCCTCTACCAGCCGGTGAAGGTCGAAGGCACCAGCATGACGCCGCTGCTCTCCGATCAGGAGCGCATCTTCATCAACAAGTTCGTCTATCGCTTCGAGCCCATCGAGCGCGGCGACGTGGTGGTATTCTGGTATCCGCTGGACCGCTCGAAGTCGTTCATCAAGCGCGTCGTCGGCCTGCCGGGGGAGAGCGTGGAGATCCGCGGGGGCCGCGTCTATGTGGACGGGAAACGGCTGCCGGAGCCCTACGTGCCACCCCAGTACGCTGATGTAAACACCTATGGCCCCGTCCGCGTGCCGCCAGACGAGTATTTCGTCATGGGGGACCACCGCTCTAGCTCCAACGACTCGCGGGTCTTTGGGCCTGTCCCCAACCGCTTCATCTACGGCAAAGCAGTATTTGCCTACTGGCCGGTGGACCGCTTTGGCTCCATCACAGCCTCTGCCGATAGCCCGAAATGAATTCGCCGGGAGGAACCACTGACCGAGCCAATCGCACGGCCAGCCACACTTGCGCTCGAAGACGGGCGCGTATTTAACGGCCGCGGGGCCGGGGCGCGCACGCGCCGCGGCGGCGAAGTTGTTTTCAATACCAGCCTCACCGGCTACCAGGAAGTTTTCACCGACCCCAGCTATTTGGGCCAGATCGTCTGCCTGACCTATCCGCACATCGGCAACGTGGGCGCGAACCTCGATGACGAGGAGTCGGCGCGTCCGTACATCGAAGCGCTGGTGGTGCGCGAGTTCTCCTCACTGGCCTCGAGCTGGCGCTCCACGGAGACCGCGCAGATTTACCTGAGCCGGCACGAAATCCCGGTGATCTGGGATCTTGATACACGCGCACTGGTACGCCACATCCGCAAGGTCGGCGCACTGCGCAGCGTCGTCGCCACCGACGGCACGCCCGCCGACCAGCTCGTCCACGAAGCGCGCAAACTGCCTACGATGGCCGGGCTCGAGCTCGCCGGCCACGTGAGCTGCGAGAAACCCTACGAATGGACCAAGGGCTCGATTGACCTCACCGCGTCGCCCTGGCGTGAGGAGATGGGGGAGGCGGCCTCCGAAGCCGAAGCGCGGCGCTTCCGCGTGGTCGCCTATGACTTCGGCATCAAGCAGAACATCCTGCGCCTGCTGCTGGACCACAACTGCGACGTCACGGTCGTGCCGGCGCGGACGAAGGCCGAGGACGTGCTTGAGTTGAAGCCCGACGGGGTTTTCCTCTCGAACGGTCCCGGCGATCCAGAACCGGTCACGTATGCCGTCGAGAACATCCGGCATCTGCTCGGGCGCGTGCCGATCTTTGGCATTTGCCTGGGGCACCAGCTCTGTGGGTTGGCGCTGGGCGGGCGCACGTTCAAGTTGAAGTTCGGCCACCACGGCGCCAACCATCCGGTGAAAAACCTGGCGTCCAACAAGGTGGAAATCACGGCGCAGAACCACGGCTTCGCGGTGGACCCGGATTCACTGCCGGCGAGCGACGTCGAGATCACGCATGTGAACTTGAACGACCACACCAACGAGGGCATGCGCCACCGTTCGTTGCCGCTGTTCAGCGTGCAGTATCACCCGGAGGCATCGCCAGGGCCGCACGACTCGCACTACCTGTTTAAGCAATTCACCGACATGATGAAAGAAACGAAATTGTCCAACGCCTTTCGCCGTGGATCCAAGAGGTAAATGCCGAAGCGCACCGATATTCAGAAGATCCTGATCATCGGCTCGGGGCCGATCGTCATCGGGCAGGCGTGCGAGTTCGACTACTCGGGCACGCAGGCGTGCAAGGCGCTCCGCGCCGAGGGCTACCAAGTCGTGTTGGTGAATTCCAACCCGGCGACGATCATGACCGACCCGGAAGTCGCCGACCGCACTTACATTGAGCCGCTGACCAAGGAGTACGTCGAACAAATCATCGCGCAGGAAAGGCCGCAGGCGCTGCTGCCGACCGTGGGCGGCCAGACGGGTTTGAACCTCGCAGTCGAGCTGGCCGAAGGCGGCGTGCTCGAGAAGTACGGCGTGGAGCTGATCGGCGCGTCGCTGCGCGCCATCAAGGTGGCTGAAGACCGCCTCTGGTTCAAGGACGCTTGCCGCAAAGTGGGCCTCGACGTACCCGCCTCGGCGCTGGTGAACAACGTCCAGGACGCACTGCGCCTGGCTGACCAGTTGGGCTACCCGGTGGTGATTCGCCCGTCGTTCACGCTGGGCGGCACCGGCGGCTCGATCGCCTACAATCGCGAGGAGTTCGCCGAGGCCATCGCGCACGCGCTCGACACCAGCCCGGTGCACGAGGCGCTCGTCGAGGAATCGGTGTTGGGCTGGAAGGAATTCGAACTGGAGGTGATGCGCGACTTCCGCGACAACTTCGTGGTGATCTGCTCGATTGAGAACTTCGACCCCATGGGCATTCACACCGGCGATTCCATCACCGTCGCGCCGGTGCAGACCCTGACGGACAAGGAGTACCAGCGCATGCGTGACGCCGCCGCGGCGGTCATCCGCGAGGTGGGCGTCGAAACCGGTGGATCAAACATCCAGTTCGCCGTGCAGCCGGACACCGGGCGCATGGTGGTCATCGAGATGAACCCTCGCGTCTCGCGCAGCTCAGCGCTGGCGTCGAAGGCCACCGGCTTCCCCATCGCCAAGATCGCCGCGCGGCTCGCCGTTGGCATGACGCTCGACGAAATCCCCAACGACATCACGCGTGTCACGCCCTCGTGCTTCGAGCCGACCATGGACTACGTCGTGGTGAAAATCCCTAAGTGGCAGTTTGAGAAGTTCTCGGGAGCGGACACCACGCTGGGTACGCAGATGAAGTCGGTCGGAGAAGTGATGGCCATCGGCCGGACCTTCAAGGAGGCGTTGCAGAAGGGCATCCGGTCGCTCGAGCCACACACGCCCTGGCGCGCACCGGCGGACACTCCGGTGTCGCTGCTGCGGGAGAAGCTCTCCACCCCCAGGCCCGACCGTATCCATTGGCTGCTCGTGGCGCTCGAGCGCGGTTTGCCCGCAGCCGAGGTGTGCGAGCTGACCAAGATTGATCCGTGGTTCGTTCGGCAGATGGAAGAGATTGTGATTCTGGCCAAACGTGCTGCGGGAGTGACGGTGGGAACCGTTTCCCATGAACTGCTGCGCGAGACCAAGCGCAATGGCATGAGCGACGAGCAGCTCGCTCAGATCTGGAACACGACCCCCGCGGTCGTTCGCCACCAGCGGGTCAAAACCCGCGTCGCGCCCGTCTTCAAGCGGGTGGACACCTGTGCGGCCGAGTTCGAGTCCTACACTCCATATCTCTACTCGACTTACGAGGACGAAGACGAGTCCGACCCCATCGCGCAACCCAAGATCGTCATTCTGGGAAGCGGGCCCAACCGCATTGGCCAGGGCATTGAGTTCGATTATTGCTGCTGCCACGCCTCGTTTGCGCTGAGCGAAGACGATTACGAAACGGTGATGATCAACTGCAACCCGGAAACCGTCTCCACCGACTACGACACCTCCGACCGGCTGTATTTCGAGCCGCTCACGCTCGAGGACGTGCTCGCGGTGATCGAGCGTGAAAAACCACAGGGCGTGATCGTGCAGTTCGGCGGGCAGACGCCGCTCAACCTGGCGCTCGAGCTCAAACGCAACGGCGTGCCTATCATCGGCACTGCACCCGAATCGATTGACCTGGCCGAGGACCGTCGGCGCTTTGGCCGGTTGCTCGAGGAGCTGGGCATCCCGCAGCCGCGCAACGGCACGGCGCTGGTTCCCGAGGAGGCAGCCCGGGTGGCCGGGGAGATCGGTCTGCCGGTGCTGGTGCGGCCAAGCTACGTGCTGGGCGGGCGGGCTATGGTCATCGCCTACGATCTGAACACGGTGCAGGAGTACGTCGCGCAGGCGGCCCTGATGGGCCCGGCGCGGCCGGTGCTGATCGACCAGTTCCTCGAGGAAGCGACCGAGGTGGACGTGGACGCGCTGGCCGACGGCGACGACGTGGTCATCGGCGGCATCATGGAGCACATCGAAGAGGCCGGCGTGCATTCGGGCGACTCCTCTTGCGTGCTACCCCCGGTCAGTCTCTCCCCCGCGGTGCTGGACCGCATCCGCGACTACACGAAGCGCCTGGCTCAGGCACTGCAGGTCGTGGGCCTCATGAACGTGCAGTACGCCATCCAGCGCGACACTGTGTACGTGCTCGAAGTCAACCCGCGCGCGTCACGCACGGTACCCTACGTGAGCAAGGCCACGGGCGTTCCGCTGGCCAAAGTGGCGGCGCGGCTGATGACTGGCCGCAAGCTGGCCGAGATGAACCTGCCGCTGGTGAGAACCAACGGCGTGGCGGAGATTGCCGTCCGCGACTACTATGCGGTCAAATCGCCGGTCTTTCCGTTCAACAAGTTTCGCGGCGTGGACACCATTCTCGGGCCCGAAATGCGCTCGACCGGCGAGGTCATGGGCATCTCGAAAACCTTTGGCCAGGCCTTCGCTAAGGCGCAGCTCGCGGCGGGGCAGCGTCTTCCGCGCAAGGGCACGCTTTTCATCAGCGTCAACGACCGCGACAAGAAACAGCTGGGCGCGCTCGGACGCGACCTCGCTGGGCTGGGTTTCAAGCTGGTGGCCACGCGCGGCACAGCTGCGGCGCTGCAGGCCGCCGGAATTGAGGCCGAGCCGGTTTACAAGGTCAACGAGGGCCGTCCGAATATCGTGGACCTGATCAAAACCGGCAAGGTAGACCTGATCATCAACACGCCTTTGGGGCGCGAATCGTTCTACGACGAGAAATCGATCCGCCGCGCCGCGATTCGCTACAACATCCCCTGCATCACCACGCTGTCGGCGGCGCACGCCGCCGCACGTGGCATCCGCGCCCTGCACGAGCACGCGCTCGAGGTTTCCGCTCTCCAGGACCTGCACGGCAAGAAGGCTTCCGCGCATCGCTGAGCTTCCCTGGCCTAACGGCGCCGCGCAGGCTGCTTTTCTTTTCGCCGGCGTGCGCTAGAATGCGGGCATGAAGCTTCAAGGGATCTTTCCGCCCCTCACCACGCCGTTCACCAGCACCGGCGTGCTGGCGCTGGACGCCTTGCGCGAGAACGTCGCGCGCTATAACCGCATCCGGCTGGGTGGGTACGTGGTCATCGGCTCGACCGGCGAATCGGTGCTGCTCACCTTCGACGAAACTGAGCGCGTCTGGGAAACCGTGCTGGAGTCCGCTGCTCCTGGCAAGACACTGATCGCCGGCACCGGCATGGAAGGCACCGAGGAGACCATCGAACGGACCAACCGCGCGGCCGCGATCGGCTATCAGGTTGCTCTCGTGCGAACGCCGCACTATTACAAGCCGCAGATGACGCCGCAGGCCGAGATCGAGCATTTCCTCCGCGTGGCGGATGCCGCGCGCATCCCGGTGTTGATCTATTCGGTGCCGCAGTTCACCGGGCTGGCCGTCGAAGCGGACACGGTGGCGCGCCTGGCCGAGCACCCGAATATCCTCGGCATCAAAGAGAGTTCCGGCAACGTGCAGCGCGTGGGCGAGATCATCCACGCGACGCCGCGGACCTTCCAAACATTGGTGGGTTCGGCCTCAACGCTGTACCCGTCGCTGGCCCTGGGAGCCGCGGGCGCGGTCCTGGCGCTGGCCTGCGTGCTGCCGGAGCGTTGCGTCGAGCTGTACGAGGCCGCCCGCGCGGGCGATGCCGAGCGCGGAACCACGCTCCAGGATCGCCTGCTGGCACCGACGCAGAAGCTCGTCGCCGAGCTCGGCATTCCGGGGATCAAGCACGCCATGGATTGCTTGGGCTATTACGGCGGGCCGGCGCGGCGGCCGCTGCTGCCGCTGACCGAGGCGCAGAAGCGGGAAGTCGAAGCGGTTCTCGCCGCGGTCGCCCCAGTCAGCGCTTCCGGGAATTGAGCCGCGGGGGGGCTAGCTCCCCTTCGGAAGGACCCCCGTGAGGGGAATGGTCAACGAGCCGATGGCGCCGGAGTTGGCATCGCGCACTACCACGCGAAGCTGCGTGGCTCCGGCCGCAAGCGGGATTGTGCGGGTCAGCACCAGCCCATCTTTGCGGATTCTTTCGTAGTTCTCTTGCCGCAGGCGCATGTCGAAAGTCCTTGACTCCCCAGCCAGATCCTTGTTGTCCGGGCCGCGCTGCACGAAGAGCAAGTCCAACGCGCCGACCCAGCGCTCGCCCTCCGGGAGTAGAGAGATGTCACGCGAATCAATCTGAACGTCGGTCTTGAGAGAGCGTGCGCCGGGGACATCGATCGGTTCCACGCGGATGTTCAAGCCGAGGCCGGAGGCATCGAGCGGACCCTCCAGGGTCTCGCGCAGGTACACTTGGCGCTGCTTGGGATCAAGCGGCAATTCGGGCAGGGCGAAATAGCCGCGGCGATAGCGCAGGTGGAGTCCCGCGCGCTTCACCTCCACCTTGATCTCGCGGAATTTCCCGTTCCATTGTCCGTGGGTCGGATAGTAGCCGAGAACGTAGGTGATGCGGGAATCGTCAATCGCCCGGCGGATCGAGCCCTGAATGTCGTTCGTGTTGTAGAAGGCCCGGCCACCGGTGCGGTCGGCGAGGACAATCATGGTGTCGATGTTCTCGCGTGGCGGATAAAGTGATTGCATCGAGGGTGGCGGGCCCAGCCGCTGGCCCCGATGCGACGGGCTGAAGGCTGGTGGAGTGGCGGGACCGATGTTGGGGACGATCAACCCGCGCGCGTCCACGGGATAAACGGCCAGGTTCGCGTTGTTCAGGGCACGGGCAGCGCGCTCTACCTCCTCGCTGAAGACGCGGTGCTCCGGGGGACCGGCTGTAGCCGAAGACGGTGCATCGAGCCCGATGGCGATCGGAAAGCTACCCGACACCCAGACCAGGTTCTTGCGCCCGGGCAGCCGCCCCAGGTGGTTGGCGATGGCTTCGAGCGCGGCGGCGGTGAGCCGCACCCGATTCGCGATGAAGTTGGCCGCCACACGATCGTTGAAGAGGCCCTGAAGAGCATCGAGGCCTGCATCACCTGTAGGTGTGACCGGCTCGGGCTCCGAAGCCGACAGTTGCGGCGAAACGTAGCCCTGGGAGAGTCCCAGCGCCCGCAGCAGGGAGCGGGCGTCGCTGGTGAAGTCGTGGAGCACGCGCAGGTTGTTGGTCAGCGTGTAGAGCGCGACGCGGTCCTGCGGTTGGAGTTGCCCCAGGAACTTGATGACGCGCGCCCGTGCGTTGGCCAGGTCCTCGAATCGCGTGTTCAGCGCGTCGAGCAGTATCACTGTGACGCTGGTCGGCGTGCCCCCTTTCTGCTCGAAGCGGTTGGTGAAGACATTCAGCGGCGCGGGCTGCGGCGGGCCGGGCATGGCGTGCGTGGACTCGATCGAGAACAGGCTGATATTCTGCGCCTGGCCTTTATCGCTGAGCGTGAAGTCTTCGCGGGTCAGGTCCGCCACAGGCTCGCCCTTCTTGTCCTGCACGACGACACTGACCTGCACCAACCGGGCTGTGACGCGCAGGACGGGTACCTCCTGCTTCGCCTGGACGGCCGACTGCCCAGCGCCAGGCGCAGGGGACGGCTGCGGCGACTGCCCCGAGACAGGAATCGCCAGCAACACAGCAGAGAGATTCGCAAGGAGGCGAGACGCGAGAGATCGCGGCATCACGTCGTAGTCTACTCCTTTACTAGACCATTACCTCTACCCGTATCTTTTCGGTTGCTTCGGACATCGATTTCATACAACCCGGTTCATTTGCCGGAGTTGTGCGTGCCATGTATGATGGCGGATTCCATGGAGTGCCAGTGTATCCGAGCCGCGATCCTGCCTCACACCACCCGGCTCTTTTCCGCTTATCTCGATGATTTCGGCCGCTTGGCAGAGTTCTACGCGCACCCCCCGAGCGAGGAGGGCATTGGCTCCGCGGTCGGCGAAGTAAAGCTGGATGCTGCCGCGCGGCGCAGCGTCGTGGAAGTGCTTCGCGAGCAGAACCGCGCGTTTGGCTGCGATGGCGCCACCGCGCGCAACCTTGACCGCCTCGCCGCGGGTGCCGCGGCCATCGTCACCGGACAGCAGGTTGGCGTGTTTACCGGCCCGAGCTACAGCATCTACAAGGCCCTCGCCGCGCTGCGTCTTGCGGCGCAGATGACTGCACGCGGCACCGCCACTGTCCCGGTTTTCTGGCTGGCCACGGAGGACCATGATCTCGCGGAGATCAATCATTGCTTTTGGCTGGGCCGCGGCGGGCTCGAACGCCTGGAAGTCACCGCGGTGGGAGCTGCGGGCCATCGCGTCGGCGAAGTGCCGCTGGGCGACTCGGTCCGTGCGGCCGTGCGCGCTGCTGTGGAATCACTCGAAGGGCCGGCGGCGGAGGAGCTCGGCCGCGCCCTGGAAGAATCCTATCGTCCCGAGGAAACCTTCGGCAGCGCCTTCGGAAAGCTGATGGCGCGCTTGTTTGTGGGGCGGGGAATTATTCTGCTCGATCCGCTCGACCCGCGGCTGCACCGGCTGGCGGCGCCAGTCTATCGCCGGGCGCTGGAGCAAACTGCAGTGCTGACGAGTGAGCTGCTGGCGCGCAACAAGAAGCTCGAGCGCTCCGGTTATCACGCCCAGGTGAAGGTCACCGCGCGCAGCACGCTGCTGTTCCTGAACGTAGATGGCGCGCGCTTGCCCTTGCGCCAACGGAATGAAAGATACGTGGCCGGGCGCGCAGAGTTTTCCGGCTCCGAATTGCTCGAGATTATCGAGCACCGTCCTGAGGCCGTCAGCGCCAATGTCCTGCTGCGTCCGGTGGTACAGGATGCCCTGCTGCCCACCGCCGGTTACGTCGGTGGGCCGGCCGAGATCGCTTACTTCGCGCAGGCGGAGGTGGTTTACCGCCGCTTGCTGGGTCGCATGCCGGCAATCCTCCCGCGCGCGAGTTTCACGCTGGTGGAGCCCCATGTCGCGCGCTTGCTGAAGAAGTACGGTTTGGAGCTGCGCGACGTTCTTGCGGGGCGCCAGCGGCTGCGGCGGCAGATGGAACATGAATTCGTCTCGAAAGCTCTCGCCAGGCGGTTTACCCTGGGCGAAAAAAGCATCCGCAGGCTCCTGGCGGGGTTGCGCGCGCCGCTCGGCAATGTGGACAAGACCCTGCTCGGCGCGCTCCAGACCGCCGAACGAAAGATGCTCTACCAATTCCTGCGGCTGCGGGGGAAAGCGGGGCGTGCGGAGAACTTCCGCACCGGGGTGCTCGACGCGCACGAGCGGCAAATTACCGACACGCTTTACCCGCACCACGCGCTGCAGGAACGCACCCTGTGCTTCCTTCCTCTTCTGGCCCGCTACGGCCCCGCCCTGCTCGAGGAACTCTACGAGCGATCCGCCCTAGGTGCTACGCAGCACCAGGTTCTTTTCTTGTAGCCGCCCCGCGCCCACCCTCTACGGTTCGGCTGCGCTCCGTGGTAGTATTCCCCTCAGCGCGCCCTGTGCTGTCAACCTCACTGGGAGGAATCTCAATGAAAATCGGCCCCGGGAAACAAAAAGGCATGCAGGCGGTCTCCGACCAGCGCGGCGTCATCGCCGCAGCGGCTATGGATCAGCGCGGTTCGCTGAAGAGCGCCATCGCCAAGGAAAAGGGAATCGATAAGAAAGCAGTCACCAATGAGATGATGGCAGAGTTCAAAGAAGCGGTGGTTCGCATCCTGACGCCGCATGCCAGTGCCATCCTCCTCGACCCGGAGTACGGGCTCTCCGCGACCAAACTCCGCTCGAGAAACGCCGGGCTGCTGCTCGCCTACGAGAAGAGCGGCTACGACAATACCCAGCCCGGCCGCTTGCCGGACCTGCTGGACGACTATTCGGTGAAGCGCCTGAAGGCCGCTGGCGCCGACTGCGTCAAGATCCTGCTCTACTACACGCCTGCGGATCCGCCCAACGTCAACGAGAAGAAGCATGCCTGGGTCGAACGCATCGGCTCGGAATGCGCCGCCGAGGACATTCCGTTCTTTCTCGAATTCGTTGGCTATGAAGGCGACCTGGACGAAAAGGGCATCGATTTCGCGCGCAAGAAGCCTGAATGCGTCATCAAAAGCATGGAGGAGTTTTCTAAGCCGCAGTACGGCGTGGATGTGATGAAGGTTGAAGTGCCTATCACTATGGCGTTCGTCAAAGGCACGCGCTCCTGCAAGGGCGAATCGGTCTATACGCGCGAGCAGGCCAAGGAATATTTCCAGAAGGCTGCCGCGGTGGCCCGGAAACCCTTCATCTATCTTTCGGCCGGCGTGAGCAACGAAACATTTAGTGAGACACTCGAACTGGCGGGGGAGTCCGGCGTCAACTTCAGCGGTGTACTCTGCGGCCGCGCCACCTGGAAGGACGGCATTCCGTTCTATGGCAAGCACGGCCTCAAGGCGCTCGAAGAATGGCTGGCCGACCAGGGCGTGAAGAACATCAAGAACGTGAACGGCCGCCTGACCGCTGCCAAGCCGTGGTTTGCCTTCTACGGCGCGACGTCGGCGGCAGCCCTGAGCTAGATTCAGGCCAGGATTTTATTCCGAGCGGCGCGAGGAATCCCTCTGTCGTGAGGTCTCGCTTTGGCGAGCATTGCACCCATAGGGCCATGGCTTTAGGCAGCAACCCGGCGAAGTCTACCGCTCGCGCGCGGGTGCACGTGTTTGAGGTCAAGACCAGCCGCCGCACGCAACTACTGGACATCACCTCGGAGGTGGAAAAACTCGTCGCCGCCTCCGCCGTCAGCCACGGAGTCTGCCACCTTTACGTGCCGCACACCACCGCGGGCGTGACCATCAACGAGAGCGCCGACCCGGACGTGGCCCGCGACATTGAAGCTGCGCTCGACCGGCTAGTGCCCCACGACGGCCCATATCGCCACGCCGAAGGCAACGCCGACTCCCACATTAAGTCCACGCTCCTGGGCGGTTCACAATCTGTTTTCATCGAAGACGGGCGACTCGCGCTGGGGCGCTGGCAGGGCATCTTTTTCTGCGAATTCGACGGCCCGCGCCACCGCCAGGTCCGCGTCAAGATCTTGCCAGATCCAGTCGGCTGAACTTGCCGGTTTCTCGGCGTTCTGTGCGCTCCTGCGGTATCATTTCCTGAGGACATGAATCTCGGCATCTACATCCAAGTGCCTTTCTGCCAGACGAAGTGCACCTACTGCAACTTTCATACGGGTGTGTTTGCGAAAAGCCTTTACGATCCCTACGTCAGTGCCGTCTGCCGCGAACTGACCGAGCGTAGCGCGGCGTGGCGTGCGGCACCCGCCCCGTCACAGAGGGCAGATGGGCTGATCGTGGACACGGTGTACATCGGAGGTGGCACGCCCAGTCTGTTCGATCCGGCGGCGCTGACGCGCCTCCTCGATACGCTGCGCGGGTGCTTCCGCTGCCAGCTCCAGGAAGTCACGCTCGAAGCTGATCCGGAGACGATCACTCCTGAGAAAGCTGCGGCGTGGCGCGCGGCGGGCATAAATCGTATCAGCATGGGTGTCCAGTCGTTCCACGACCAGGAACTCTCCGCTGCGGGACGACTCCATCGCCGCAAGGACATTTTCAACGCTACGCGATTCCTTCGTGGGGGCGGTTTCGGGAACGTCAGCTTCGATCTGATCGCCGGCCTACCGCATCAAACCGCGGCAACCTGGGAGGAATCCCTGGAGAATCTCTTGCGCCTACGACCGGAGCATGTCTCCATTTACCTCATGGAGATCGACGAGGGTAGCCGCCTGGGCAGGGAAGTGCTCGCTGGCGGAACCCGCTATAGCGCGGGGGCACTGCCGGATGATGACGCAATGGCGGCATTCTATGAGCGCGCCTGCGCGGGTCTAGGGACCGAGGGTTACGAGCATTACGAGATCTCCAACTGGGCCCTGCCTGGTTTTCCATCGCGCCACAACTTGAAATACTGGCGCCGCGAACCCTATCTGGGCATTGGCGCCGGAGCGCATTCCTTTGACGGCCAGGCGCGCTGGGCCAACCCGCACGACCCGGCGGAGTACGTCGCCGCGATTGAGACGGGCACGCTGCCCGCCGAGCAATACGAGATCATCACGCCGCAGGCGGCGCTGGACGAGGAACTCTTTCTCGGCTTGCGGCAACTCGAAGGAATCGACCTCGCGCGAATCGAGAGGCAGTACAATGCCAGCCTGCGGAGCCGCGTCGACCGTCTGCTTGAGGCTGGCCTGGTCGAGTTCGACGGTACGCGCCTGCGCCTGGCGCCTTCGCGGCTCACTGTCGCCAACGAAGTCTTCGTCGAGCTGCTCAGCTAGGTCAACGGCTGCGGAGTGGCGGGCCTCAGCCCGCCAGCGCTGCTCTTGCGCCACGGAGCGAATCATGCCGGAAATCACCGCAACAAGGAGTTCGGCCGAAAGAGACGCGGAAACGAAAACGGACGCGTCTGTGGATTTGCGCAGTGACACCGTCACCAAGCCCACCCTGGAGATGCGCCGGGCCATGGCCGAGGCTGAAGTGGGCGACGACGTCTACGGCGAAGACCCCACGGTCAACAGGCTGCAGGCCAGGGCCGCGGAGGTTTTCGAGCGTGAGGCGGCGCTGTTCGTCCCCACCGGCTCGATGGGCAACCTCATCGCCATCAAGGTCTGGACGCATCATGGCAACGAAGTGATTTGCGAGGAGCGCGGCCACATCAATCAATACGAGCTGGCATCGATGTCGGCCATCGCCGGGTGCATTCCGCGCACCACCAGTGCTCCGGACGGCATCCTCATGTGGGACCGTATCGAGCCGCTGATTCGCCCGAAGATCTATTACCACGCACAAACCGCTCTGATCTCGTTGGAAAATACGCACAATATGGCCGGCGGAACGGTCTATCCTCTTGATGTCGTTGAACACATTTGCGAGCACGCGCACGCTGTGGGGCTGCGGGTGCATCTCGACGGCGCGCGGATTTTCAACGCCAGTGTGGCGCAGAACCGCACCGTCGCCGACCTCGCGCGCGGATTTGACTCCGTGATGTTCTGCCTGTCGAAGGGCCTCGGCGCGCCCGTGGGCTCGATGCTGGTGGGCTCGCGCGAGTTCATCGAAAAGGCGCACGTGTACCGGAAACTCTTTGGCGGCGGGATGCGCCAGGTGGGCGTGCTGGCCGCAGCAGGCCTGGTGGCGCTGGAGAAGTCGCCGCGAATCCTCCACCGCGACCACGAGAATGCGCGCTACCTGGCCCAGGGCCTGGCGGCAATTCCCGGCATCGCCGTGGACCCAAAGAAAGTACAAACCAACATCGTGATCTTCGACGTGCGAGGGACAGGGCACACTGCTGCCGAGGTCTGCGCGGAGCTCGCCAGGCGCAAGGTGCTCGCCGGGCCGACCGAAAAGTACGCCATCCGCATGGTTACCCACTACGACGTGGACCGCGCAGGGATCGAGCGCGCGCTCGCCGCTCTGCGGGAGATCGCGTAGCACCATCTCTCGTCCCGCGAAGGCTCGCCCGCCGGGACCATCTTCCGAGGCGAACCACTCCGTGAAAACAGGCCGGCCTGTGTATACTGGCGGGCCGCGCTGCCTTCCGGGCAATTGATCCGGTGGGCACCGACCAGGGGGAGACCGATGCTTCGCCATATTTTTGCTGACCGGGCCCGACTGTTTCGCTCGCTTGCCGTGCTGATCCTGCTGAGCATCTCTACCATTTCCGCGCTGGCACAGACGCCGTCCGCCCAGAAAAAGAGGAGCTCGACGGTTGCGGCGACTGTGGCCGAAGCAAGCGCTTTTGTGGGCAGGGCCGAAAAGCGCCTGCTCGATCTGTGGATCAAACAGAGTCACGCCGACTGGGTGGCGCAGAACTTTATCACCGACGACACCGAGATGATTTCCGCCGAGGCAGACCAGAACGTCAAGGCGGCTACGGCGGAACTCGCGGCTGAGGCCCGGCGTTTTGACACGCTCAAGTTGCCCGCGGACGTGGCGCGAAAGATCAAGCTGCTCAAACTCTCGGTGCACGTTCCCGCGCCACACAATCCGGCCGAACAAGCGGAACTGGCACAGATCGCCGCATCCTTGCAAGGCGACTACGGCAAGGGCAAGTGGTGTCCTGAGGGCGAGAGCGGAAAATGCCTGTCGCTGGGTCAGATGGAACGCATCCTGGCCGAAAGCCGCGACCCTGAGGAGCTGTTGCGCGTCTGGCGCGGCTGGCACGCCATATCGCCGCCCATGCAAAAGCGCTATGAGCGCCTGGTCGAGCTGGGCAACAAGGGCGCTCGCGAGCTGGGCTTCGCCGACGTCGGCGCGATGTGGCGCTCGAGTTACGACATGCCCCCGGAAGCCTTCAGCGCCGAACTCGAGCGGCTGTGGCAGCAGGTTCGCCCGCTGTACGAGTCGTTGCACGCCTATACGCGCGCGCAACTCGCCAAGAAGTATGGCAAAAGCGTCGTTTCCGAGGACGGAGCCATCCCGGCGCACCTGCTCGGCAATATGTGGAGCCAGCAGTGGAACAATATCTACCCCCTGCTCGCTCCAGCCGCGGGCGACCCGGGCTTTGACCTCACCGAGCTTCTGAAAGCGAAGAAAGTGGACGAGCGCGGCATGGTGCGCTACGGCGAGGCATTCTTCATCTCTCTCGGGTTCGACGCGCTGCCGCAGACTTTCTGGGAGCGCTCGCTGTTCACCAAGCCGCGCGACCGCGACGTCGTCTGTCACGCCAGCGCCTGGAGCATTGACTACAAGAACGACCTGCGCCTGAAGATGTGCATCGAGATCAACGACGAGGATTTCACCACTATCCACCATGAACTCGGCCACAACTTCTACCAACGTGCCTATAATCGTCAGCCGCCCCTGTTCCAGAACAGCGCCAACGACGGCTTCCACGAGGCGATCGGCGACACGATTGCTCTCTCGGTGACTCCGGAGTATTTGAAGAAGATCGGTTTCCTTGAAACAGTGCCGCCTCCGTCGGGCGACCTGGGCCTGCTGATGAAACTGGCGCTCGACAAGGTAGCCTTTCTACCCTTCGGCCTGCTTGTAGACCAGTGGCGCTGGAAGGTTTTCTCTGGCGAGGTGAAGCCTGCCGACTACAACAAGGCGTGGTGGGAGCTGCGCAGGAAGTATCAAGGCGTGGCGCCGCCGGTGGCGCGCAGCGAGGCCGACTTCGATCCCGGTGCGAAGTATCACGTGCCCGCCAACGTGCCCTATACGCGCTATTTCCTAGCCACCATTTTGCAGTTTCAGTTCCATCGGGCCCTGTGCCGCGAAGCCGGCTTTGCCGGGCCGCTGCATCGCTGCTCGGTGTACGACAGCAAGGCCGCTGGCGCGAAACTCACAAAGATGCTGCAGATGGGGCAAAGCCGCCCGTGGCCCGAGGCGCTTGAAGGCCTGACCGGCGAGAAACAGCTTGATGCCTCGGCGATTCTCGACTACTTCGCGCCGCTGAAGAAATGGCTCGACGATCAGAACCAGGGGCGCACGATTGGTTGGTAGCGGCGGCCCGGCCTTTTCGTGCCAACCGTCAGTTTCAGCTCAAGAATAGGGGGCGAATGCGAAACATCCTGTCTGCGATCGGTTTGATGGCCACATTGCTCTCGGCCTCGCCCGCGCGGGGACAGACTCCGGCACCTGTCGCGGCAGGAAACCGGTCTCTGCGCGCTCTGGCGGAGGAGTTTTTCGCCTGGCGGGCGGTGACGCAGCCGGCCACCACGGATGACGTCGCCCGCGTCGAACGGCCCGACGGCTGGGTGCCCGATTGGTCTCCCGCAACGCTGGGGGACATGGGAACGAAACTCGCGGACTTTCGCCGGCGGTTCGAGGCCCTGCGGCCGGACGGCTGGGTCATCCCCGAGAAGGTGGACTACCTGTTGCTGCGCTCGGCGATCGAGCGAGTTGATTGGGAGCTCAACACTCTCCGGTCCGCTCACACTAGTCCGAAATTCTACGTGGATCAGACTCTCGGCTCTGTTTTTGAGCTGTTGCTGCAACCGCCGCCGTTCAGCGAGGCGCGGACGCGGAACCTGATCCTGCGGCTGGAATCGATTCCGTCCACGGTGAGGCACGCACGGACAAACCTGACCGAGGGCGCGGCACCGTTTGCGGACGTGGCCCTGGGAGGCCTCGAGCACATTGCGGAGCGGCTCGAGCGCACCGGCAGGGAAGTCGTGCCGTTGCTGTCGGAAGGCCAGCGCGCCAGATTCACAGCCGCAGTCCGGCAGGCCGGCGTGGCGCTCGAGGAATTCGCCGCCTGGCTGCACGATAAGAAGCCGGGCATGCGCCCCGGCGTGGCAGTCGGTCGCGAGAACTACGAGCGCTACCTGAAACGCATCGCGCTCTTGCCCTATTCGGGCGATGAACTACTGCAAATTGCCGACTTGGAGTGGAACCGCTCGGTCGCTTTTGAAGCCTACGCGAAGCAGCGCAACAGTAATTTGCCTCCCGCAAGGCTCTTCCGCGATTCGGCTGAGCAGATCGCCGCAACTAAGATTCACGAGGAAGGGATTCGCAAGTTTTTGGCGGAAAAGGGCATCGTCGATGTACCCGCCTGGATGGGCCACTACGGGAACCGGGAAATCCCCGCATACTTGGTAGCGCTTGGCTACCCCGGCGTGTTCGACGACCTAACTTCAGCCTCGCGCCTCGGCCAGGATTCCACAAGTTACATCCCCGAGCCTTCGCCGAACCTCGCGTTCTGGGGGCGTGCCTCGGCGCAGGATCCGCGCCCCCTGATCGTGCACGAAGGCGTTCCCGGGCACTTCTTCCAGAAGGCGCTATCCTGGGAGCAGCCCGATTTCATTCGGCGGCAGTACTTCGACTCCGGCCCGATTGAGGGCCTCGGCTTCTATGCCGAGGAGCTGATGCTGCAATTCGGGCTGTTTGACGACGCGCCGCAGTCGCTCGACATGCTCTACCGCTTCATGCGCCTGCGCGCGCTGCGCGTGGCGGCAGACGTGAAACTTGCTCGCGCCGAATTCTCCATTGACGACGCCGCGCGGTACCTGGCCCAGACCGTGCCGATGGACGAGACCACCGCACGCGAGGAGGCCGTCTTCTTTGCCTCCAACCCCGGCCAGGCCATCACCTACCAGATCGGCAAGGCCCAGATCATGAAGTTCCTCACCGATGTGCGCATGCACCAGGGCGAGAAGTTCAACCTGAAGGAGTTTCACAATTCGCTCTGGAAAAACGGCAACGTGCCGATCGCGCTGCAGCGGTGGGAAGCGCTGGGGACCGACGACGAGGTCCGCAAGCTCTGGTAGCCCTGCATCTGTCTACCCGATAATCGTTTCGCACACACGGCATCGTCCGGTTTTGGAGGCCCGGAAGCGCTGTGGTATAAAAGTGCCGGGTATTGTTGGCCCGGATTTGCTGCGCCCTCGCGAGGTTTCGTGGACTTCTCCTTTACCGATGAACAGCGGCAACTGCGCCAGAGCATCCGCGAATTTGCCGAATCGGAAATCGCCCCGCACATCATGGAGTGGGATGAGGCCTCCCACTTTCCCGTGGAGATCATGCCGCAGCTTGCGGAGATGGGCCTGCTGGGGGTGATTTTCCCCGAGCAATATGGCGGCGCGGGCCTGGGCTACATCGAATACGTGACGGTGATTGAGGAGCTGGCGCGCGTGGACGGCTCGGTCGGCCTGATTGTTGCGGCGCACAATTCGCTCTGCACGAATCACATTTTCAAGTTCGGTAGCGAAGAGCAGCGGCGGAAATACGTCGTGCCGCTGGCGCAGGGCAAAAAGATCGGCTGCTGGTCGCTGACTGAGCCCGAAGCCGGCTCCGACGCC
>JBGPZW010000033.1:0-26340 GCA_041493955.1 Terriglobia bacterium
GCGCGAGGACTTGGCCCGGGCCAACCAGCGCCTGCTCGATTACGCCTCCGCCGGGGGCACGCTGGTCGCGCAATACCAGCGCGAGAACACCTGGACCGCGCTGAAGCCCGCGCCCTTTCCGGCCACGGTCGGCTCGCCCACCGTGCGCACCACCGACGAGAATTCGCCCGTGCGCTTCCTCGCGCCCGATCATTCCGTGCTCAATTACCCCAACAAAATTACGCAAGACGACTTCAAAGGCTGGGTGCAGGAGCGTGGGCTCTACTTCTGGAGCCAGTGGGATCCGCGCTACCAGCCGGTGCTCGCCCTGCGCGATCCCGGCGAAGAGGAAACCATTGGCGGCCTCGTCTGTGCGCGCACGGGCAATGGCGTGTACATCTACACCGGGCTCGCCTTCTTCCGTCAGTTGCCTGAAGGCGTGCCCGGCGCCTATCGCCTGTTTGTGAATCTGCTGAGCCAGTCGAAGGCGCGGTAAGATTGAACGGGTCATGGCCACTGAGGAGACCATCGCCGGGTACCCTCTTTCCCGCGCGCCGCGGGATGTTCTCGCGCCCACTCCCATTGAGCCAACCCTGGTGCCCATCCCCGAAGGCTGGTTCTCGATGGGCTGCCAGACCGGCCGGGACGATGAAAAGCCTATTCACCGCGTCTGGGTGGACGCCTTCGAGCTGGCCACCTGCCAGGTGACGAACGCCGAGTACGCGCGCTTCCTCGCCGCAACCGGCCATCCCGCCCCGCTGCACTCGGACGACCCAAACTCTAGCCAACCCGAGCAGCCCGTAGTCGCGACCTCCTGGTTTGACGCAGCGGGGTATTGCGCGTGGCTCAGCAAGCTGACTGGCCGCCGCTATCGCCTGCCGACCGAGGCGGAATGGGAGCGCGCTGCGCGCGGCGGAGTCGAAGGCACGCTCTATCCCTGGGGCGATGCTCCGCCCGAATCGTTGCCCGACTACGCCACGCGTTGGAAGATGGGTCCGGAGCGGGTTGCGCAGTACGCGCCCAACGCCTGGGGGCTCTACAACCTAGGCGACAACGTGCACGAGTGGTGCGCCGACTGGTACGACGCGGGCTACTACGCGCGCTCGCCGGAGCGCAACCCGCAGGGCCCGGAGCGCGGCAGCCGTCGCGCCTCGCGCGGGGGCGCCTGGCGGCACCACATCAAGGTGACGCGCACGGCGGCGCGCTCCAGCATTCCGCCGGAGTTCAAATACGCCGACTACGGTTTCCGCGTCGCCCGCGGCAGTTCCGCATAGGCCGGCTCATCCGCAGGAGGAAGTCATGCCGGAAATCCGCCACAACATCGTCACGCGTGAATGGGTCATCATCGCCACCGAACGCGCCAAGCGCCCGGAAGAGTTCGCTGTCGCCAACAGGCACCGCGCGGCGCCGGCCGCCCGCGCCGCCGACTGCCCGTTCTGTCCCGGCAATGAGGCACAAACTCCGCCGGAAACCTACCGCGTCGAACGCGGCGGCGCCTGGCAGGTGCGCGTGGTGCCGAACAAGTTTGCTGCCCTCGACGCCTCGGCAGAGCTCACCCGGCGGCACGATGGGCTCAAGCGCACCATTTCGGGCGCGGGCATCCACGAGGTCATCGTCGAGACGCCCGACCACGACCGCACGCTCGCGCTGCTCTCCGAGGCCGAGTTCGCCGGGGTGATGGACACCTACCAGCGGCGCTACAACGCCATCACCGCGGACACGCGTGTGGCTCACGCCACGCTGTTTAAGAACCACGGCGTGCGCGCCGGCACCTCGCTCGAGCATCCTCACTCGCAGATCGTCGGCACGCCCATCATCCCGCCGCAGGTGCGCGACCGCATGGAGAATGCCCTGCGCTTCTTCGACGAGACCGGCGAGTGCATCTTCTGCAGCGTGATGGCCGACGAGCTGCTCGACGGCACGCGCATCGTCGCGCAGTCGGACGACTTCGTGGCCTTCATTCCCTTCGCCGCCCTGACCCCGTTCCACCTGTGGATCTATCCCCTGCACCACACGGCCAGCTTCTCTGACGTCCCCCGGGGTCAGCTTGAGGATCTCGCGCGGCTGCTGCGCACCGTACTACGCAAGATTTACTTCGGCTTGAAAAACCCCGACTACAACCTCAGCATCCGCACGCCGCCCCGCGAGGCGCGCGGCCTGCGCTACTACCACTGGTATCTGAGTGTGATCCCCCGGGTGACGCGCATCGCCGGCTTTGAGCTCGGCTCGGGGATGTTCATCAATACCGCCCTGCCCGAGAAAAGCGCAGAATTCCTGCGTCACGCGCCCGCGGCCTAGAGGGAATGCCAACGCTCGGCGGCCGGGTTTCGTGCGAGAGCTTTCGTGCTATGCTCAACCCGACCGTGAGATTTCGCGCGAGGCAATGGGGGAGCGAAATGAAGCGTGGTTGGGCTCGTCCTGCCACAGGTGTTGCGTGCATTCATCTCTTGCTCTTGCTGCTGGTCCTCGGGGGGCTGGCGGAGGGCCCGGCGCGGGCGGAGCGCCACCCGGGGGCTTCCGGTGCCCCGCAGAAGCAGCAGAAAAAAAAGGACCAGTCTCGCGATCAGAAGAAGAGCGGGAATTCGACCGAAGCTCTGGTCCGCCTCCCGGACGACCAGGCCATTGAACTGGCTATTTCCGAGATGCTCGGGGCCTGGCAGGTTGGCAACGTCGAGATGTTGCACAAGTATTACGCCGATGATGTGACTGTAGTGAGCGGCGCCTGGGAGCCCCCGCTGGTCGGCTGGGCCAACTTCGTGCAGGCCTATCAGCGGCAACGCGAGCGCATGCAGGGCGGGCGCATGGATCGCGTCAACACCTACATCAAAGTGACTGGAAACGTGGCCTGGGCGGTTTATCAATGGGATTTCGCCGCCATAGTGGACGGCAAGCCCATCGGCGCCCGCGGTCACACCACGCTGATCTTGGAGAAGCGGGCAGACCGCTGGCTCATCGTGCAGAACCACACCTCGATTGTTTCGGAAACGCAGGCCCCGCAGCAGGCGCCACCGCCAGCGCCGAAACCGGCAGGGCCAGGGACCTAGCCCCGGCCTTGGTTCCTTCCTTCCGGCCATCTGCCTGGCCCGCCGCAGCTAGAAGCTCTTCAACCCTTCCCAGATCCACATCCCGGCGATCACCAGCAGCAGCACACCGGAGAGTACCCCCAGCGCGGTGATCGGCCTGGAGAGCCGGATCAGCCGGCCCACGATCTCGCGCTGCTCCGCGGCCATGTGTTCCTCTGCCTGGTCCAAGAAGAGCTGGTCTTCTTCCTTCGAGGAGAGGATGCTGCGGTAGATCAGCAGGACGATCAGCACACCAGTGACGACGCCCCAGGCCATCCCCAGGTAGATCAAGGGAGTCCAGTGCCCAGTGTCCATAGTTCCTCCCTGCCGGATGGACATACCCCTAACAGGGGGCGGCTTCCGGGATGCCCGGAAGGGCCCCCGTTTCTGGCCGGGATTATAGCACCGGGACAATGCGGGGGAGGATCAAGCCTCGGTTCAGCGCCGGGGGAAGCGGATTCCCCAGAAGTCTTCCTGCGCGTGGGCCGCTTCGACGCCGACTTCCCAGCGGCCTTCGCTCAACTTGTCGCTGAGCCAGACCACGCGAAACTCGCCGGCTTCCTGGGAGAAGCCGTGTTGCACGGTCAGGGCGCTGCCGTGCTTGAGGCGCGAGTGGGTGCGCAGCAGCGCGCCGTACCGGCTGACCACCGAGGTCTCCGCGGCCTCGCTGACTTCGCGGCCGTCGTGCGCGATGCCGCGGATTTGCACGGGAACGCGGATGAGCACGCGCTCGCCGCGACGTTCATGACGCTTCTGCACTTCAGGTGGCACGGTGTTATCGCTTAAAAGGGAAACCTGAAAGCCGACCTTACTGTAGGATTCCGGCGGAAGGGAGTCAACAGCCAGGTTCGACTTCCTTTCTCAATTTGCTATGATGGCCGCCCCTGATCTCACCGTTCCCTAAAAGGAGGAGAGTCGAGATGCGCGCAAGGCTTACGGTTTGGATGGCGTGGCATGTTCTGGTGCTGTGTCTCTGCGGGGCCGCAGCGGCCGCGGCGCAGGATAGCCCGTTTGTCAGTCCGGAAATGTTCCGCGCGCTGAGCGGGGAGATTTCCGGCGACATCAGCTACGACCACCTGCGCCACCTCACCCTGCACCACAGCATCAACGGCGCCTCCCGCGGCTTCCGCGACAAAGAGCGCTGGATCGCCGAACAGGCGCGCAAGTTCGGCCTCGCAGACGTGCGCATTATTGACGACATCCGCTACAAGGGCCCAGGCTGGTCGCCGCTCGTGGCTGAACTCTATATCGTCAGCCCCGAGCCACGCCGCCTGATCAGCTTCCAGGACATCGCCGTGGCTATCGCCGACTACAGCCGCAGCGGCAACTGGGAAGGCGAGCTGGTGGACGTCGCCGCGGGCATTACCGACTCCGACTACGAGGGCAAAGATGTGAAGGGCAGAATCGTGCTGGCCTCCGGCTCGCCCACGACGGTGATGGAACAGGCGGTGTGGAAGCGCGGCGCGCTGGGAGTGGTCTATTACAACGCCGCCCGCGGCCTGGACCATCCCGACCAGGTTGCCTGGACGCGCTTGAACTCTCACCCGCCGAGCGGGAAGGAGAACACGTTCGCGTTTTCCCTCTCCTATCGCGCCGGGATGGAACTCCGGCAGCGACTGGCGCCGCGGCCCAAGCCCGGCGCCACGCCCGGCAGCTTCGGCGAAGGTCTCGAGCCGGGCGAAAAGATGGTGCTGCGCGCCACAGTCGAGGCCGAATTCGAGGAGAACCCGAAACAGTGGATCGTCGAAGGCTGGATCCGCGGCACGCAGCGCCACGACCAGCAGATCGTTCTGACCGCGCACGCGCAGGAAGAGAAATTCTCCGCCAACGATGACAACAGCGGCTGCGCCAACCTGCTCGAGATCGGCCGCGCGCTCGTGAAGCTGATTGCCGAAGGCAAGTTGCCGCAGCCCTCGCGCGACATCCGCTTCTGGTGGACCAATGAAATTGACGCTGAATATGAGTACTTTGCCGCGCATCCCGACGAACGCGGTAAAATCCTGCTCAACATTAACCAGGACATGGTCGGCGCGAAACAGTCGGCCGGTTCGCGCGTCCAGCACATCACGCGCACGCCGTGGTCGCGGCCCAGCTACTTGAACGACGTGGTGGAAAGCATCGCCACGATGGTCATGCGCGGCAATTCCGCGTATCTGGCCGCGGCGCAGGCCGGCACCCGGCAGCCGTTCAGCAGACCCATCGTGTCCCGCCTGGGCACCCGCGAGCGCTACGGCGCGGAAATCGTGCCCTACTTCGATTCCACTGACCACCTGGTCTTCAACGATGTCATCATCGGCGCCCCGGGCGTCACCCTGACCAACTGGCCCGACGATTTCATTCACTCCTCCGACGACGATCTCTGGCAGATGGATCCCACACAGCTCCAGCGCAACGCGTTTATCGTTGCTGCCACCGCGCTCTACTTTGCGCACCTCGAACCCTCCGGGTTGCCACCGCTCGCGGTCGAGGTGCGAGTCGGGGCGCAGCGCGGCCTGAACGAAGCCTATCGCCGCGCCAACGAGATGTTGACCCTGGCGGCACTCGCTGATCGCCCAGCGGCGTATCTTGACGGCAAGAATCTGATCGAGCAGGCCCGGGTGCGCTCCACCACGGCACTCGATTCTCTGCGCGTCTTTGGCGCCGAGCCGAAACTCGCTGCGGAACTCGACGAGTGGAAGACGCGCCTGGGTACGAGCGTCAGCAACTTACTCCAGGACCTCGACCGTAACTATTTCCTGCTCAGTGGCAACGCCACATTGCCTGCGGCGCAGTCCGGCGAAGAAGAAAAGGCCATGGCCGGCAAGGTACCGGTGATCGCCGGCAGCATTGCCGACTTCCTCGAAAAGCGCCGCGACCTCGACAAGACCGGCCTGCACACGCTGATGAGCTACGAGGTCTGGAACTTCGTGGACGGCAAGCGCAGCTACCTCGACATCTACCGCGCCGTCCGCGCCGAAGCGCAGTCGGTCGGCGCGTGGTACTACGGCACGGTCTCGGCGAAACAGGTCGCCGACTTGCTCGACGCCGGCATCAAAGCCGGCCTGCTGAAACTTAAGCCTTAGCACCTGGCAGACCCAGAGCCTCTGCAATCGTGCTCGCAACTGCGTAGTGCCGCCTTGCAGGCGGCGTCTTTGTTCCACTCTCCGCGCTATCCGGCGCTGTCCTAGGGCCCGCGGGGCGGTGTCATTCCGAGTCCCGGCCCTGCCGGGACGAGGAATCCCTCTCAAGAATTTCTCTGCGAGACGCCACGCCGCGCCCAGTGTCAGGCGGCCGCTTGCCCTCGGCGCGTTGACCATCCCGCGGGCCAAAGGCAAAATTATTCTGCCTCGTTTCACCGCTCCTGGTGTCCAAGCGGCGAAATTGACAGACGCGCTAGATTCAGGGGCAAAGACAAGTATAAAAGCAAGTCCTTTGCCGCCAACAAAACCCGCTGAAAAGGCGGGTTTTCTGTTTGTATCACGCGTCCAGTTTTGCAAGAGAATGGACACAGAATGGGCACAGCAACAGGTCTCGCCATTCTTTCAAGCGCAGTTCCAGCACCCCAGTACCAGTAAGAATGTGTCTTGCTATGCCTGCCGCTATAGCCCATGCTGCCCAAACCAGCGCGGCCCACCAGCGCCGTAAACGCTAGTGAGCCGCTGATCACACGAGAAGAGGGCGCTTCTCGGAAGACCCACGATAGATACTTTCTTATATTTTCGATTGTTGCCAAGTGCTGTATTCCCGTGTGGGGCCGAGATGAAGCGCGATGAGTTCGCGACTGTGCGTGGAATCGTGAACGGCGTAGGCATCGGCATAGTACTCTGGATATGCCTCGCCGCCGTGATAATTTGGGCCCTTCGGTAACTCCTCGCCAATTGTAAAGAGGCGGCTCCTGTGAGCCACCTCTACCCTTTTCTTGCTTCTGGTCAACATTTCCCGCGCTAGCAAGCCCTCAGAGACGCGATCTACCGCTGCCATGACCTGCACAGCACCTGCCGTTTCGCCGCGTGATTGACGCGCGCCCTCGGCGCGTTGACAATCCCGCGGCCCAAAGGCAAAATGATTCTGCCTCGTTTTACCGCTCCCTGTGCCCAAGTGGCGGAATTGGCAGACGCGCTAGATTCAGGGTCTAGTGCCCGCAAGGGCGTGGAGGTTCGAGTCCTCTCTTGGGCACCAAGTTTTCAATCACTTACCGGCGCGCTGTTTTCCGGGCTTTGCAATTGTGCCCATTCATGTGCGCCTCAAGCGCCTTGCCAGCCCGCAGGATATCCCCGCGGAGCAGCACTCGGTAGCCGTCGAATGCTCGCGAACCTCTGTGGCCGGTAATTTTGCGCGCCGTTTGGGAATCACCGCCAACGGCCATAAGGTTCACACCCGGGCCGCGTTAGCACTCTTTGACTTAATCTGGAATCCTTAGAGCAAAAAGGCGGTCCACAACCCGTTGCGATAGCCCTGGGGCTTCCGGCCCGAGCTCGAAATAGTTCTCTTCTGTAGTTGATCCTATGCCGAATTCGTACTATATTCGCTTTTTGTTCGCCAAATGTCAAGATCTACAGTGGTCCAAGGACGAGAACGTAGGAACTAGTCGACAGGTGAACTATAATTTAGGGTGAACAGCCTTGCAGCCAACAAGCAGTGAGCATGCACGTGGAGCGTGAGAGTGGGAAGACTACTGAGGGAATTGCCGCGCAGTGACCCAATAGCCCTCCTGCAGTCACGAGTCGGTGAAGAGTGGCCCGCCATAAACAAGGCAAGGACCAAAGCATGCGGAACAAGCAACAAACTCGAAAAGACACTCAAGCGGTTGTCTTCGACAGATGCCAGTGTCGTGGTATTCGGTTCACTTGCCCGCAAAGAGTGGACTGCGAAGAGCGATGTTGACTGGACGTTGCTAATTGACGGTCAGGCAGATCCACAACATCTCGAAGTCGCACAAGACGTAGCTGCGCGGTTGAAAAGAGGAGAGTTTGCAGAACCGGGAATGACTGGGATCTTTGGGAACATGACTTTTAGTCATGATCTCGTGCACAAAATTGGAGGGCGGGAAGACAGTAATGAAAATACGACACGGCGCGTGCTCTTGCTCCTGGAGTCCCTCGCAATCGACAAACCGGACTCACATGAACGCGTGCTGAGGCTCATTCTTAGTCGCTATCTGAATGAGGACCGGGGTCTTAGGTTCAGCACCTTACCGTATAAAGTGCCTCGCGTTTTACTAAACGACATCGTCCGATACTGGCGCACGGTAACTGTTGATTTTCTCGAAAAGCAGCGCACGCAGGCGGGGCATGGTTGGGGGTTGCGGAACGCTAAACTGCGCATGTCGCGCAAACTGATCTTTACCACTTGTCTGCTGAGCTGCTTTAGCTGTGAAATGTTGAGTGCTCCACAAGCACGCAGTGAACTCATTGGCCCCCGTCATTCGACTGCTTCAATGGAAAAACACCTCAGGGATTTCATTAGGAAAACGCCGCTGGAAATTCTGGCCACTTTCCTGCTCGAGCTAAAGATTAAACGGAGGACCGCGGTAAAGTTATTTTCGGCATATAATGCCTTCCTCGCATTAATGAATGATTCCGGAAAGAGAAAACATTTGAAGAACCTGAGGCCTGATGACATACCAGGCGATTCGGTCTTCAGAGAAGTGCGGGTGTTCAGTCGCGCGTTTCAAGCTGGACTTACCGCGCTGTTTTTTGAGGACAACGAGGAATTGCGGAAGCTAATAACTTTTTACGGGGTTTTCTAATGAGACTGATTGGGTTTTCGACCGGAGCCCTAGCCTATAGCGATTTTCGATTGGGTTTAGAGATTGTGAGCAAGAAGTCCCTCAGGGCAGTTGAGATTTCGGCGCTTCGCCGAGGCGAATTAGCTCCACTGGTCAGAGCGCTCGACTCCCTTGACCTATCGAAATTCACTTACGTCTCTTTTCACGCCCCAAGTAAATTTGAGCAAGCGGAGGAGAAGAGAATCATCAAGCTGCTGCAAAACGTTGCGCGAAGAAAATGGCCAATTGTTTTGCACCCCGATACGATCCACGATTTTTCAGCCTGGGAATCGTTCGGGAGTCTGCTTCTGATTGAAAACATGGATAAACGCTACCCAACGGGACGGACTGCTGGTGAGCTTTTGGGAGTATTCACCAAGCTTCCCCAGGCTGGCCTATGTTTTGATATTGGCCATTGCCGGCAAGTTGATCCCACGATGAGCGAATCATATTTGATTCTCAACGAGTTCGGCAGCCGGCTAAAACAACTGCATGTGAGTGACGTCAACAGTCGCAGTACCCACGACCCTCTCTCTGACGCGTCGATAGGGGCCTTTGAGAAGATCTCCTATTTGATTCCAGAAGATGTGCCTGTCATTCTAGAGTCGCCCGTTCAGGAGAATGAAGTCGAATTGGAAATCGAGCAAGCGCGCTTGGCGCTTAGAGAATCGAAATACAACGGGAGCAGAAAGCTCCACTCAAAATCCTTGCAGAGTGCCGCGATCTGAGCCAGCGCTACTGACTCCTTGAAGTGCCTCTGTATTTACAGCAGGATCCGAACGGAATCAAATGCATTGCCAGGAGAAACGCGTAGGCTGCAACGTCCTTCTTCGCCACGACTGCCTTCGCGGTTCTCAGCGCGCTTTCAGGAATTGTCACGCTGCTGTTTTCGTCGCCCGACAAGGCGCTGGTCTCAAGTGTCGGTCAATTGAACCGGGGCACAGCGGGCGCATAGTGCTTGCCTGATGCGGTGCCCCCGCCCCGCAGGCCGGAGCCATGGGATTCGCACAGCGTTTCTTGCTCCGAAATTTGCTCTAACGGAGCCAAACGTAATGCAAAAAGGCAAAAAGCATCGAAAGGGAATGCATCGTAGGCAAGAATTAAGAGCCTGAGTTTGTATCGGTGTACAACGCAGCGCAACAAACCGAAAGGGGCAAGTTGTTTTCAGGGTCTAGTGCCCGCAAGGGCGTGGAGGTTCGAGTCCTCTCTTGGGCACCAGCAACCCCGGGGGAATCATCTCTCTCCGAAGCCGCCTTGATGACATTCTTCGTGACGCAACTATGTTGATTCGATGAAGGCTTTCCCTGTGAGCGGACTCAACGCTGGAATGTCTTCATTGAACCACCGCGACTGCTTCACGAATCAGAGGAGTGGATGGGCGGGGCGGATCGGGGCGCGAACCAGCCCTGCGCGAAAACGGGGCCGACCAAATCTCTATAGGCACGAGGCAGGAAGACGACTCCCAGCATGGCCCGCGTCATCATAAAGGCCAAATGAGACGCCAGGCTGTAGGCCAGGAGCTGCGGTCCGGTGGCGTAGTCCCCGAAAAAGAAGATCCATGCGGCCTGCGTTGTGCCGAGGTGCGCCACGGTGATGGGAAGCGCGCCGAGTATGAAGATGATCGGCAGGTAGGCCAGCATCTGACCGAGTGGAATGTGCATGCCGAACGTCCTCACCGCCAGAAAATGGATGATCAGAGACACAAAGAAGGCCGGCGCACGAAGCAGCACCACCTGAACATAGCGCTTCAGCGGGGCCTGGTCGAAGGTCCGGAAGATGGGCCACTCGCGGATCTGCACGCGCCCGCGAAGACGGGGAAAAAGCCGGGTGAACGGCACCAGGACGGCTCGCCAGGGAGCAAAATCCAGCCGCGCATACAGCAGAAACACCACCCAGAACAACACGAAGCCCGTAGGAATCCAGAACAAGCTCTTCGGGAGGTGCGTGGAGTACGCCAGCATGCCGCAGGCAGCCCAGATGGCCAAATGCGTCACCTCGAGCAGGGTCAGGAAAAGCACGGTGCTCGCGATCTGGAAAAATGGGGCGCGCAACTGCTGCGTCAGGTAGAAAGCCGTAGCGCCGCGCGCGAGATTCGTGTTCAGCAGGGACACAATGTACGTGACGGCGCGCACCGGAAGCAGATCGCGATAGCGGATCGGGCCGTGAAACCAGCGCATCAGCAAGGTCAGCACCCAGGTGTCCCAGGCGAAAAAGAAGAGACTGTTGGGTACCATCAGCAGAATGAAAGTGGGAAAGTCCGCATCGCGCAGGGCGGTCAGGAATTTCCCGAAAGGGATGCGCTGGAAGATGAAGTAAAAAATGAGCAGAGTAAAAGCGGGCGGCAGGAACTTCCTCCACTTTTCACCCGTCTTCTTATTCGTTTCCCCGAACAAGACGATTGGCCTCAAGCAGAACCCCGGGCTTGCAGATCGAATTTCCCATTCTGTCGCACTGCCGGAAAATCTCCAAGAATAAATCCGGTGGTTTCGGGCGCACCGGGACTTCGATAGAATGTTGGTTCCGTATCGCCCGCCGGCGGATTCGGCCGGCAGCAGGCCGTCTTTCGGCGAAAGGTAGGACATGCAAGCTGAAACTGTTGCGCTGGTGGGTGGGACCGGGGACCAGGGAACCGGTCTGGCGTTGCGCTGGGCGCAGGCCGGGCGCCACGTGCTGGTAGGCTCTCGTTCCAGGAGCAAAGCGGAAGATGCGGTGAAGCGCCTGACGGCGATTCTGGGAGCCGCGGCACGAATCGAAGGTTTGGAGAACGCTGCGGCGGTCGAGCGGGCACCCGTGGTCGTGCTGACCGTTCCCTTTGAGGCGCAGATTCCCACACTGCAGGGTTTGCGCAGCCATTTTCGTCCCGGGCAACTGTTCGTGGACGTGACCGTCCCGCTGGAAGCGAGCGTGGGCGGCTCGCCGGAACGCGTGCTCGGCGTGTGGGCCGGTTCGGCGGCGGAGCAGGCCGCGCAACTCGTGCCCGCCGGCGTACAGGTGACCGCGGCCTTTCACAATGTATCCGCGCGCGCGCTTCAGCAGCTCAACGAGCCCATAGAATGCGACGTGATCGTTTGCGGGCAGAGCGCGGATGCGCGTCAGGCCGTGCGGCCCTGGGTGGAGGCAATCCACGGCTGTCGTTATGTGGATGGCGGGAAACTGGAAAACGCGCGAATCGTGGAATCCATCACCGCGCTGCTGATCGGCATCAATCGGCGTCACAAAGTCGCCCACTCCGGCATTCGCATTACCGGGCTGCCCTCAGTGGAACCGCGTTCATGAAAGCGCACCCAGACGACCAGATCGAGATCATTGCGCTACGCACGCTCCCGGAAATTCACCGCCACGACGACTTGGCACAGCGCGTGGTGGACGCGGCGCGACGCGAGGGCGTCGAGATCGCGGATGGCGACGTCATTGTTCTCACGCAGAAAATCGTTTCCAAAGCGGAGGGGCGGCTGGTGGACCTTCGGGACGTTGTGCCCAGCCCGTTGGCGCGTGATTGGGCGCGGCGCCGGCGCGTGGAGCCGCGGTTCATGGAAGTCGTGCTGCGGGAGTCGCGCCGCGTGGTGCGGATGAGCGAGCGTGCGCTCATCGCTGAAACGCATCACGGTTTCGTCTGCGCCAATGCGGGCGTGGATCGCTCGAATGTCCCGGGCCGCCACTGGGCGACCTGCTTGCCGCGCGATCCCGATGCGTCCGCGCGGCGATTCGTTCGCGGCGTCCGGAGACTTTGCGGTGCGCGCGCGGCGGCGATTATCTCCGACACGTTCGGGCGGCCGTGGCGGCTGGGGCTGGCCAACGTGGCCATCGGCGCCGCGGGCTTGCGCGTGCTCGAGGATTGGCGCGGGAAGAAGGATGCGCACGGACACATTCTTCAAGCCACCATTATCGCCGTTGCGGATGAACTGGCGGCGGCCGCGGGTTTGGCGATGGGAAAAACGCGGAAAGTTCCTGTGGTCATTGTCCGCGGCTATCGCTATCGGCCCGGCAACGACGGCGCGCGGCGTTTGATCCGTCCGGAAAAAGAAGACCTGTTCCGGTAGGAACCTACGGATTCGTCCAGGAATGTTCCAGGCCTTTGATCAGAGCCCACATGGCCTTATTGAGCGGCGTGGGCACGCTGACCTTTTCGCCCCATTGCACAATCGCCCCGTTCATAAAGTCCACTTCCGTCTGTCGCCCGGCGAGGATGTCCTGGAGCATGCTCGCCTTGTGTTTCCCGGACGCCTTGGCGCCCTCCTGGACCAGTGCCCGGGGATCGCCATGCAACCCGATGCCGAGCGCGCGGGCGACGGCCAGCCCCTCGTCGATGAGGTCATTGAACAACTGTCCGGTGGGTTCAAAGAACGTGGCGGCGCCATGGTGCAGTCGCGTAAGGGCACCGACGGGATTGGTGGAGGCATTGAAGATCAGCTTCGCCCACTGGGCGCCGCGAGCATCGGGCATGCCGATGGTGTTCATCCCGGAGCGCGTCAAGGTTGCGGCAAGTTCCTCGACCATCCGCATGGGAGTGTTCGTCGGCTCGAACGGGCCGATCCAGGTATCGCCCATGATGTCGAAGCCTGCGTGTCCGGGCTCGATGACGTGGCCGGCGGGAAATGTGGTGCCGCGGATCACGTATTTTACGTATTCGGCGAGGATTTCCTCGTTGCCCACGCCATTCTGTACCGAACAGACCGCGCTGTTTTCGTCAAAGATGGACCTGGCGCGCTCGATGGCGCTCCGGGTGTGGATGGCCTTTGTTGCGACAATGCCGTAATCGCATCGTGGGACGTCCTGCGGGTTGGTGGAGGCTTTGATTCGGGCGGTAAAATTGGCGGCGCCGGAAATTCGCAGGCCTTTTTCATTGATGGCGTTGATGTGCTCCGACCAAATATCGAGTGCATACACTTGTACGTCTTCGAGGCGGCCGAGATGAGCCGCGAAGATACTTCCGACCGCGCCGCATCCCACGACACAGATTTTCATGGATCGCTTACCTCAGTCTTTATGCTATCCCGCAAAACTGCAGGGGCCGGCTTGCAGCGGGCTCAAGCCACGCTCTTCCCATATCTCACGCAAATGCAGGCATCCGTGGCTTCTAGGATCTTTCCCGAGAAGCAAAGCCGATAGCCACCGCTCCGAGCGCAATCGTCAGCAGACCCGATCCGGCTACGGCGAGAATCTGAGGGAAGACGCCGCGGTTCAGGATCTGGAGCATGACGCCCAGGGGAAACAGGGTCGCGCCCGCCACCAGCAACACGGCCAGGAAGAAACGCCTGCGTTCCGCAAAAGCGACTTGGTCGAACATCACGCCGAGCAAGATCAGCAGCAGAGCCAGCCCGCTCCAGTGCGAGTGCACGTCAACTTCGCGCACATATTTGAATTTTGCCGCGGCGTAATCATCGAGCGCGGTGCGCGCCTTGTCCAATTGTTTCTCCGCGGCGCGGGAAAATCCCGCGGCCAGCGTCCCGCCGATGTGGTCCAGGGTCTGATGCTCAGCGAACACCGCGTAATAGAGGCCGTAGCTCATTCCCCAGAGGGTGAGGAGCAGGCCGCCGACGATCAACGTTTTTCGTGACCGGCTCATCGCCTACGCCGCCTCCGCATCCAGCTTGCCGGTGTAGCGAATCACACCGATGAGCATGCCCATCAAAGCGATGATCACGAGCAGGCCACCCACGTCAGCGAGGCCGCCCGCCACCAGTCCCCACTGCAGTTCCAAAAGAACAAAGACGGGCAGCGCCAGCGAGCCGAGCAGCAGCACCACTGCCCACCGCCTCTTCCAGCGCTCACTCAGGAAGACGTACGGTTGGATGAACGCCAGCAGGAGCGCGAGGATGCCGAACTCAATGATGTGGGCGTGAGCGGCAACATGGACGGCCCTCTCGGCTTGCAGCGCGCCGTACTGGTTCACTGCGGCGGCGGTTGCGGTTCGGTCGTTTGCGGACGCGTGGCTCACCATGTTGCGCAATAGCGCCACATCGCGCCGTTCGTGCTCGGAGCGATAAACGCCGGCATAGTAAGCGCCGTGGAGAAAACCGGCCAGCACCAACAGGGTCCCACCGGAGAGCAACGCACGACAGGCCCAGCCCCGCTCGATAAGCAACTCCTCCGTCTTCACGGCCTCCCGGCGGCCGCGTAGATATTTTCCGAGGCCCGACAGCTCGCCCACACAGGCCACAATCACCAGGAAGCCGCCGAAATCAGCGAAGATACTGGCCCAGCCGATGCTCTGCAACGGGCTGTACACGAGACCGACGTAGTGGATGAGAAAGACGGAAATGGGCAGAAGCGCCGAGCCGGCCAGGAACAGCGTCGCGAACTGCGTCTGGCGCTTGGCGCTCAGCGCCACATAGGGCTGCAGGAGCGCAAGCAGCAGCGCGACGTAGCCGAACACGATGATGTGGACGTGGCTATCGACCTTGGTGCCGCGATTTTCCAGCAGACCGCCAATCTGCGCGACAACGTTGCCCGCGGCCGTCGAATCCCCGGCGGCGACGGCCTCGGTGGCCGCGAACAGTCGCTCGCCGATCCGATTGGCGTTTGGATGCAACACGAAGACAGCGAAGATGTCGCCGAGAATCATCCCCGCCAGGACCAGTAGGATCCCGCCGATGATCAGCCTGCGCCGCGCGCCCATGGCCGGAAGCGCGCGCCGGGCCATTGCCGGAGTTTCAGCCGCCGAGCTGGAAGCTGCATGCATCGAGGACCTTTTCCAAACCACCCGGACGCTACCGTGTTGCCGTGTTGGTCTGGCGGAACGCGGGCATGACCCGCGTGGCAAAAAGTTGTTGCGTCTTGATTGACTTCCAGTGCTCGAGGCCGCCGAAGTTGGAGACGATGGCCAACTCAGTGATCCCGCCTTTCTCACCCAGGCCCTCGATTTGCTTGATCACCTTCTCGGGCGTGCCGATGAAGCCGATCTCCTGCTCCACGATTTGTTCGTAGGTCAGCTTGGTCAACGACTCGAGAGCGCCGCTGGCGTAGAAGCCGTAGCCCTTGGTGCGCAGCTCAGCCTTTTTCTCTTCGCTTTGGATGGACTCGACGGGTGCGGCGTTGAACGCCAGGAAGTTAAGCAGCGCCTGTTCCACCTCTTTGCGGATCAGGTTCTCGTCGTCATCCAGATAAACGGGACGTATGTAAACGATCTCCGGCGGGTGGCCGTGCTGCGCACAAGCTCTCTTATATATACTCAGAGGGCCCTCGAGGACCTTATAGGGCAGTAACGGCGGCACGAAAATCCCCCAGCCGCGTTCGCCCGCCATCTGATAGGTGATGTCGCTCGTTCCGCCGGTGAAGAGCTTGGGATGTGGCTTCTGCACCGGCTTGGGCACCACGGAAATGTCTTTCACCTTGTAGAACTGGCCGTCGTAGGAGAACTTGTCCTGCGTCCACGCGCGCACCAGCAGCTCGATGGCCTCGTCATAGCGCGGGCGGCTTTCTTCGAGCGGCACATTATGAGGGCCGTAGAGCCACGCGTGCCCGCGTCCCAGGCCGCACTCGAGCCGCCCGTTGGTCAGAATATCCACCTCGGCGATCTGGCCTGCCAGCCGCAGGGGATTCTCCAGCGGCAGCGTGTGCAGCGCCGTACGGAACCGGATGCGCTGCGTCCGCTGAGCCGCAGCGGCAAACAGCGCCAGCGGATTTGCGGAGATCGAGAACTTCTGGAAGAAGTGGTGGTCAATCACCGAGTAAACGTCGAAGCCCGCCTGATCGGCATGTTCGATCTGCCGGAAAATTTCCCAGATCATCTGATGGTGCGATTTTCCAGGCGGCGTCTGGATTTCCGCATAGATGCCAAATCTCATGATTCGAGTCCCCGACAGGTGGATTCACGAACGCAGAGTGGAAGCCAACTGCTCATGACCCGGGATTCCGGGACGGCGCGTGCGGCCTTCCGTTTCTGAGGCACTTCGCCGCCGAGTGTTCTGTATTTTCCCGCGAAAAAAACAGCGGCTGCCCCTCGTGTACCGCGGCCTGCACAACTTCGGCGACAAACACGGTACGGCCATTTTCTCCGGACGCGACCCGTGAGGATCCGGAGTCAGCCCGCGGGGAACATGGAAGGAGGCCCCCAACGAAACCGGAGCCTCCTCCTTGTGTAGTCCCTCAGAACGCGAAGCGGACCGCCAACTGGATCTGCCGCGGATTGTAAATCGCCCGCGGCGTGCCGTAAGCCGGATTCGGGGAACCTTCCTTGAAGAACGGGCCTGCACCGCACCCCGCGGCGGCCGGATTGAACGGGCAAAAGTCGGCCGCGCCGTAGTTTGTGTTGAAGAACCGCACGTTGAGCTTGTTGAAGGCGTTGAATACCTCGGCGATTAACTCCACGCGCTTCTTCTCCTTGATCGGAAAGCTGCGCGACAGCCGGAAGTCGAAAGTCTGCAGGCTATCCCCCTTGAACGTGTTGCGAGGCTCGATGCCGACCCGGTCGTTCACGCCGAAGACGTCCCCGTTGACATCGGAGCCGGCGAACTTGGTGAACCGGTGGGGCGATTCCAGGGTCAGGATGAAGCTGAACAGGAAGTCGCGCAGGACCGGGTGCGCCGTGCTGGACGTGTTGAAAGTGGCGTTGCCGGTGAAGCGGTGCCGTGCATCGTCGGCGGAAAGCGCGCGCTCGGCCCGGAAGTCCTTGCTGTCCTGTGGGATCAGCACGAAGCTCGGGTTGGGCCCGTTGTCAATCCCTTTCGAGAACGTGTAGCTCGTGTTGAAGGAGAAATACTTCGCCATTCTTTTGTTGACGGTCAGGAAGAAGCCGTCGTAGACGGAGTCCCACCGGGAATCTGCCTCGAAATAGACGGCGAAATTCGGATTGCGTGTGCCTGGAAGTCCCGCCATTCCGCAAACGGAGGCCGGACAAAAGTAAGTGTTCTTCGGGCCCGCCACGCCCTGGGAGTTGTGAACCATCACTGTCCCGGAGGGATCGGGTTGGTTGACATTGAAAAAGCTGCCCAGGCGGAGTCCTCGCACGCGGAGATAAGAGGCGCTGATGTTCAGCGATTGGATCGGCTCGATCTCCAGACTCAGGCTCATCTGATAGGAGAGCGGGGCCTGGTGATCCTTGGCGAAGCGGACGATGACCGCGTCGCCGAAGAAGCCGCAGCTGGAGAGGAACCCGCTCGGACAACCCAAGGCGGCCGCCGGCACGGCATCCACGTACGTTCCTGTCGTTGGAGCGGGATTCAGCAGGTTCGGCTGTCCAAGGAGGTTGTTCAGTGCCAAGTTGGTGATGAAGGGCGCGCTGGCAAACGCAAACAGCCGTGTGGTGGCGTTCAGGTCGTCTTCCTTGCCCTCGCGGCCCGGGAATTTACCGGTGGTTCCGCCGCACGAAGGAATCTGGCAGGAGAGCAATGGCGAAGGAATCGTGCCGTGGAAAATGCCCGCGCCACCGCGGACGACCAAATTCCACTTGCTGCCGGCCCGGTAGGCGAAGCCGACGCGCGGATCGACGTTATTCATATCATTGTTGAGTGCTTCTTTTGGCCAGGTTTCAAACTCGTAGCGCACGCCCAGGTTCACCGTCAGGCGGTTGGTGACGCGGATTTTGTCCTGCAGGAAGAACCCGTTGTAGGTGTGGTCCATCACGCCCTTGGCCTGATTGCGAATGGGCGAGGAGATGGCCCCGCCCTGGTAAACCGACTTGGCAATGGTGGGCTCCTTGAAGTTGGGAGCCAGAAAGCGCTCGAAGAAAATCACGAACGGCGTGCCGTTGACTAGGTCGTTCAACGTCGCGAAGGTGGCCTCAAACGGGTAGAACAGAGGGAACGACTCGGTAGTGCGCACCCAGTTGAAATTGCCGCCAAAATTCCAGGTGTGGCGTCCCCGAATTAGGGTGGCGCTGTCCACGATCTCGAACCGAGTCTCCTTGTAAAAATCGGGGTTGCCGCGGTTCACCCCGACCGTAAAGGTGTTGGCCACTTCCAGGTGCGGCTGGGTGCTGTTCACAGGGAAATCAAAGGAGCGGTGCGCCCACTGCACGCGCAGCTCGTTGACGAGGTTCGTGGTGAAGGCCGAGGTCAGGTTGCCGACCAGCGAGTTGTCCCGCAGATTGTTGGTTTTGAACGCCGAGGGCAGATCAAATCCGTCGTTCAGCGGAGAGACGTTGGTGAACCGCGCGTCATTGAAGAAGTGGCGCACAGAAAGGCCGTGCTTGGCATTGAACCGGTGGTCCAGTTTGACCAGGAAGGTGTCGGCATTGGAATCGCGCAGCACATTCAGGTTCTCCGCGGGCAAGCCGAAGCTGACCTTGGCCGCGTTGATGGTCGCAATATTCTTCAAAATCGAGGAATTGTAGAAGGGCGATTCGGTGCGCCGCTGCCCTTCATAGTTTGCGAAGAAAAAGGTTCTGTCTTGTACGATCGGTCCGCCAACAGCGGCGCCGAATTGATACTGGTGAAGCGTGTTCTGGCCCGGGGCGGCGAGGATGCTCCCGGCATCCATAGCGTCATTGCGGAAAAAACTGTACACCGAGCCGTGCAGTTCGTTGGTGCCGCTTTTGGTGATGATGTTGACGATGCCGCCTACGGCGCGGCCGAACGCGGTGCTGAACTCGGTGTTGATCACCCGGAACTCCTGCACCGCTTCCTGGGAGGGTGTGGTCTTCTGAATTCCCGAGGCGGTGGAGATGTTGTCGGCGCCGTCGATGGCCACGAAGTTGTAGTGGATGTTCTGGCCGGCAAAGGAAATTTTGGTGACCGGCTCGACGATCACGTCGGTGCTGCCGGAGGTCGTGTCGCCGATGGAGACGCCGGGGGCCAGGAGCACGAAATCAATGAACTGGCGGCCGTTCACCGGTAGGTTCTGGATCTGCCGCTCCGTGATCACCGTGCTCACCTCGGTGCGGGTGGGCTCCATCACGCCCTGTTCTTCCACTACGGTCACGCGCTCGGCCAGCTCTCCGATCGCGATCGCGAAATCGAGCGTTGCGACCTGACCGATCTGCAGCGTGACCTTCTTCGCCTGCTTCGCAAATCCGGCCTTCTCCACGGTCACCGTGTACTCGCCCACCGGCAACAAGGGAATGCGGTACTCACCGGAATCGGAGGTGGCGTCCGAACGGGAATACCCCGTGGCCGTATTCGTGATCGTGACCTTGGCCTGGGGCACATCCCTGCCCGACGGATCGGTGACGCGGCCTTCCAGCGTGGCCGTGATCGTCTGCGCATACGACGGCGCACTCACAAGCAGGGCAAGACACAGAAAAACCCACAAGAAATGACGACGCGCCATGTTCCATCCTCCCCCAGATGTAGTGGTTCCCAACTTTGCCTGGTCGGCGTTTTATTAAATATCAGTCCACCGGATTGTCAAGGCTTTTTCCATCTGGCAACTCGTACATTCAGAATGGACGCGCCGCAGCACATGAGGGTACCTCTCCTGCCGGATTCCTGCTTGATTCGCTGATATGTCGGAATTAGAATTCGCTCCCTCGATGAGTCTCACCATCTCATCGAAGCCGGCGGCTTCCGTTTCTTCCGCCGGTGCAGGATCGGCGGCCCGGCCGAGAGAAGGAAACCATGTATCCGAACGCCTTCCAGTATCACCAGGCACATTCAGCGGAAGAAGCGGTTCGCCTGCTTTCCGAACTGGGCGAGGACGCCAAACTGCTCGCCGGAGGTCAGAGCCTGGTTCCCCTGATGAAGCTTCGGCTGGCCAGTCCGGCCCACCTCGTGGACCTGAACTTCGTTCCTGACCTCGCCTATGTTCGCCGGGAAAAAGGCGCGATCCGGATCGGCGCGCTCTCGCGCCATGCCGACATCGAAGCCTCACCTGTGGCCCGGCAGATTCCTATCCTGTACGACTGCGCTTCGGGCATTGCCGATGTGCAGATTCGCAACCGGGGGACGCTGGGCGGATCGCTGGCCGAAGCCGACCCCAGCGGAGATTGGGGTGCCGTGCTGCTGACGTTGAACACGACCGTGCGCACCGTCGGGCCGCAAGGCGAGCGCAGCATGGCCCTGTCCGATTTTTTGGTGGACGCTTACACCACCGCGCTGGGCCCGGCGGAATTGCTCCGCGAGGTGACGGTGGAGATTCCTCCGAAAAACAGCGGCGGGGCTTATCTGGCGTTCAAGCGCTGCGCGCCGGTGTATCCCACGGCCAGCGCCGCGGTGCAGTTGACGCTGGACGATTCTGCCACGTGCCGCGACGCCAGGATCGCGCTCGGGTGTGTAGGGCTTACGGCGATCTGCCCGGCCGAAGCGGAGCGAGCGCTGCGCGGCCAGCCGCTCACCCCGAAGAACATCGACGCCGCAGTGGAAGCGGCGCGCGCCGCCGCCGATCCGCAACCGGACATCCGCGGCTCTGTCGAATACAAGCGGCATCTGGTGGCCATGCTGGTTCGCAAAGCCATTGCCAGCGCCGCCCGGCGCGCCCGGGGCGAACGCGTGGAGGTAAGTCACTTTTATGCCTGATCCCATTCCCCGTGTTCCGATTCGCGTGACCGTGAACGGCACCCGCCACGAGCTTGAAATCGAGCCCCGGTTGTTGCTGGTGGACCTGCTCCGCGAACAGTTGGACCTGACCGGCACGCATGTCGGTTGCGACACCAGCTACTGCGGCGCCTGCACCGTGCTGCTGAACGGCGCGAGCGTCAAATCCTGCACCGTGCTTGCGGTGCATGCCAACGGCGGCGAGATCCTGACCGTGGAAGGCCTGGCCAAGAACGGCGAGCTGCATCCCATCCAGCAGGCTTTTGTCGATCAACTCGGACTCCAGTGCGGTTACTGCACGCCGGGGCTGCTGCTTTCCACCTACCAGTTGTTGTCGAAGCACCCGAACCCCAGCGAAAAAGAGGTTCGCATAGGCATTGCCGGGAACACCTGCCGGTGCACGGGCTATCAGAACATCTTCAAGGCCGTTCAGGCCGCAGCCAAAGCGGGAAGGAAATAAGCAGCTATGGCCATCAGCTTTGGAGGCGAGTTCCGCGTAGCGAAAAAGCGCGAAGAGGTTTTCGATTTCCTGACTGACCCGAAGCGGTTCGCTCCGTTGTTGCCGGATTTCCAGGGCATGTCCTCGCAGGACGAACGGCATTGCACGGTGAGTCTGAAGGTGGGAGTCTCGCACATCCGCGGCACGGCCAACGTGCAGCTGGATCTGGCCGAGGCGGAGCGCCCGCGCCGCGCCCGCTACGACGGCAAAGGCGGACTGGCCGGGAACACGGTAAACCTCGTCGCCGGCTTCGATCTCGAGCCCGACGGCGACGGCACGCGCGTGGTCTGGAAAGGCGAAGCCCAGCTCTACGGACAGTTGGTTTCGATGGCCGGCGGCATGCTCGAACCGCTCGCCAAGAAGAACGTGCAGAAACTGATTGACGCGCTGCAAAAAGCGTTGAGTTGATTTCGCTGCTGCTCATCGAAACACCGAAACGGGTCGCAGAGGCCCGGTAGCGCAGGGGGCCCACGGTGAGAAAGAAGTCTTCCTCGAAAAAGCGTCAGCCAGGCCACAAGGGAAACGGCGTTGCGCACTGGGTCGGCAAGCCCGTGCCGCCGAAAGAGGCCGCACGGCTGGTGCGCGGCACAGGCCGTTTCTCCGACGACTTCAAGCTGCAAGGCATGGTGTACCTGTGGATGTTGCGCTCGCCGTACGCGCACGCGCGGATCAACAGCATTGACGTCTCAGCGGCGCAAAAAGCGCCCAGCGTGCTGGCCGTCTTCACCGGCAAGGACATCACGCTGGAGGTCATGCCGTTCATCGAACTGGGTCCCGGCCCGGGCCAGAAAATCGTGGATTATGCTATGGCCGTGGACAAGGTCCGTTACCAGGGTGAGCCGGTGGCCGTGGTCGTGGCTGAATCGAAAATGGCCGCCGAGGACGCCACCGCACTGGTGCAGGTGGACTACACCGTGCTCGAACCGGTTCTGACCGCGGAAGCCGCGCTCACCGACCGCAGCCTGCTCCACGAAGCCGCCGGCACGAACCGCAACTGGCAGGGTGTGTTCGAGTACGGCGATGTCGACGCCGCCTTCAAGAAGGCGGCCTACGTTGTCGAAATCGACCGCATGCACTTTCACCGCTTCACCAGCACTCCCCTTGAGACCAATGTGGTCATCGGCCAGTGGGACCCCAAGGAAAACCGCATCGAGTTCCTGTGCAACAACACCTTTCCCGCGTTTGCCATCCAGTTCCTGTCGCCGGCGCTGGGCATTCCCATCGACCGCATTCGCGTGCAGTGCCACGACATCGGCGGCAGCTTCGGCATCAAGATCACCAATTACCCCTACATGGCGCTGTGCGCGCTGGCTTCGCGCAAGCTGGGCGGGCGGCCGGTGAAGTGGGTCGAGACGCGCACCGAACACATGCTGGCCAGCGCCCACGGCAACGAGCGCACGTTCTTCGACACCAAGGTGGCGCTGGATAAGGAAGGACGCATCCTGGCCATCTCCTCGCGCCACGTGGACGACTGCGGCGCCTATCCGCGATACGAGCCGCTGGGCTGCGTGATCTGGGCGCAAGTGCTGCCGGGCGCTTACCAGTTCAAGAATGTGCGCTTCGACTTCAATCAGGTGATGACCAACAAGTGTCCCGTGGGGCCGAACCGCGGCTATTCGCGCATGCAGCATCTGTGGTTCCTCGAGCGCGTGATGGACATCTGCGCGCACAGGCTGGGCTTCGATGCGGCGGAAATTCGCCGGAAGAACTACATCCCGCCGAACAAGTTCCCCTACACCACGCCCAACGGCTGCATCTACGATTCCGGCAATTACCCGAAGATGCTGGAGATCGCTCAGGAGAAGATCGGCTGGAACGCATGGAAGAAGAAGATTTCCGCGATGCGCAAGGAAGGGCGGCTGGTGGGTATGGGCATCGGGACCACGCTCGATTCCGGCACGAACAATTTCGGGCAGGCGCGCATCATCAACCCGGAGGCGCCGTTTTCCGGGCAGTCGGAAGCGGGCCTGGCCAGGCTCGACATCTACGGTGAAATCGTGGCCACGGTCGGGTCGGTGCCACAGGGCCAGTGGCACGAGACGGTGGTGTCGCAGGTCGTGGCCGACGTGCTGAACGTGACCCCCGACGCGGTGACGGTGCGGTCGGGCTTCGACACCGAGCGCAACGCGCACACGGGCCACACCGGCACCTACGCCAGCCAGTTCGTCGTCAAGGGACTTTCGGCGGCGCACGGCGCGGCGCAGAAACTCAAGCAGGAAATCCGCCGGCTGGCCGCATTCGCCCTGGGGACGAAGCCGGACAAAATCGAGTTCGGCATGGGAGCACAAGGCCCGGAGGTGTGGGTCCGGGGCAAACGCAGCAAATCCATCAGCTACATGGGCCTTTCCAATATCGTCAACGTGAACACGGCCATCCTGCCCGAGAACCTGATGGACGTCACGCTGAACTGCCGCTATGTGTACCGCGCGCCGTTCAAGCTGCCGGACATCAAGCGCAAGTACGGCAACCTGACGCTCACCTATGCCGTGCAATTGCACATCGCCGTGGTGGAGATCGACCTCGACACCTATCAGCCGAAAATCCTCGCTTACGCGGCGGTGGACGACTGCGGGCGCGCCGTCAACCCCGCCATCGTCGAAGGCCAGGTGTACGGCGCCGCGGCCCACGGAATCGGCGCGGCGCTGATGGAGACCTGTGTTTACGACGAAGTGGGCAACATGCTGACCAGCAGCTTCAGCGACTACACGCCGATCACGTCGATGAACATCCCTCAAATCGCCTACGGGCACATGGAAACCCCCTCGCCGTTCACCTACAATGGCGCGAAGGGCATGGGCGAGGGCGGCGCGGCGCCGCTGCACACGATTTGCGCCGCAATCCAGGACGCGCTCTACGAGAAGGGCGTGATCGTCACCGACTCGTACAACAACGCCGAAAGCGTCTACCAGGCTTTGAAGCGGGCTGCCTCCGGTACACTGGACGCTGGCGTGCGGGTGACGCGGCAGCCCGCGGCGGCACGCGCGGCCGGGCGATAAACTGTCCCACCGATGCCCAAGCGCATCTGCATCATCGGTTGCGGAACCATCGGCAGCCTTTACGCTGCCCATCTGGCGCGGGTGGCCGACGTCTATGCGTTTGTGCGCCGCGAATCGCACGCCCGCGCGCTCAACGAGCACGGCCTGCGCGTCTCCGGCAAGCGCGATTTCATCGCCGCAGTCCAGGCGGTGACCGGCGCCGCGCAGCTCCCCAAATGTGATTTCGGCATCGTCGCCACGAAGGCCACGCAGACGGTCCAGGCCATTGCTCCGGTGGCACACTTGTTCCCCGAAGGGGCAGTGCTTTCCTCGCAGAACGGCTTGGGCTGCGAGGAAGTGATCGCCGCGCACCTCAAAGGCTACGTCATCCGGGGCACCACCTTCATGAGCGGCTCGCGGCGCTCTGATACCCATGTGGAGATGGAGCTCGATACGGCCACGTGGATGGGGCCGTTCGAGCCCACGAACACGCCGTTCGCGATGGTCGAAGAGCTCGCCGAGCTGATCCGCGCCGGCGGCCTGAAGGCCGAAGCGCTCCGCGATGCGCGCCCGGCACAGTGGTCCAAGCTGATCTTCAATGCTTCGGTGAACGCCGTCTCGGCGCTGACCGAGCTGCCCCACTGCCGGGAGTTCGCCGAGGAGGCGGGCTTCTCTGAACTTGGGCGTTTGCTGCACGACCTGATTGACGAAGGGAAGCGTGTGGCCGCCGCGTTGGGCGTCGAACTGCACGAAGACCCGTGGGAGATGAACAAAATCGGCGCTCAGACTGATCATCCGCCCTCGATGCTGTACGATGTCCGGCATCGGCTCGCGACCGAGGTGGATTTTCTGGGCGGGGCCATCGCTCGCGAGGCGGCCCGCATGGGTGTGAGCGCTCCGTTGCACACCGCGCTGTATCGCTTGATGAAGGGCAAGGAACTCTCCTGGACGTGGGAGGGAGGGAAGCGCGCCCGAGGCGAAACGGTGTAGGGGCGCCGCCTACCGGCTGCGCACTAAGAAGGAAGCCTTGGTTCTCAGAGGATGAATGGCCCTGGACCAAATCTAGGGTGACTTTCGGGAGGGCGCAATGCTCCATCCCATCGACCACGAAAAACTGGAGCGCGTGCGCAGGCGCATGAGTGAACAGGACTTGAGCACCGTGGTGGTGCGCGCGCCGGACAACATCCTTTACTTAACCGACTACTGGTCTATGAAGGGCTACGACATTGCCGTGTTTCCTCGCGAGGGCGAGCCCACCCTGCTGGTCATCGAGCCGCAGCTTCGGGAGGCGCAGCGCACTGCCTGGACGAAGGACGTCCGCGCCTTTCCTTTCTATCATCCCAGCGATCCGCGTCCGCCCACCGCGCGTTCGCTCGACCTGGCCCTCGAGGTGCTGCGCGAGCGCGGCCTGACCGAAAAGGTCGGCGTCGAGCTTTCGCAAGGCTCGCAAATCTGCGACCGCATGGTCGGCGAACCCACCGTGTACACGCAGGGCTATTTCGACGCGTTCCGCAGCGTGGCGAAACAGGTGGTGGACGCTGCGGGCCTGCTGGCCGAAGTGCGCATGATCAAGACCCCGCAGGAGATCGAGCGCATGCGCTTGGCCAACGAACTGGCCGCGCTGGGCATGGAGTACGCTCGGCAGAACATCCGCCCGGGCATGAAGGAA
>JBGPZW010000160.1:0-7436 GCA_041493955.1 Terriglobia bacterium
GCGGAGATTCGTCTAATCGTCTTGGAGGACGCGGCGGAGATCCTGCGCGGCGTCCACCCAAAGCTCGCAGAGCACGCCAAGAAGCGCTTGCAGGTCGAAGGCATCGAGATCCGCCTGGGCGCAAGGGCCACGCGGTGTTTTCCCGGCGGCGTGGAGGTGAACGGCAGCGAGATCATCTCGGCGGACACGGTGATCTGGGCTGCTGGGGTGCGCGCGCATGAGCTCGTCGAGGTGCTGCTCGGACCGCATGACCACATCGGCCGGGCCATCGTGAACGAACATCTGCAACTCGAAGCGCACCCGGAGGTCTTCGTGGTCGGCGACTCCTCGGCCGCGGCTATCGCGGCGGAAGCACCGCGCGTCGCACCCGTTGCAATCGCCCACGGACGGCTGGCCGCGAGGAACATCGCGCACCTGGAGAAGGGCGAGCCACTGGAAAGCTACCACTACGCCTCTCAGGGCGTTCTCGTTTCACTGGGAATGAACCACGCCGTGGTGGATTTCTGGGGCCTGAAATTCAGCGGCTATTTCGCGTGGCTCTTCTGGAACGCGGTGCACCTGTTCAAGCTGGTGGGGTTCAAGAAGCAGTTGCAGGTGGCTATTGACTGGTGGCTCGCGGTGATTTTCCCGCGCGACGCCTCAATTGTGCGCCGCCCGCGCCGCTGCAAACTCTGCGGCACCGACTCTGCGCCATGAGGCTTCACCGCGCGAGGGGTTCCAGGCATCAATCCGCTGGTTCGACGGCGGGCTGGCGGGCGCCCATAAGCACGGCATAGGAGACAAAGCTGACGAGGAAACCCACAAACCAGGCGTAGTTGTAGAGCACCCGCAGAGGCGGATAGACCAGGCCGACGAACGCCACGCCGCACCCCATCGCCAGCGCCGCAATGGCGTTCCAGTTGAAGCCGCCCGTGAACTCGTAGAAGCCGTCGCGCTTATACAGGTCCTCGACCAAAATGATTTTCTTGCGCAAGAGAAAATAATCGCAGATCAGCACACCGGCGATCGGCCCGAGGAAGCCCGAGTAGCCCACCAGCCAGCCGAAAATGTAACTCCCATAGCTGGCCAGCAGCCTCCAGGGCCGCATGGCGATGCCCATCGCACAGGTGATCAGGCCGCCGGTGCGGAAGCTGATGCGCCGCGGGTAGAGGTTGGAGAAATCGTTCGCGGGCGAAACAACGTTGGCCGCCACGTTGACGTTGAGCGTGGCCAGCAGCAGCGCGACCATCGCCACAATCACGGCCACCGGGTTGCCCAGCCGACTCAGCACCGTGACCGGATCCCACAGCGCCTCGCCAAACAACACTACGGTGGCGGAAGTGACCGCGATGCCGATGAAGGAATAAAACGTCATCGTCGTGGGCAGTCCCAGTGCTTGCCCCAGCATCTGCGCCCGCTGGCTGCGCGCGTAACGCGTGAAGTCGGGGATGTTCAGCGCCACGGTAGCCCAGAAGGCGACCACGCCAGTCAGCGACGGGATGAAGAAGCGGAAGAACTCGCCGAAGGAGTGGAACTTCGACGGCGTGGCCAGCATGGGCCCGAAACCGCCGGCCTTTGACCGCGCCCAGAGCAACAGCGCCAGTCCGATCAACAGCAGAAACGGCGCGGAGATGCCCTGCAGGAAACGAATGGTCTTGATGCCGCGGAGGATCACCAGCACGTTGAGCAGCCAGAAAAACAGGAAGCAGACCGGTATGCCCAGCGCGAAGTTCTTCCAGCCGGGCGCCAGGGCGATGAACATTGCGTTGAGGGCTTCGCCGCCGATCCAGGTCTGGATGCCGAACCATCCGCAGGCTACCAGCGCGCGCAGCATCGCGGGCACGTTTGCGCCCAGCACGCCGAACGACGCGCGCGCAAAGATGGGGAAGGGAATTCCATATTGCGCCCCGGCATGGGCGTTCAGCAGCATGGGGATCAGCACCAGCACGTTCCCCAGGAAGACGGTGAAGATCGCCTGCTTCCAGTTCATTCCCCCGGCGATCATGCCGCTGGCCAGCATGTAGGTAGGGATGTTAACGCTCATGGCGATCCACAGCGCGGCGTAGTTGTACGTGCTCCAACTGCGGCGCTCGGCCGGGACCGGCGCCAGGTCCTCGTTGTAGAGAGAACTGCCGCGAATGGTTTCCAGATCCAGCGAGGCGGCACGCGGTTCGCTCCCCGGAGTGTTTTCAGTCGCGGCGGTCATGTGGGTCGAGGCGAAGCGGGCCAATCATTAGTCAGCCGCAGCCAATCGTCAATAGGGAGGCCTCTGCGCTGCATGCGAGAAAGCACGAGGAAGCCAGATGCTCAACGCAGAGAACGCAGAGGCTTCCAGAGGCTCACGCAGAGTGCGGAAACAAGATCAGCGTGTACCTGCGATTTCCGAAGCTAGCCGTGAGTCCCTCTCTCTGTGTTCTCTGAGCTTCCGTGTCCTCTGCGTTTAGCTCTTGGGTGTTCAGTTCTTGCTGAGGGCTGACTGCTTAAGATTGAGAGCAGACAGCTTCTAATAGAATTGCCGCAAGTCCGGCTGGATGGGTACCTGAACCTCGAGGACGCGGCCTTCATCGGAAAGCGTGGCGCGGATGCGCCGCAGGGGTCCTGTATCACGCACCGACCAGTCTGCGGTGGACAGGGGTTTGGCGGGCTTGTCGGCCTCGTACCAGAGAAGCTCTTTGTCCTTGCGCTCAAGCTTCGCGAGGTCTAGCTCATAGATCTCTTTCGCCCGATAATCGAGCATCAGGTAGCGCCGGCCGAGCTGCACCAACACGAGGTGGTCTTTCTTCTCCGCGCGATAGACGTTCCAGATCCGCGCCGGGCGGTCGTCCACTTTCAGCACCGCCCGCTCGACCGGCTTCCAGACGATCTTGTCCGCCGCCAGGGCCGCGCAGGTCGCGAGGACCACGGCGAGGAAAAGGGTTGAGGTGGCGCGATGAACCACGGCTTATTCCCGTGACCTGTCTGACCGGAGCAAATCAGTAGATGGTGGATTCGCGTTTGCGGCCGGTGTAGTCGATGTACACCGTTTTGAGTTCGGTGTAGAAATCGATCGCCACGCTGCCCATTTCGCGCAGACCGACGCCGGTAGCCTTCATCCCGCCGAAGGGAAGCTGCGCCTCGCCGCCCACCGTCGGTGAGTTGACGTGGGTGATGCCGGTCTCGATGCGGTCGATGAACTCGAAGATTTTCGCGGCATCGTTGGAGTAGAGCGAGCTCGAAAGCCCGTAGCGCACAGAATTGGCGGCGTGCAGGGCTTCGTCGAAGTCGCGCACACGAATCACCGAGAGCACCGGGCCGAAAATCTCGTCCTGCGCGATGCTGGTTTCTATCGCGACGTGATCGAAGATCGTCGGCGCGACGAAGTACCCTCGGTCGTAGCCGGGGCCGCTCAGCCGCTGGCCGCCCAGTAGCAGCTTTGCTTCCTTCTTTCCGATCTCGATGTACTTCAGGTCGGTCTTGAATTGTCCCTCATCTACCGCCGGGCCCATGTCCACTCCGGACTCGAGCCCGTTGCCGACCTTGAGCTTCCGCGTGCGCTCCACCAGCATCTCCACAAACTTGTCCGCGACCTTCTCCTCGACGACCACGCGACTGGTGGCCGTGCAGCGCTGCCCGGTGGAGGCGAACGCGCCGAACACAGTGGACTCGACTGCCAGCGGCAGGTCCGCGTCGGCGAGAATCACGATGGGGTTTTTCCCGCCCATTTCGCACTGGCACTTCTTCATTTTGCGCGCGCCCTGCGCGTAGAGTTCGCAGCCGACCTCGTTCGATCCGGTGAACGATACTGCGCGCACGTCGGGATGCTGCAACAGCTCGTCGCCCACTTCGCCGCCCGAGCCCAGGACCATGTTCAGCACGCCCGCGGGGATGCCGGCCTGCTCGAAGATCTTCACAACCTTTGCCCCGGTCAGCGGCGTGATTGTCGCCGGCTTGAAGATGACGGTGTTGCCCGAGACCAGCGCCGGCGCCATTTTCCAGACGGGAATCGACACCGGAAAGTTCCATGGCGTGATGGCTGCGACCACGCCCAGCGGTTGCTTGAGCGTATAGGCAAAGTTTTTGGGCAGCTCGCTCGGCACCGTTTCTCCGCCCATGCGCCGCGCCTCGCCGGACATGAATTCCAGAATGTTCACGGATTTCATGACCTCGCCGAGCGAGTCCTTCAGCGTTTTACCCTCTTCGCGCGTCAGGATGCGCGCCAGCTCTTCTTTCTGCTGCTCCATGAGCAGCGCGGCCTTGGCGATCACGCGCCCGCGCACCGGCGCCGGAGTGTCCCGCCAGGTTGCAAATGCGTTCTTCGCGGCGGCGATCGCCTCGCGGGTCTCCTCGCGCGTCGAGACGGGAGACACGCCGACGATCTCGTCGAGGTTGGCCGGATTCCGGCGTTCGGCCGTGCGTGTCGAGCGCGATTCCACCCAGCGCCCGTTAATAAAATTGCGGCAGATTTGAGCTGTGGTCGTCGCAGTAGGCATGTCGTTCTCCCTCGCTCCCAGAGCCTATCATAACGGGAGGCGGCTGCCGAAGCGCGTTCGTTCCCCCACCTGGCTTGACGGAGCGAAGCATCTCTCAGAGAGATTCCTCGCTACGCCCGGAATGACAACCCCCGACTCCGTGCGCCGGCTATACCCTTACTTCCGAGAGAGATTTGTCCAGCAGGCGGATGGCCTCGTCCATGTCGGCCTTGACGATGTTGAGCATGGGCGAGAGGCGAATCACGTTGCCGTAGAGCCCGCCCTTGCCGATCAGCAGCCCGTTTTCCCGCGCGCGCTCCATCAGTTGCACGGTGGCTGCGGGCGCTGGTTCTTTTGTCTGGCGGTCTTTGACCAGTTCGAGGCCCTGCATCAGGCCCATCCCGCGGACGTCGCCGATCAGCGGATGCTTCCGCTGCAGCTCTTCGAGTTTGCCGCGGAAATAGGTCCCCATCGTGTGCGCATTTTCGAGCAGGTTTTCTTCCTCGATCACTTCGATCGTGGCGCGCGCGGCCACCGAGGTCACCGGGTTGCCGCCAAAGGTGGAAATCGTCAGGCCCTGGAACGAGTCGGCGATTTCCGCCGTGGTGATCGTCGCGCCGACCGGCGAGCCGTTGGCCATGCCCTTGGCGCAGGTCATCATGTCGGGCGTGACTTCCCACTGCTCGATGCCGAACCATTTCTTTCCGGTGCGCCCGAAGCCCGTCTGCACTTCGTCGGAGATGAACAGGCCGCCATATTTCTTCACGGCCTTGAAGACAATCTTGAAATACTCCGGTGGCGGCGTGATAAACCCGCCCACGCCCTGGATGGGCTCGGCGATGAACGCGGCGATCGAGCCGCTGGTGCCCGTCTGGATCAGGTTTTCGACGTCGTTCGCGCAGGCCACGTTGCAGTCGGGATATTTCAGGCCGAGCGGGCAGCGGTAGCAGTAGGGATTGATCGCGTGGGCGATGCCAACGCTGATCACGCCGGCCTTGCGCCACGGCGCCTGCCCGGTCGCCGCCTTCGCCAGCATCGATCCGCCGGAATAGGCGTGGCGCAACGCCACGACGTCGTAGCTCCCTGTGGCCATGCGCGCAAGGAGGATGGCGGCCTCGTTGGCCTCCGTGCCGGAATTGGTGAAAAAGCTCTTCTGCAATTTGCCCGGCGTAATCTGCGCCAGTTTCTCGGCCAGCGCGACGATGGCCTCGTTGGGATAGAGCGTTGAAGTGTGCTGCAGCCGGTCCACCTGCGCCTTGATCTTGCCGGTCACTTTGGGGTTCGCGTGACCTACTGACACAGTGAGGATGCCGCCGAAGAAGTCGAGATACCTCCGTCCTTCGAGATCCCAGATGTATTGCATCTGTCCGCGGTCGGCCACCAGCGGTTGCTGGTAGTAGTTGGTCACCGCGGGCCACAGGAACTCCTTGTGCTTGCGCACGACCTCTTCGCTGCGAGTGGTGGTCGGTTTCGGCTGCGTTGTCATCGGTTGCGTCCTTCTGGGAATTTCCTAAGCACTCAAACCGTTCAATTCGCGGCCTGCGAATGCCCGGCGGCCTGCGTGCGGGTGATTTCGCCGTAAGACTCCGGGCGGCGGTCGCGGAAGAACTGCCACGTGGTGCGCACCTCCTGAATCTCGTCCAGGTTCAGCTCGGCGACCAGCAGCTCGTCCTTATTGCGGCTGGCCTGCGCCACGATTTTTCCGCGCGGGTTGCAAAAGTAGCTCTTGCCGTAAAACTCGCCGATCTTCCACGGCGATTCGGTGCCCACGCGATTGATCGCAGCGATGAAGTAGCCGTTGGCCACGGCGTGCGCGGGCTGCTCGAGCTCCCAGAGATACTCGGAAAGGCCGGCGACGGTCGCAGACGGGTTGTAGACAATCTCCGCGCCGTTCAGGCCGAGGATGCGCGCGCCCTCGGGGAAGTGGCGGTCGTAGCAGATGTACACGCCCACGCGCGCATAGCGCGTCTCAAACACCGGATAGCCCGCGTTGCCCGGCGTGAAATAGAACTTTTCCCAGAAGCCGGGATGGCAGTGTGGTATGTGGTGCTTCCGGTATTTGCCCAGGTAGCGCCCGTCGGCGTCTATCACCGCCGCGGTGTTGTAAAACACGCCGGCCATCTCCACTTCGTACACCGGCACGATCAGCACCATGCGGTAGCGCCGCGCCAGCTTCTGCATTCGCGCCAGCGTCGGCCCGCCGGGCACGCGCTCGGTCAGATCGTACCAGCGCGCCTGCTGCTCGGCGCAGAAGTACGGCCCGTAGAAAAGCTCCTGCAGTCCCAGCACCTGCACCTTTTTCTTCGCCGCCGCGGCGATCAGCCGCTCGTGCTTGGCGATCATCTTCTGCTTGATCTGCGCCAGCGAAAACTTGTCGGCCGGCCACTCACAGCTGGCCTGGATCAATCCGCAGCGGACCACGCGGGCCATGGCACACCTCCCCGGGGAAATATCGGCAAGCATACTCTGCGCCTCGCGACCCGACAAGGGGACGCTTCCGGGCGGCGGGGACGCGTCCAGGGCCGGGAATCAGTCCACGTGGCGCGTCGTTTCTTCGCGCGGCCGGGGAACACTGCTTGTATAATTCCGCCGGTCATCCGTGCGAGCGTTCCTTCACATCTTTCTTCGCGCCGTGACGCGGGTATACCCGCGCTGCGTCACGCAGTCGCAAGCCGTGGCGTTCAACATGTTCCTCGCCTTCTTTCCCATCCTGCTGCTGGTGCTGGGCGTGTTCACTGCTTCAGCTTCGCTGCGGGAAGAAGTCCGCGAGGTGGTCGAGCACCTGCGCGGAATCCTGCCGCCCGGCAGCCAGCGGCTCGCGGTCGAATTCCTCACCCGGCGGGCGACCCATCCCTGGCGCTGGGTTTACCTGGGACTCGGGGGAACGCTGCTGGGCGGCGTGCAGGTGATGAAGCTGCTGGTCAGCGGTTTTCACATCGTTTACAACGAGCCCGAACCGCCAGGCTACTGGATCCGCCAGGGGCGGGCGCTGCTGCTGCTCGTGGTGAC
>JBGPZW010000186.1:0-5963 GCA_041493955.1 Terriglobia bacterium
GTAGGACGGGATGTTCACCTTCTTGCCGGCCACGCGGACGTGGCCGTGCAGCACTAGTTGCCGCGCCTGTGCGCGCGAGCCCGCCAAGCCCATGCGGCAGACCACGTTATCCAGCCGCCGCTCCAGCATCACGATCAGGTTTTCGCCTGTGGGGCCCTTGGCGCGCTCGGCTTTCTCCACGTAGGTGCGGAACTGCCGCTCGAGCAGCCCGTAGGTGCGCTTCACCTTCTGCTTTTCGCGCAACTGCAGGCCGTAACCGGCGAGCTTCTTGGGCCGGCGCGACTGGCCGTGCTGACCGGGCACATAGTTGCGCTTCTCAATGGCGCATTTTTCCGTAAAACACCGCAGGCCCTTCAGAAAGAGCTTTTGCCCCTCCCGGCGGCACAGGCGGCAAACCGCTTCACGATGTCTTGCCAAGTGCTTTTCTCCTTTGCTTTAGTCCCTCGCCACAGCCATCAGACACGGCGGCGCTTCGGCGGCCGACAACCGTTGTGGGGAATAGGCGTCACGTCCTTGATGTGCAGGATGTGCAGCCCGGCCGAGGCCAGCGCGCGGACCGCTGACTCGCGGCCCGATCCCGGTCCCCTGACGCGCACTTCCACTGACTTCATGCCGTACTGGTCTCGCGCGACTCCCGCCGCGGCCACAGAAGCTTGCTGAGCGGCGTAGGGCGTGCCTTTGCGCGAGCCCTTGAAGCCGACCGCGCCGGACGAAGACCAGCAGACCGCCCGGCCGTCCGGGTCGGTGATGGTGATCATGGTGTTGTTGAAAGTGGCCTGGATGCAGACCACCCCATGTGGCACGATGCGCCTCTCGCGCTTCTTCTTGAACTCTTTTTTCTTCTTTGCCGGCTTCGCCGGAGCTGTTGTGGCTGCGGCGTCCTGCTGTTCTTTTGCCACCGGATTACCCTCTCCTCAGATTCCCTACTTGCGGGCCATGACCTTCTTCTTGGCCGCGACCGCGCCCTTGCGCGGGCCCTTGCGGGTGCGCGCGTTGGTGTGCGTCCGCTGGCCGCGCACCGGCAAGTTGCGCCGGTGACGCAGGCCGCGGTAGCACTGGATTTCAATCAGCCGGCGGATGTTCATCTGCATCTCCTTGCGGAGATCGCCCTCCACGCGGCCTTCGGACTCAATCGCCTGGCGGAGACGGTTGATCTCCTCCTCGGTGAGGTCCTTGATCTTTTTGGTATGCTCAACCTGCGCCTTGGCGCAGAGCGACTGCGCGCGCTCCAGTCCAATGCCGTAGATCGCAGTCAGGCCGACCCAGAGGCGCTTCTGCGGCGGTAGGTCCACTCCAGCGATGCGTGCCATGCGTGCTCCTTCTCCCTTGCGAGACCTATCCCTGGCGCTGCTTGTGCTTCGGGTTGCTGCAAATCACGCGCACAACTCCGCGCCGGCGGATGACCTTGCACTTGTCGCAAATCTTTTTGACCGATGCCCGAACTTTCATTCTCCCGATCCCCTCTCCCTGCCCGGCGGCGTGCCGCCGGCTCCCGGTGCGCCTACTTGTAGCGGTACACGATCCGGCCGCGGGTCAAGTCGTACGGGGAAAGCTCGACCGCGACCTTGTCCCCAGCCAAGATGCGAATGAAATTCTTGCGCATCTTGCCGGAGATGTGCGCCAGCACCTGGTGCTTGTTCTCCAGCTCCACGCGGAACATCGCGTTCGGCAGAGGTTCGACCACCGTGGCCATCACCTCGATGGCATCCTCTTTCGGATTGCTCGCGTCGGTCTTCTTTTTTTCCCTGATCGGCCTTTTCGCCATAAGCTCCTGAACCCGCTTACCAGGACGGCCCGGTGAGGTCGCGCGGGCGCGTCAGCACCCAGGGCCCGTTCGAGGTGGCCGCCACGGTGTGCTCAAAGTGCGCCGAGCAACTCCCGTCGGCGGTGACCGCCGTCCATTTATCCTCGAGCACCCGCACGCCCGGGCCGCCGAGATTCACCATCGGCTCGATGGCCAGCACCATGCCCTCGCGCACGCGCGGGCCGTGCCCCGGCTCTCCGTAGTTCGGCAGTTGCAGGTCCTCGTGCATCTTGGTGCCGATGCTATGGCCCACGAACTCGCGCACCACCGAAAAACCATTCTGCTCGACCCAGCCCTGCACTGCGGCCGAGATGTCGCTCAACCGGTTCCCCGGACGCATCTTCTCGATGGCGTGGTCGAGCGCCTCACGCGTCACCCGCAGCAGTTTTTCCAGTTCCGGCCTGATCCTGCCCACCGGAACGGTCACCGCCGCGTCGGCGTAGTAGCTTTCAAACTCCACGCCGAAGTCCAAGGAAACGATGTCGCCCTCCCTCAGCTGGCGCGCGGGCGACGGGATGCCGTGCACCACTTCCTGATTGATCGAGGCGCACAGCACGCACGGATAGCCCAGGTACCCCTTGAACGCCGGCCGCGCCCGATGCTCCTCGGTGCGCCGCTCGGCATATTTCTCCAGCTCCATCGTCGTGGCGCCCGGCCGTACCATCTCCCGCAGCGACGTCAGCACATCCCAGACAACCATTCCTGCGCGGTGCATCTTCTCCAGTTCCGCGGGCGATCTCAAATTGATGCCCATCCCTTTACCCTGCCCGCGAAAGGATCTTCAGCACCAGCCGCGTCACGACTTCCGGATCCGCCGAGCCGTCCAGGTCCTCGAGCACGCCCCGGCTGCGGTAGTAGTCCACCAGCGGCCTGGTTTGCCGCTCGTAGGCAGCCAGGCGCTCGCTGATCACTTCGTCCCGGTCATCGGGGCGCTGCATCAGCTCGCCGCCGTCGTTGTCGCACCGGCCGGGGACCTTCGATGGGCGCATGTAGATATTGTAAATCTCCCCGCCCACTTTGCAGGTGCGGCGCCCGGTCAGGCGGCGCATCAGCTGGCCGGAGTCCACCACGAAGTGGAGAACCACCGGCCGACCGAAATCGAGCCCGCCGAGAATCTTGTCCAGCTTCTCGGCCTGCGGCAGCGTACGCGGGAAGCCGTCGAATACAAAACCGTTCTTGCAGTCGGGCCGCGCAATCCGTTCCTCGACCATGCCCAGAACGATCTCATCCGGCACCAGCTCGCCGCGCTCCATGATGGGCTTGGCTTTCCGTCCCAGCGCAGTGTCGCGGCCGACGTGTTCGCGGAACATGTCGCCGGTCGAGAGATGCGGCACGCGGTAGAGCCGCGCCATCTCCTGGGCCTGCGTTCCCTTTCCTGCGCCCGGCGGCCCGAGAAAGATCACCGCGCGCTTCAGCCCGGTCACGGCAGTGGACCCCAGACTAGCCACGGCGCCCGCGCAGCCTGCCCTTCTTGACAAACCCCTCGTAATGCCGCATCACGAGTTGCGCCTCGAGCTGCTGCACCGTATCCATGGCCACGCCCACGACAATAAGCAGCGAGGTTCCGCCAAAATAAAAGTTCACGTTCAGGCCTTCCAGGATGAAGCGCCAGGCGTGCTGGTCAAACCAGGCACCCCCCAGCCACCAGGGCAGGTGCTGCAGGTGAATGCCGGTGATCATCCATTCCGGCAGCAGGCAGACTATGGCGAGATAAACGCCACCCACAAAGGTCAGCCGGCGGAGAATCTTGTTGATGTGTTCGGAGGTGTTCCGCCCGGGCCGGATGCCGGGAATGAATCCGCCGTACTTGCGCATGTTGTCAGCCAGCTCGGTGGGGTTGAAAACGATGCCCACGTAGAAAAAGGCAAAAAGAATGATCAGCGTGACGTACACCAAATTGTAGAACGGCTCGCCGAAGGAGAGATCCTTGGCCACCTTGTCCAGGAACTGCCATTTCTTCTGGAAGAAGAGGTCAATCGTGGCCGGAAACGTCAGCAGCGAGCTGGCGAAGATCGGCGGGATCACACCGCCGGAGTTGACGCGCAGCGGGAGATAGGTCATCTGCCCGCCCATGACGCGCCGGCCCACCACGCGCTTGGCGTATTGCACCGGGATGCGTCGCTGCCCGCCTTCGACCAGCACAATGAAACCCATTACGACAACCATCACGGCGAGTAGAAGGACCAGGACCAGCCCCGTGAACGGGCCCCACTGCTGCGTGGTGGCCTTCTCCCACAGGTCGATCACCGCGCGCGGCAGACCCACGACAATACCGGTAAAGATGATGAGCGACATCCCGTTGCCGATGCCACGGTCGCTGATCTGCTCCCCCAGCCACATGATGAAGGCCGTGCCGGTGGTCAGCGTCAGCATGGTCATCAGCGTGAACGCGACGCCGGGATGATAGACCAGCGACTGATTCTCGATGCCCTGCCGCTGCAGCGTGATGGCGATCGAAAACGACTGGAACGCACTCAGGAGCACGGTCAGATAACGCGTGTACTGAGTGATCTTGCGCCGGCCGAGCTCCCCTTCCTTCTGCAGCCGCTCGAGATACGGCCAGACCACGGTCATCAACTGCAGGATGATCGAGGCGGTGATGTAGGGCATGATGCCCAGGGCGAAGATCGTCAGCCGGCGGAAGTTGCCGCCGCTGAACAGGTCCAGAATCCCCAGGACCGAGCCGCGCCCCTGCTGGAACAACTGCTCGAGCAGGTCGGTGTTGATTCCCGGCGTGGGAATGTGCGCGCCGATGCGATACACCGCCAGCAGCGCCAGCGTGAACAGGACGCGCTTGCGCAGGTCCGGGATGCGGAACAGGTTGCCGAGGGCTTGGAAAAACCGGGTCATGGCACGATTTCGACTTTTCCTCCGGCGCCGGTGATCTTTTCCTGCGCCGACTTGCTAAAGGCATGCGCGTGCACGGTGAGTGGTACCTTCAGGTCGCCGTCACCCAGGATTTTCACCGCGGCGCGCTCGCGGCGGACCAGCCCGCGGGCAATGAGCGCCTCCGGCGTGACGGTTTCGCCCGCCGCAAACGCGTTGAGCATCTCCACGTTGACCACCGCAAAATCCCGACCGAAGGGGTTATGGAATCCGCGCTTGGGAATACGGCGGTGCAGCGGCATCTGGCCGCCCTCGAAGCCGGCGCGGCGCGAATAGCCCTTGCGCGACTTCTGCCCCTTGTTGCCCTTGCCAGCGGTCTTGCCGAGCTTAGAGCCCATGCCGCGGCCGACGCGCACCTTGCGGTGCCGCGAGCCGCGCGGGGGCCTCAGATTGGATAGGTTCACTGCCATGTTCGCCTCAATCCCGCCTTATTCCTGCACTTCGACCAAGTGGCGGACTTTGTGGATCATCCCGCGGATGGCGGGCGTGTCCTCCCGCTCGACCACTTGCTGCATGCGGCGGAAGCCCAGGCCGCGGATGGTCTGGCGCATGTCGCGCGGGCAGCCGATGAAGCTGCGCACCCACTTGATCTTCAGCGTCCCTGATTTCTTCTTTGCCATCGCCTGGAAACCATCTCCGCTGGATTCCTACCGGGTCAGCTCCTCCACCTGTTTCGAGCGCGTTTCCGCCACCTTGCTGGCGTCCTTCAGTCGCAACAGCGCATCGAAGGTGGCCTTGACCACGTTGTGCGGGTTCGACGTGCCGATCGACTTGGTCAGCACATTGGAAATTCCCGCCACCTCCATCACCGCGCGCACCGGGCCGCCAGCGATGATGCCGGTGCCTTCCGAAGCGGGCTTCAGCAGCACATGTCCCGAACCGTAGTGGCCGACCACCTGGTGCGGGATGGTAGTGCCCTTCAGGTTGAGCTTCAGCAGGTTCTTCTTGGCCTGTTCGATGGCCTTGCGGATGGCCATGGGCACTTCGCGCGCCTTGCCCATGCCGAAGCCGGCATGCCCGTTCTGGTCGCCAACGACCACCAGCGCCGAAAAACTCAAATTCTTGCCGCCCTTGACGACTTTGGTGACGCGGTTGATGGCTACCACCTGGTCCTTCAAGTTGTTGAGGTTGACCTCGATGGGCCGCCGCACTGCAAGGGTGTCTCTGAGAATTTGTTTGGACATAACCGTTAGAATTTCAACCCCGCTTCCCGTGCTGCATCGGCCAGCGCCTTGACGCGGCCGTGGTACTTGTACCCGCCGCGGTCAAAGAC
>JBGPZW010000012.1:0-37086 GCA_041493955.1 Terriglobia bacterium
CACCTCAACGCGCTTGTTGCGGCTTCGCTCGCCGCTCACGATTCTAACAGCCGACACGGGCACTTTCAAACGCTCCGCCAGCAAGCGGCAAAGCGCCTCGTTGGCGCGGCCGTCCACGGGCGGCGCGGTCAGCCGAATCCTGAACGCGCCCTGCCATTCACCCTCGATGGCATCACGGCTGCTCCGCGGCTGCACCCGCACCGCAAACACCATCACGCTGCCTTGCTCGGTGACTTCAATCACGGCGACTTCCGCATACGCGTTGCTCTGATCCTCTCGCTGCTCATATCTGAACTGTCGATCGCACCCGGTGTGAATGCATCTAAGGACGAGCACGAGCGCCAAATACCGCGGTGCCGAGGCGGACTTGCGTGGCGCCTTCCTCGATGGCCACCTCGAAGTCGTGCGACATGCCCATCGACAATTCCGTCAGGAGAGATTCCTCGCGAAGTTTACCCTGAGCGACGTCGAGGGGTTCAGGATGACAGACCGCAAGATGCTGCCGGAGGGCGTCGCGGAGTTCGCGCAGCCGGCGGAAGTAGGGGCGCACCTGCTCGGGGTCATCGAGGTAGGGCGGGACGCACATCAGGCCGCGCAGGTCCAGATGCGGCAGGGTGAGGACGGCTTCAGCCAGTGCCGGCAGGACGGCCTCGGTCACACCGCTCTTAGAGGACTCATTGCCCAGGTGCACCTCAATAAGCACAGGCATCTGACGCGCCTCGTCTGTGCCACCACCGGACGGGGGTGCAGTCCCTGAAGCCGAGGCCGGCCGCACCTGTCGAGGCGTATGCGGGAATGCAGCATCCGTACCGCCGGCGTCTCGGGGGCTCTTTTCAAGTCCCCGCCGGGACGGCGGAGCTTTGGCTTCTATGGCGCGGTCGAGTTTTTGCGCCATGGCGATACTGTCGAGCGCGTCGATGCAGTGGAAAAGACCCGCGGCGCGCGCGGCCTTGTTGCTCTGCAGGTGGCCAACCAGGTGCCAGGTGGCGTCGAGATCGGCCAGCAGCGGCCGCTTCGCCTCCCACTCCTGCACGCGGTTCTCACCGAAGTGGCGCACCCCAGCCTCGAAGGCCGCGCGAATGCTTTCGGCGGGAAAGGTTTTTGCGACGGCCACCAGTGTGATCTCCTCGGGTTTGCGACCGCTGCGCTGGGCCGCGCGCCGGATGCGTTCGCGGATCGCCTCTAGATTTGCGGAAATCGAGCTGGTCTCGACGCCCATCGGAGCGATTCTAGCACGGGCAATTGCTGCGACAGGGATGCCACGGCGGAAGGACTGAGGACAGAATGCCGCGTCCACAGACAAATCTTCTTGCCGGCCGGACTCCGGCTTGCGGCGCAGCGCGACTCACGCTACACTGGCCGAAAGTCTATTGGCGCGTAAGCACGCCGCCATGCAGAGGCACGGCTCCCAACAATGGGCCGACTCGGAAAACAATGTCCCGGCACGGAAAATTAATCGCCATCGAAGGGATCGACGGTTCCGGCAAGCGCACGCAGATTGACCTACTGAGCCGCGCGCTCGAGGCCCGCGGCGTCCCGCACGTGCGTTTTAGTTTTCCTCGCTACGAATCGTCGTTCGGGCGCCTGGTGGCGCGTTACCTGAACGGCGAATTTGGCCGGCTCGAGGCCGTGGACGCCCACTTCTCTGCCCTACTTTACGCCGGCGACCGCTTCGAGGCGAAGATTGAGCTGGAGGCAGCACTGTCCGCCGGGAAGACGATCCTGGCGGACCGCTACGTCGGCTCGAACCTGGCGCACCAGACCGCGCGCGTCGGCCCGCAGCGCCGCGAGGAGTTTCTCTCCTGGCTGAAGCGGCTGGAATATGGCATATACGGCCTACCGGCTGAGGATCTGGTGGTCTATCTGCGCCTGCCAGCCGTCGAAGCACAGCGCCTGGTGGGTCTGAAAGCAGCGCGGGATTACACCTCGCTGCAGCGCGACCTCCAGGAAGCCGACCTGAAGCATCTTGAACAGGCCGCGCTGGTCTATGACCGCCTGGCCACCGAGCCGAACTGGGTGACCGTGGAGTGCTTTGATGCCGCCGCGGGCCAGCTACGCTCCCCCGAAACGAATCACCGGGCGCTGTTGGCCGCCGTGGAGGCGCGCCTGGCAAACCTCGTGCCGGCGAAATGATGGTGATGATGATGAGCGGCTGGTCACTCCATTCCCCGGTGAGGCCGGGGCGAGGAATCACTCCGAGAGATTCCTGGCTGAGAGGGGAGTGACACAGGAAAACTCCAAGGAGAAGGTGATGGGATTCGCAGAGTTTCTCGGCAACCAAAAAATTGTGAAGGCGCTGCGGGCCATGCTCGCGGGGGGCCGCGTGCCTCACGCCATGCTGTTCACTGGACCGCGCGGCGTCGGGAAATACACGCTGGCTCGGATGTTTGCCCAGGCCGCCAACTGCGAACGGCTGAAGGATGACCTCTGCGGCGAGTGTGAGCCCTGCCGGCGCATCGGCTTGCTGGCTGACCCCGCGCCACTGGTAGCCCAGGGGCTGGCCGAACGCGGCGAGAGCCCCGATGCGGCGACCGTGGAGCGCATGCCGCTCATCCTTCAAACCCACCCGGACGTCTGGGCCATCCTCCCCGACCCCGTCCGACTGAAAAGCCCGGTGGTGCGGCCGGTGCTTCACGTCGGCCAGCTGCGCGCGGTGAGCCGGGCCGCCTACTTCCGGCCGGCCGGCCGGCGGCGCGTCTTCATCCTGGAAGGGGCGGAGACGATGCGCTGGGACCTGGCCAATATCTTCCTTAAGATCTTGGAGGAACCGCCCGAAAGCGCCACCCTGATCCTGCTAGCGCCCAACCCCTACATGCTCCTGCCGACCATTCGCTCGCGCTGCCTGCAATTCTTCTTCGCGCCCTTGGATACCCCCCAGGTCGAGGAGGTCCTGAAGCAGCGAACCGAGCTCAAGGCCCACGACCGAAAGCTCGCCGCCCAGTTGGCGGAGGGCAGCCCGGGGGTGGCACTGGGGCTTGACCTGGAGGAGTCCGCCCGGCTCCGGCGGGATGTCCTCCGGGTGATCGAGCGGGCGCTGGAGCCGCGGTCCTATGCCCAACTTTTTGCGGCCACCGGACAGTTGGTTAAGAACCAGAAAGAATCATTTGAAATTATTTTGGAACTGTTTTATAGTTTTTTCACTGATCTGCTCGAGTTATCCTGCGGCCCCGCGGACTGCGCTCTGAGGAATCCAGCCCTGCGCCAGGACCTGGTGGCCATGAGCAAGAAGGTCGACCTGGATTGGGTCGCGAAGGCTGTGGAGGGCCTGGATCAGCTCCACGGCAGGCTGCGTCGGAACATTAACCGCCAGTTGGGCCTGGATGCAGTGGCGATTTCGCTGCGCCATTAGCCGGAAGCGACAGCCTGCTGCCAAGCGTCTTGTGTAACCCGCGCGAGGTCTTGCGCATCAAATCAGTCGAGAGCCCACATTGTTACGGGGGAAAGCCAAACCTGAAGGAGTAGTGATGGTCAATCGCAAGCTGTTTCGTCCGTCTTTGACCGAGGTCAAAGAGCAAATGACTGCGCGTCCCCACCATGAGGGACCCCAGCCACATAAGAAGCCCGCACCGCCCGAGCAGACCCACGCGGAGAACTTTTATTGGGTCAAGCAGATGCAGGCGCGCACACCGGTGGCCGTGGTGTTGACCGACGGCGAGGTGCTGCACGGCACGGTCGAGTGGTACGACCGGGACTGCATCAAGCTAACCCGCTACGGCAGCCCTAACCTTCTGATCTTCAAGCAGGTGATTAAGTACGTGTACAAGGAAGGCGAAGAGGCGGCGCAGGGCGGCTCGAACGGGCAATAGGCCGGGCGGACAAGGACATTCGGAGCGAAGCCCTGCGCCGCCAGGCGCAGGACGGGGCCAAGAATCCCTCCGAAACACCCCTCCCTTCGTTTGCGTCTACAGCGGGGCGAATCGGGCGCAGTCCGGATCCGGGCATCAGCGCCCGCGTCTGATCTCCAGCGGACCAATCGAAAAGGTCATCAGGGCCTTGGCCGCCAGGCGGCCGTCGGCGTCCAGAACATCACAATCCACCACGATAAAATTCCTGCCCTTGCGCAGCACGCGCGCTTCAGCCATCAAGGTGCCGCGATCCACCGCTTCGAGGTAATTGATCTTCATCTCTAGGGTGGCTATGCGCGTGCCCCGCGGTACCACGGTGTAGCTGGCCAGGCCTCCGGCGGTGTCCGCCAGCGCCGCCAGGATGCCGCCATGGACCACGCGGTGCACCTGCTTGTGCTTGGCGCTCACCTGCATGCGCAGCACGGCGCGGCCGCCTTCGGCCGCCTCCAACTCGAAACCGAATAGCCGGCCCGCGTTGCTCTGGCGCAGCCGCTGGGCGAGTTCGCGCTCGGTGAGTCGCGCCCGTTCGATGGGTTGAGAAGTCATGGGTTGAGGTGTCAGTAGGCGGTGAGGCCGCCGTCGAGCGGCAGTGCCGCGCCGGTCAGCCAGGACGACTCTTCCGAAGCCAGGAACACCGCCATCTGCGCCACGTCCTCGGGCCGCCCCATCCGCCCCAGTGGAATCTGCTCGATGCGCTTGCGCCGCAGCGCCTCCGCATCTTTGTCCTGGGCGAACAACTCGCGGATCAGCTCGGTTTCCACGATTGCCGGGCAGATACAGTTGATGCGGATGCCCTCCTGCGCGTGGTCGAGCGCCATGGCCTTTGTGAGCTGGATCACGCCGCCTTTCGACGCCGCGTAGGCGACGCGCTGCTGCATCCCCACCAGGCCCAGCACCGAGCCGATATTGATGATCGAGCCGCCGCCCGATTTGCGCAATTCGGCCAGCGCCGCGCGGGAGACCAGAAACGTGCCCTTGAGGTTCACCGCGATCATGCGGTCCCAGTGCGCCTCGGAGGTTTCCTCCGCGGTGCCGACAGCCAGCGCCCCGGCGCTATTCACCACCGCGTTGAGCCGGCCGAAGCGGTCCACAGTCATGCGCACAGCGCGCTCAACCTGATCCACGTCGGTGACGTCGCAGTGCACCGCCAGGGCTTCCCCGCCGGCGTTGTAGATCTCCGCGGCCAGCGCCGCAAGCGGCTCAGCGCGTCGCCCGGCCACCGCCACCCGCGCGCCCTCCCGGGAGAACAGCAGCGCGCAGGCGCGGCCGATGCCCGTGCCGCCGCCGGTGATGAGCGCCGTCTTGCCTGCAAGCCTTGTCACCGCGAACCCCTCAACTGCGTCTAATCAGGGAACGGCCAGGGGCTGCTGGGATGCCGCCTGGAGGGAGCCCGCGAATCTAGCATCGCAGCGCGGCGGGCGCAAGGCGGTTTGCTCTCCGGCGTGAGCGGCTGGTAGAGTCTTTGTGGCGTACGGCCGGCATCTCGCCGGCGGAGTTGGAAACGCGGGTTGGAAACCGGCGCTACGGAACCGGGAGTTCAGGAATGAGAATCGGGATTACCTGTTATCCGACCTACGGCGGCTCGGGCGTGGTCGCCACCGAACTAGGCATCGAGCTCGCGGCGCGCGGCCACGAAATCCATTTCATCAGCTATGCACAGCCGATCCGCCTCAACCTGGCCAGCGATCGTATCCAGTTCCACGAGGTCGAGGTCTCCACCTACCCGCTCTTCGACCATGCGCCCTACGCGCTGTCGCTGGCGGTGAAGATGTTGGAGGTGGCCGAATCTGCCGCCGTCGACCTGCTGCACGTGCACTACGCCATCCCGCATTCGGTCAGCGCCCTTCTGGCGCGTTCGATGGCTGCGCCGCGGCGCCTACCCTTCATCACCACGCTGCACGGCACAGACATCACGATCGTGGGCAATAACCGCAGCTTCCTGCCCATCACCAAGTTCTCCATCGAGCAGTCGGACGGCGTCACGGCCATCTCGAACTACTTGCGGAAACGCACGATCGAGGAGTTCGATATCAGGAATCCTATTGAGGTGATCCCCAACTTCGTCAACTGCGACCTCTATTGTCGCTCCGAGAAGCAGGAGGAGCGCGCGCAGTGGGCGCCCGGCGGCGAGCCCATCCTCATGCACCTCTCAAACTTCCGTCCGGTCAAACGCGTGACCGACGTAGTCGAAATCTTTGCGTTGGTGCGCGAGAAAATGCCCGCGAAACTCGTGCTGATCGGCGACGGCCCTGATCGTGGCTCGGCCGAATGGCTGGTGCGGCAGAAATGCCTGGGACGCGACGTCCACTTCCTGGGCAAGCAGGACCGCGTGCAGGAGAAGCTGGGCCTGGCGGACCTGTTCCTGCTTCCGTCGGACCTGGAATCGTTCGGGCTGGCCGCGCTCGAGGCCATGGCCTGCGAGGTGCCGGTAATCGCCACAAATGTGGGCGGGTTGCCGGAAGTCGTCGAGCACGGCGTGGATGGCTACCTGGTTGCGCCGAGGGATGTTGTCGCCGCTGCCAAGCACGCCATCCGGATCCTCTCGAGCGCCGATCGCGGCCGCGAGATGGGCCAGAATGCCCGCATCAACGCCCGCCGGAAATACTGCGCCAACGACGTCATCCCACTCTACGAGGCCTATTACCAGAAGGTCTTCGGTGCCGCTTCCCCCCGCGCCTAGCCCGCGGCGAGGCGCGCGATGTGGCGCAGGACGCGCAAATGGATGCGGTGAATGATGAAGTCGGACCACACACGCCAGTAGGCCGCGGGCCACATCGAGTGGCGATACCAGGTCGTGCCCTCAAGCCGGGTCCGACCGCCGGCAAGCGGCGTCAGCAGGAACTGCCCGCCCTCCGAGACCAGAAACCCATGCAGATGCGGCGGCTCAACCCGGGAATAAGGCGTCCACTCCTGCATCGGCGCGGGGTTTGACGTCACGGAGAACCTCAGCAGGCGCGGCTCGTCCCAGATTTCAATCGGCTCGACAAAGGCGCCGGTGGAAAAGATGCAGCGGCGTTCGGCACCGACGTCTTGACCGCGAATTTCCGCGCGGATTGGGTAGGCGATGCCTGCGCGGAAGAACCATTCCTCGGGCTCGGGAATCTGCGCAAAGGCCACCACCTGCCGCCAGACCGCTTCCGGCGGTGCATCAATTTCAATTGGCGTACTTACCGCATAGAGGGGCGGCTCAGGCACTGCGGTGCGTTCCACGCCGAGGTACGCGGGCATCAACAGAACGAGGACCGAAAGCATCGCCGGCGATTGCGCCGGGCTGTGGGGACGTCGCTGGAGTAAGTAGCCGAGCGAGCCACCCATCGCTGCCAGAAGGCAAGCAATTGGCGCGGCCATCGCCAGGCAAATTGCTCCCTCGAGGGCCACCGCCAGCAGTGCGGCGCCGAGCAGAAGAGTCGATAGACATGACACCGCAAGACAACTGCCGAAGGTGCGCGGCTTGTGATAGCCGTAAAGCACCGCTGAGGCCAGCCCCAGGCAGAACGGCAGCGCGACGAACAAACCCCAGCCGTATGTCTTGAGCACAGTGGTGCCCAGCAGCGTCACTGCCAGCCCCGCGATTGACGTCAGCACAATGGCCATCGCCGCGCTGCCGGCTGCGCTGTGGGGGATGAAGCGGCCGAGCAGCGTTTCACGCCGCTCCCCGTTCGATGATGGCCCGGTGTCCACATTCGCCCACGAGGGCAGCACACACAGCACAGCGAAGAAGAACAGGTTCAACACCGGCAGGAAGAAAAACACTACCAGCCAGGCCGGCAGACCCACGGAGCGAAGACGCTTGAGGGTGAGCACAACGCCGAGCGAGATGAACGGCAGCGCCAGGACCAGCATGGCCGCGAGGAAGGTTGCGTCCAGCCTCGACAGCGAAGTGATCCGCCCGGCCTGCCCCAGCGGGATCCAGTAGTTGAAAATGTTCCAGCGACGGTGGAAGACCAGTGCGGCAAGGACGCGGTCGAGGTTGTGCTTGATAGCGAAGCCCACCATGCCCACCAGCGCATACGGCCCGCGGTTCATCGTGCCTTCCCACCGCCATAGGTCTGCGAGCTGGATTCTCATCGAGTCCACCTCGTCGACTTCTCGTTTTCCAGGGCCACGTGCGCCTCGATAGCGAAATCGAAAGACGAATCGGCGTCCAGCAGAGTAGTTCCACCCGTAACCGCAATTCTCACGGCGATTGCCTCCTGTCTCCGTCGACCAGCAACCAGCCAAGCTGTCCACACAGGATGAAGCCGAACGCATTGGCTACGCCGTGCAGCCGGGCCATACGCGAGAGATTCAGGAACGGTTGCAGGGGATATTCTCCGATGGCCCACCCTGCGCCGAGAACCATCGCAAACAAGACCGATCCACAGGAGAAAACTAGCAGAATCCGCGCCATGTGACGCTTGATTCTGCTCAGAGTGGCGAGGACGCAGATCGCCAAACCAATTTCACTCCCGGCCTGTAGAAGGGCGGCCGGGAGTTTGATCAGCGGGCCGGCGACAAAGCCAGCCGCTAGCAATCCCGGCCCGGCAAGAACTCCCACGGCAACGGGCCGGAACGCCGCGCGCATGAGCCAGGACGCATCGCCGAGTGCCCGGCCCGTCGCCTGCGCCAAGAGCGGCGCGGCAAACCCGGCGTAGTGAGAATGCACGGCGGTGAGCAGCACGATGGGCTCCTGGAACCCCAGCGGGGTGAGTCCAGCGCGCGAGGCGACCAGCCAGGCTGCACCGATTGGAAGGTACAGAAAGGCGACCGCGGTACAGGCCGCGTTGAGCGTCGCGAGTCCGCCGCGGAGCACCCGGAGGAGTCCACAGAGCCCCAGAAGAGCGCAGAGCAGGAACCAGCCGGTCGCAAGGGTTGCAGCCGCGGGCCCGGGCGAAACCCAGAATGACGCGACCGCAAAGGCAGCGGCAAAGGGTTGCAAGATGCGACCCCAACGCTCAAGCCTTTCCGGGCGCGAAAGCGTCTCAAGCCGCGATGAAAGCTCCAAGCCCAACGACACAACCACCAGCGGCGAGAGGAGGAAAAGTAACTCAATCGAGCCGACATCCAAGTGCCCTCCGACCGACGCTGCCCCCATCACGCACCAGACAATTCCTCCAGCCAGCGCGCTAGCAGAGCCCGAAAGCCTGCCAGGGCGTCGAGCCATCACCGCACCAGACCCAACGCCGCAATCGAGAAAACGGCGGCGAGCGAGCAGACCGTGAGAGTGTAGGCCAAATCGAGGAGGCGATTCTGCCGGCGTAGTTCGGCGTCGTAGTAGAACAATTGCAGCGGAATTCGCAGAAGCCAAAAGAGGCCCATGGCCGCGGAAAGGAAAGTTCCCAATCGGCTGGAGCCCGTCAGCTCCGGCGCAAAGAACAGGCAGAGCGTGGCAAAGAGCACCAACACCACTACCATGTAAATCGAATGAACTAGAAAGATCTGCCGGATGATCGGCGCCACCCCGGATAAGTTTTCGCGGTAGCGCAACCTGCGCGGCAGCGAAAAGTTCGCGGCCGCAATGGCGAGATGGACGCCCCCGGCCGCCCAGATGAAGGGAACCAAGGAATTCACGGACCCTCCTTCCCGCGCAGGGGACAACCCAGCGCTATGCGGGTAGCTTGTCCCGCTTGTTTGCGCCGGCCGCGCCGCCGCGCGGAATGTAGCTGCTCAGGACAATGCCGAGCGCGACGAGAGAGACCACCAGCCCGATGAGCGCCCATTTCAATTGTGTGCCGATCTCGAGGACGACCGCAGTCCCCGGGCCAACTTCCGGGCGGTAGTGCAGAGCGAAAATCAGCGGCACGAGTACCAGCGTCACGTTCGAGAACGCTGCCCAGAATCTGGCTCGCTCGAGCGTGCCGCACAGATCCACCAGGACAGAGTTCAGATGCGGCCGCAGATAGACGACTACCATCGTTGAGACCCCGAGAGTGACGCCCACATCGGTGAGGAAAAGCGCGGCGCTGGTCATGGTCGAATGCCTCCTTGGCTCATTTGAGCGTCCGTTGCTGCACCGAAACGTGCGCGGGCGGGCACACGATGGCGGCGCAGCGGCGCCGCGCGGCCACCCAGCGATACGCCGCGCGCAAAACGACTTTCATGCCCGGCAGCCTCGCCAGCGCGTAGAACGGCAACGCCCACCAGACGTGGCGCGCCAGATAAACGATCGAATCGGCGCCAGCGTACTGCTTCCCCTCCGCGGTGAGGACGCGCATCTCAAGCAGGAGTTGCTCCGGCGGCAGAGCAAGCAGGTCCTGCACCCGCGAGTCCTGGAGCGGCGCCAGGGCGAATCCGCGCGGCTCAAGCACCCTGCGGGCGCGGCAGGCCAGCGTGGTGCAGAAGGCGCAGTCGGCGTCGAAGAAAACCCAGCCGGAGCGGGCCCGGCGGCCCTTGCTGTCAGTCAGTTCTGAACAAAGAGAAATCATGGAACCTCAAAAAGGGGCGGTCCCCCGCCCCGTCCGGCACGCTATTTCCCCAGTACCTTCTTCATGCGCCCGCGCAATTTGGCCAGGCCGCGCAGGGCACCCGGCGGCATGCGGCGCACCTCCTCGTAAAGGGTGGTCATTGTCGTCAGGAAGCCGAGCATGGCCAGAATGCGCTCGCGCGTTTCCGCATCGTGAGCGCCCCCCTTGTCGAGCTCCGCCACGCACTCCTGCAAGACCCGCAGTGTGGGATCAATCTCGCGGCGCTTCCGTTCCTCGGTGATGATGCGGAAGATTTCCCAGACGTCCTTGATGGCCTCGAAATGGTCACGGCGGTCGCCCAGGACATGCACCACCCGGACAATGCCCCAGCTCTGCAACTCGCGCAGGCTGGTGCTGACGTTCGAGCGAGCCACCGCAAGTGTCTTGGAGATTTCCTCGGCGTGAAGCGGCCGGGGCGAGAGAAACAGCAAGGCGTGGACCTGGGCGACGGTGCGGTTGATGCCCCAGCGCGTGCCCATCTCCCCCCAGTGGAGGATGAACTTCTGCGCGACGGGTGTGAGGGCGGTCATAGATTTCTGTTATTTCTGTTCATACAGACAATACAGGTTAAACTGCCCTCTGTCAAGTCTTTTTCGAGTGCCTGGTGGTGCGCGGGCGACTATCCCATGGCGGGGAGTGCGGAGACAAGTTCGGGCACTTCGATGCGGATCAGCGTGCCCTTCCCTTCGTGGCTGGTAATCTCCATCTTGAAATTCGTGCCGAAGAGCACGCGCAGGCGTTCATGGACGTTGCGGATACCGATGCCGTCCCCGTGGGGTTGGGGCAGGCGCCCGTCCGGGATGCCGATGCCGTTGTCCTCGACCTCGATGACCAGCCGGCCATCCTGCACCGAGGTGCGAATCGTGATGTGCCCGCCCTCGAGTTTCGGCGCCAGGCCGTGCTTGAGCGAATTCTCGACGATGGGCTGCAGCAGCATGCTGGGGACAAAGGCTTCCAGGGTGCGGTCGTCCACCTCTTTGAAGATCTCCAGGTTGTCGCGGCCGAAACGCGCGACCTCGATGTCCAGGTAATCGTCGATGAAGTCGAGCTCCTCGCGCAGGGGTACGAAAGTTTCGTGCTTGCGCAGCAGCCGGCGGAGAATGTTGCTGAGCTTGATGACCACGACACGGGCCATGTCGGGGTCAAAACGAATGAGCGAAGATACAGTGTTGAGCGTGTTGAACAGGAAGTGGGGATTAATCTGTGCGGAAAGCGCGTCCATGCGCGCCCGGAGCAGCAGCTGCTGGTGTTGCTCGAGGTTCATCTCCACGCGCACGTTGTTCCAGATCTTGATGGGCACGGCCACCGACATCACTGTGGCGAGCAGCACCATCACGTTGGGCCAAGTGCCGTGGGCGTCAATAAAGTAGAGCCACCTGGCTGGCAGCGCATGGCCCAGTCCCAAGCGGCCCAGCTCCAGCGCCACACAACCCGCCAGCGGGAGCATTTCCCAGGAACCCCGCGCCTCGCGGACCAGCCGCACCAGCCAGCGCGGGATGCTGAGAAACAGGAAGGGGCCAAAACTCCAGAGGTCTTCTTTGTTGGGGATGCCCTGCCGGATCAGGCCGCCCAGAAGTCCGGCGGCCGCGGCCAGGGGCGTGGAGAGCCATTCATGGCGGATAAAGAGCGCCGGCAGGCTCACCAGCGAGCCGCCAATCGGCCCGACGACGCGCCCGCCCAGCAAACCCAGCAGGAACGAGCCTTCCATCATCAGGTCGGCAAAGCGGTAGGGGTGCCCCACAAGCCGGAGCATGACGCCGAGCGCCAGAGGTGGCGTGAGGAACAGCATCAGGTTTCGCTTTTCGTCCCAGTCACGGACCTCGGTGAAAAGCACCTTGCGGAAAATGGCCGAGCGCGCCAGCAGCGCGGCCAGTGAGGCCGCCACGCCCACCTTCAGCAGCAGGGTGAAGAGAAGGTCTTTGCCTGACGAGAGTGTGTCCATCGCTTGCTCGGTTGGTTCCCTACGTTAGCCAAATGCCGGCCGGTTGTAAAGCGGCCCGGCTTAGGCTGTCCTGCTATACTACGGGGTTTGCGATGAAGCGCACGAACCCATCGGTACGCAACCCGCTTCGGAGATTTTCCGGGCGGGCGCGCGTGGTGGCGCAGGCCAAACTGCCCACGCGCTTTGGGATCTTCACCGTGCTGGGCGTCGAGGGCCGGGGCCCCGAGGAGACCGTGGTGGTGCTGCAGCGCGGTCGAGTCAACGGCCGCAGCGTGCCGCTGGTGCGCATCCATTCACAATGCCTGACCGGCGACGTGCTCACGTCCGAGCGCTGCGACTGCCGCGCGCAACTCGAGCTCGCCCTGCGGCGGATCGGCCGGGCGCGCTCGGGCCTGCTGCTTTATCTCCCCCAGGAGGGCCGCGGCATTGGCCTGCTGAACAAGCTGAAGGCCTACCAGTTGCAGGACCGTGGCATGGATACGGTCGAAGCCAACCACCGCCTGGGCTTCGCCGCCGACTCGCGCGATTACCGCTTCTCGGCCCGAGCGCTCTGGCTGCTCGGCGTGCGCCGCGTCCGGCTGCTCTCGAATAATCCCGACAAAGTCAAACAACTGGAAGAGGCCGGCATCCGCGTGGTTGAGCGTGTGCCCTGCCAGCCGCGTACTTCGCGCGCCTCGCGGTACTACCTGAAGACCAAGAAAGCCAAACTCGGCCACCTACTCGCCGGGCTCTAGCTGTTGGCCCGAGGGCCTAATCGGGACAACGAGCTAGATCAGACGACCAGGGTCGGAGAGAAGCGATGACCCAAGCGATTCAGCAGTCGGTGGTATTTCACGCCTCGCCCGCGGAGCTATTTGAGCTTTACTTGGATTCGAAGAAGCATTCCGCGGCGACCGGCTCACGCGCGAAGATGAGCCGGAAAGCCGGCGGGCGTTTCACGGCGTTTGACGGCATGCTGCGCGGGAAGAATCTGGTCATCCTTCCCCAGGGCATGATTGTGCAGGCCTGGCGCGCCGCGCACTGGAAGAAGACCGATCCGGACTCGATCCTGGTGCTCTGGTTCAGCAAGGCGCCGGGCGGGGGGCGGATTGACCTGGTGCATGCGGGTGTCCCACCGTATGATCACCGGGGCATACGCGAGGGCTGGCCAAAGTATTACTGGAGGCCGTGGAAGGCCTACCTGGCACAGCGGCGCCGCAAAGCCTGAGGTCATCCCGAGCGTGTCGTGGGGGTCGAATGCGCATCGAAACGCAGGGCGCGGACAGCACACGGCTCGCGGCCAAGCGCCACGGCTGGGCCTGGCTGGCGCTGTGCGGGGGACCGGGCGGCGGGTCGGGAACTAGCCGCCACCGACGAGGTGGACGATCTCGTAACCGTCGCCCGCCTGCACGGTAGTCTCCTCCCAGCGTGCACGTGGCAGGATTTCCAGGTTGCGTTCGACCGCCACGCGGCCGGCAGTGATTCCCAACTGATCGAGCAGCCCGGCCACAGTCGTCCCGGCAGGGACCTCGCACTTCTCGCCATTAATTACGATCGTAATCCCCCCGCTCATTTCGCATGCTCCCCAGGTGTCGCAGGCCGCGCCTTGGGTCTGAGCTGGTAGCGGATTTCGTCTTCGCCGGCAGATCCTGAGGCGCGGATCACCAGGGCAGCCCCGGCGGGCCCCAGCCGTGGCAGGGGAAAACTCAGCTCGGCGCAACCCCGCGAGTCAGTGAAGGCAGCAAAGCGCGCCGGGCCCTGCGCACCCTCGAGTGTCACCTCGATATTCACGTTGGCCTCTGGCTGGTGCGTGTCGCGCGAGCGCACCTCGATCTGCAAAGTCACGGCGCCCGCCGCCAACCAAGACGCGGGGTTGAGAAGCTGAACGGTAACTCCGCCGCCGGGACACTTGGTCGCACGACCGGGGCTCATGGGGTCCGGGCGCGGGGAGGCTGCCGGCACGGGCAAGGCGATTTTCAGGACGCCCGCGCGGAGCTCCTCGACGACCTCACGGTGCTGCTGCTCGACGCGCTGCTGCAGTGCGGCTTCGCCCGCCTGCCCCAGCGCGAGCAGGTCCTGATAGCTGGTAGTGCGGCGATGGAGCACGCGTCCGTCGGAGTACACGGTGGTGTCGATGAAGGGATGCTGGGCGCCGCGGTCCTCGGTCTGGACGTGATAGAACGCATCGCCCAGGCGGACATTCGAGTTGAAGCCGAGGTTCACGGAAAGGGCTCCGGGCGAAGCGGGCCGGGGGGTGGGCCCAAGTCCTGCTGAACGGATCGCTCCACAGGTCGCTACGCGGTGTATTTGACCGAGCGGCGCCTGGCCGCTATTATAGCGTGTGCTTCGATGACCGGGAACTACCTTCAGAGCTATGCCCCGCTGCTGCTTCATCTTCTCGTGGCGATGGGGCTTGCGGGTGCCATCCTTCTGCTTTCTGTAATTGTGGGCCGCCACCGGCCCACGCGCGCCAAGATGCAGCCTTATGAGTGCGGTGTGCAGCCGACGGGGGATGCCCGGGAACCGTTTTCGGTCAAGTTTTATTTGGTGGCGATGGTCTTCATCCTGTTTGATGTCGAGGCCATCTTTCTCTATCCCTGGGCCTATGTCTATCGCGAGCTGCACTGGTTCGGGTTTGCCGAGATGCTGCTGTACATCCTGATCTTGCTGGCGGGATACATCTATCTGTGGAAAAAAGGCGCGCTGGACTGGAACCGCTGAGCGCTCGCCGGGACCGTGGCATGTGACCGAAACTCAGGACCTGGAACAGAATCCGGTTGTGCACAAACTGCGCGAATGGGACGCGCAGGCCGTGGCCGAAGCCTCTGTTTTCCGTGGGGAACTGACCGTGGTGGTGCCGCGGGGGCGGTTGCGCCACGCGGCGGAGTTCCTGCAAGGCGACCCCGAGCTGCAATTCACGCTTCTTTCCGACATCACCGCCGCGGATCGTTTCCCGCTCGAGCCGCGCTTCGAGCTGAACTACCACATGCTCTCGCTCGGCCGTCGGGAACGGCTGCGAGTCAAGGTGCGCGTGGCGGGCATCGACCCGGTGGTGGAATCTGTCACCTCGGTTTGGCCCACGGCCAACTGGCACGAGCGCGAGATCTTTGATCTGTTCGGCGTGCGCTTCGAGGGGCACCCGGACCTGCGGCGCATCATGATGCCGGAAGACTGGGAAGGCCACCCGTTGCGTAAGGACTATCCCACTGAGGGTTTCCGCTGATGCCCACGACGGTCAGCACCGCCACCGGCGCCACCGAAACGATGGTCCTGAACATGGGGCCCCAGCACCCCTCCACGCACGGGGTGCTACGCGTGGTGCTCGAGCTGGACGGCGAGACCGTGGTCAAGGCCCAGCCGGAGATCGGATACCTGCACACCGGCATCGAGAAGAGCTGCGAGGCCAAGACCTACTCGCAGGCCATCACCCTGACCGACCGGCTCGACTACCTGGCGCCGCTCTCGAATAACCTGTGCTACTGCCTCGCGGTGGAAAAACTCCTGGGCCTCGAGGTGCCCAAGCGCGCGCAGTACATCCGCGTGCTGCTCACTGAGCTGACCCGCATCGGCTCGCACCTGGTCTGGCTGGGCACCCACGCCATCGACCTAGGCGCGATGTCCGTGTTCCTCTACTGCTTCCGCGAGCGCGAGGAGATCCTGAAGATTCTCGAGATGGTCTCCGGGCAACGGATGATGACCAGCTACTTCCGCATCGGGGGCCTGGCGCTGGAGCCGCCAGCAGGCTGGCTGGAACCGGTTGAGCGTTTCGCGGCCATGTTTCCCGGCCGCATCCAGGAGTATGAGGAGCTGCTGACCAGGAACCGTATCTGGCTGGCGCGCACCGTGGGCGTTGGCACGATCAGCGCCGCGGACGCCATCGCCATGGGTGTGACCGGCCCGACGCTGCGCGCCACTGGCGTGGCCTACGACGTCCGCAAATTATTCCCCTATTCAAGCTATGACGAGTTTGACTTCGAGGTGCCCACGCGCACCGACAGCGATTGCTACGCGCGCTACCTGCTGCGTCTGGAAGAGATGCGCCAGAGCCTCAAAATCATCCGCCAGGCCATGGCCAAGATTCCCCCCGAAGGCCCCATCCGCACCGACGCCCCGGGCATCGTGCCGCCGCAGCGCGAGAAGATGAAGACAGAGATGGAGGCCCTGATCTACCACTTCAAGATTTTCACGGAGGGCTTCTCCCCGCCGCCGGGCGAGGTGTACCAGGCTATTGAATCGCCGCGCGGGGAGCTGGGTTTCTACGTGGTCAGCGACGGTTCGCCGAAGCCCGCGCGCGTCAAGGTGCGCGCACCGTCATTCATCAACCTGCAAGCGCTTCCGAAGCTGGTCGAAGGCCGGCTGATCGCCGATGTGGTCGCCTGCATTGGCACGATCGATATCGTTCTGGGGGAAGTGGACCGCTGATGGACCTGCCCGCGCCGCTCGCAGCCAAGTTCAACGACCTCGTGCAGCGCTACCCGCGGAAGAGGTCGGCACTGGTGCCCATGCTGCTCTTCGCTCAAGACCAGTTCGGCCATATCAGCGACACCATGATCGAGGAAATCGCGCGGCGTTTGGACCTGAACACCCTGCAGGTCACCGAGACGCTGGTCTATTACTCGATGCTGAGGCGCAAGCCAGCTGGAAAATACCACGTGCAGGTCTGCACCAATGTCGCCTGCATGCTGCGCGGAGCTAACCGCATCTACGATCTGGTGCAGCGGAAGCTCACAATCGGCCACAAGCAAACCACCAAGGACGGCATGTTCTCACTCGAAGAGGTCGAGTGCATCGGCGCCTGCACCGGCGCGCCGGCCATGCAGATCAACTACGACTACTACGAGAACCTGACGCTGGTTCAAGTGGACGAGATGATCGACGACCTCGACGCGGGCCGCCGGACCGAGCCCTCCTCCTGCACCGCCGGCGCGCTTCACGAGCGGCATCCCGCCGAGATGCCGGTGATCAGCCGGCGCTGGGGCATCAAGAACTCGCGCACGCTCGAGGTATACCGGAAGCACGACGGCTACCTGGCGCTGGAGAAGGCGCTCAAGCAGATGACGCCCGACCAGGTCATCGAAGAGGTGAAGAAGTCGAACCTGCGGGGGCGCGGCGGCGCGGGCTTCCCCGCCGGGGTGAAGTGGAGCTTCGTCCCCAAGGACACCTCAAAACCAAAATACATCCTCTGCAATGCCGATGAGAGCGAGCCCGGCACCTGCAAAGATCGCCCGCTGATGGAGTTTGACCCGCACCAGTTGATTGAAGGCATCGTGATCGCCGGGCGCGCCGTCAACGCCCACCAGGGTTACATCTACATTCGCGGCGAATATCGCTACGTGATGGAGATCCTGGACGCGGCGCTTGCGGAGGCCTATACGGCTGGGCTCTTGGGCAAGAACATCCTCGGCAGCGGCTTTGACTTTGACCTCTGGACACACACGGGCGCGGGCGCCTACGAGTGCGGTGAGGAGTCCGCGCTGATGGAGTCGCTCGAAGGCAAGCGGGGCTACCCGCGCATCCGCCCGCCCTTCCCGGCCGTGGTCGGCCTCTACGGCTGCCCGACGGTCATCAACAACGTCGAGACGCTCAGCTCGGTGCCTTCGATCATCCTGAAGGGCGGCGAGTGGTACGCCAACTTGGGCTCACCCAAGAACGGCGGCACGCGCCTATTCTGCATCTCCGGGCATGTGCAGCGCCCGGGCGTCTACGAGCTGCCGCTCGGCTTCAACCTGAAGCGCATGATCGAGGAAGTAGCCGGCGGCATCCGCGACGGCAAAAAGCTCAAGGCGGTGATCCCCGGCGGAAGCTCCTGCCCGCTGCTCACCGCCGAGGAGTCGGACCTGCCCATGGATTTCGACTCGCTGGCCAAGGCGGGCTCGATGCTCGGCTCCGGCGGAGTGGTGGTGATCGACGAAGACACCTGCATGGTGGACCTGGCGCGGCGCATCATGCACTTTTACGCGCACGAATCGTGCGGCTGGTGCATTCCGTGCCGCGAGGGCACCAACTGGCTATCCAAGCTGCTCGACCGCTTCCACGACGGCGGGGGGCGCGCGGAAGATATCCCGATGATCGGGGAGCTGTCGAAAAACATGCTCGGACGCACGTTCTGCCCGCTGGGCGACGCTGCGGCGTTGCCCACCATCAGCATCGCGAAGAAATGGCGGCTCGAGTTCGAGGAGCACTTGAAGGGCCGGTGTCCTTATAAACCGGCCGAGTCGCTGGTGGGAACGCTCTAGGAATCCATGGTGGAGCAGAAACAAGTCACGCTGAAGATCAACGGGCGCGACGTGGTGGTCGCGCCCGGCACGCTGGTGATCGAGGCGACGCGCCGGTTGGCGATCGAGGTGCCTTCGTTTTGTTACTACCCCGGACTGTCGCTCCAGGCGGCCTGCCGGATGTGCCTGGTCGAGGTGGAGAAGGCGCCGAAGCTGCAGACGGCCTGCACGCTGGTGGCCCTCGAGGGCATGGTCGTGCGCACGGACACCGAGCAGGTCCATCAGGCGCGCAAGGACATACTCGAATTCCTGCTCGCCAACCACCCGCTGGATTGCCCGGTGTGCGACAAGGGAGGCGAGTGCGAACTGCAGGACATGACCTTCCGCTACGGCGCCGACTCCAGCCGCTTCGTCGAAGAAAAGATTCACCAGCCCGAGGAGAAGTGGTCGGAGGCGGTCTATTACGACGCCCCGCGCTGCATCCTGTGTTTCCGTTGCGTACGCGTCTGCGACGAAGGGATGGACGTCAAGGCCCTCGGCGTGGGCCAGCGCGGCGCCTACTCGGTGATCATCCCCAACCGCGAGGACCACCTGGAGTGCGAGGAGTGTGGGATGTGCATCGACATCTGCCCGGTGGGCGCGCTCACCAGCGGCACCTACCGCTACAAGACGCGGCCGTGGGAGATGAAGTACGTGCCCACCGTTTGCGCGCACTGCTCGAACGGCTGCAAGACCACTCTGAGCGTGCGCAACAACGAGATCCTGCGCGCCAATAACCGCGACCTCTCCGGCATCAACAAGGATTTCCTGTGCGTGAAGGGCCGCTTCGGCTTCGACTTCACCCAGCACCCGGAGCGCCTGAAGCAGCCGCTCGTGCGCCGCGACGGCAAACTGGAGCCCGCCAGCTGGGAGTTCGCGCTCACCGAGCTCGCCGCGCGGCTCAAGCAGATGCGCGAGAAGCACGGGCCCGGTGCCATAGGTTTCATCGGCTCGAACCGAACCAGCAACGAAGAGAATTACCTGCTGCAACGCATGGCCCGCGCGACGTTTGGCACCAATAACATCGACCACCACCGCACGGCCGACTACGCCGGCCTGATCGCCGCGCTCGGCGGGCGAGCCGGCGGCGCCCTGGCGACCATGCAACAGCTCGGGGAAGCCCATGCGATCCTGCTGGTCGGAAACGATCCGACCGACCAGAATCCGCTGGCCGCCTGGCAGATGCGCGCAGCCCTGCGGCTGTGCGGCGCGCGCTTCTACGTCCTCAACGCGCAAGCCATCAAGCTGCGCCGCCTGGCCCGGCAGTTTGTCAGGGTGCCCAGGGACTCCGAGCCCGCCGTGCTGCGTTGGCTGGCCACGGGGAGGGGCAAGCTGGACGACCGGCTGGCGGCCGAGCTGAAGACACTCAAGGACGCCCTGGAAAAAGAGAGCGAGGTAGTCATCGTGTTTGGCTCGGAAGTCAGCGGTGCAGCCACGCGCGACCTGGTGGCTTTCGGCTCGCGCCTGCCCGGGCAGACCCGTTTCATGGCCCTGGGCGACTACGTAAATTCGCGCGGCGCCGCCGATATGGGCCTGCTGCCCGACCGCCTGCCAGGCTACGCGCCGGTGGAAGAGTCCACTGCGCGCAAAGCATTCGGCAAACTCTGGGAGGCATTGCTGCCGGAAAAACCGGGCCTCAATGCACGGCAGATGCTCGACGCGGCGCTGACGGGAAAGCTCAAGGCGCTTTATGTTGTCGGCGCAAACCCGGTGAAGACCTTTGGCCTAGCCGCAGCCGACCGCCTGGGCGGCCTGGAACTGCTGGTCGTGCACGAGATGTTTCTGACTGAGACGGCCCGGCGCGCCGACATCGTGTTGCCCGCCGCCTGCGCCTATGAAAAAGACGGCACGGTCACCAATACCGCCGGCGAAGTCCAACTGTTGCGCAAGGCAGCCGAAGTGATGGGCCCGCGCACTGACCTCGACATCCTGCGCATCCTGACACACCAGCTGGCGCGGTTGGGATTGGGTCGCGGCATTCATCTGCGCACCCCCGAAACAGCGTTTGAGGAGATCCGAAACAACGTGCCCGGGTACGAGGTCTCGTGGGCCAACCTGCTGACCGGCGGCGCCGAGGTTTCGCATCCGGACTGGCCCACAGACGGGCGCGCGCCCTACGACGTGCCTGCCGGGGCAATCTTTTCTTCGCGGGATACTTTGTTCACGAGCGGCAGCCTGGGCCGCTATTGCACGATGATCAATTCCCTTCCCGAGGCGGAAGCAAAGCCGTGAGCAAATTCCTGGCCCAGCATCCGATCCTGGCCATCTCCCTGGTCAAGATCATCGTCCTGATGTTCTTGCTGCTGACGGCCCTCGCGTATCTGACCTGGTTCGAGCGCAAGGTGATGGCACGCATCCAGTCGCGCTGGGGCCCTTACCGCGCGGGACCCCACGGGTTGCTGCAACCCCTGGCCGACGGGCTGAAATTCCTGTTCAAGGAAGGACTCGTGCCCGCGGGAGTGGACCGCTTCGCCTACTATCTGGCGCCGTTTCTCTCCCTGTCGCTGGCGCTCACGGCGATTGCCCTGATCCCGTTCGGGCCGCAGGAGATTCAGATCCTCGGCCACGCGACTTCCCTCGGCATCGCCGACTTGAACATCGGGCTGCTGATTCTCTTCGCCATCACCTCCCTGGGCGTGTACGGGGTGGTGCTGGCGGGCTGGTCGTCGAACAGCAAGTACCCCCTGCTGGGTAGCCTGCGCAGCTCGGCGCAGATGGTCAGCTACGAGTTGGCGCTCACCCTCTCGGTGGTCGGCGTACTGCTGCTGGCCGGGTCGTTCAACCTGCGCGAGATCATCGGCGCGCAGCACGGGTTCCACTGGGGTTTTCTTCCCCGCTGGAACATCTTCGCGTCGCCGCTGCCGCAGGTGCTCGGCTTCTTCTGTTTCTTCACCGCGGCTATCGCGGAAACCAACCGCGCCCCATTTGACCTCGCCGAAGCGGAACAGGAACTGGTCGGTGGCTTCCACACCGAGTATTCCAGCTTCAAATTCGCCATGTTTTTCCTGGGCGAGTACGCCAACATGATCACGGTCTCCTGCCTGGCGACGATTCTCTTTTTCGGCGGCTGGCTCTCTCCGTTCCCGGAAAAGCCGTACCTGATTTGGACCCTCTACCTGCCCGCCATGCTGTTTGTCGCCGGAGGCCTCTGGCTGGTGATTGACGGCATCCGCTACAGCTCGCGTCCGGGCCGGATCGTCCTCCCGGTGCTGGGCCTGCTACTGTGCGGCGCAGCGGTGCTGGTGGCGCGGCCCGGCGTCGTGGAGTTCATCCAGGGGCCGTTTTGGTTTCTGGGAAAGGTTTTCAGCTTCCTGTTCATCTACGTCTGGGTGCGCGGCACGCTGCCCCGTTTGCGGTACGACCAGTTGATGGCCGTGGGCTGGAAGCTGTTGCTGCCGGTGTCGCTGCTCAACGTGATCCTGACGAGTTTTGCCATGGTGGTGGGCAAACGATGAGCGCCGAGCTTGCCCTCTTCCTTCTGCTCGCGGCCCTGGCCGTGGCCGGAGCCGTGAGCCTGATCCTCCAGCGGCATCCCATCCACAGCGCGCTCTCGCTGATCGTGGTGATGGTGTCGCTCGCGGGGCTCTACCTGCTGCTGGGTGCGGAGTTCATCGCCGCCGTGCAAATCATCGTTTATGCCGGCGCGATCATGGTGCTGTTCGTTCTCGTGATCATGTTGCTGAACGCCGGCGTCGAGGAGCGCACCAACCTGAGCCGCATGGCGCAGTATGCGGGCCTGCCTCTGGGCATTTTCCTGATGGTGCTGCTGGCCTACGCGATCGGCCGCAGCACGGTTTCCCAGGCAGCGCCCGCGGCCGCAGCGGGCCCCGCGCCGACCAAGACGCTGGCGATGATGCTGTTCCAGGATTTCGTCTTCCCATTTGAGCTGACGTCGATTCTGATCCTCATCGCCATTCTGGGCGCGCTGGTGCTGGCGAAGAGGGAGATCTGACCGTGGTGCCGATTTCCTATTACCTGGTCCTGAGCGCCGTGCTGTTCGGCCTGGGCGTGGTGGCTTTCGTCTTCAAGCGCAACATCATCACCATTTTCATGGCCATCGAGCTGATGCTCAACGCCGTCAACCTGGCGTTCGTGGCCTTCAGCCGCGCGCTGGGGCAGTTGCAGGGCCAGGTGTTCGTCTTCTTCGTCATTGTGGTGGCCGCGGCCGAGGCCGCCGTCGGACTGGCGATCATCATCTTGATTGCGCGCAATCGGCAGTCGCTCAACGTGGAGCGCGTGGATCTGCTCAAGCTCTAATGCTGCTGCTCAAACATCTCTGGATCATTCCCGCGCTGCCGCTGCTGGGCGCGGCGCTCAACGGGCTTTTCGGTTGGCGCTGGCCCAAGCGCGCGACCGACGCCGTGGGCGTCGGCACGACGGGCCTGGCGTTCGCCGCTGCGCTGGAGCTGATCCGCGAGTTCTCGCGCCTGCCGGCCGACCAGGTCCCGTGGGTGCGACCGTATTTCTCCTGGATCACCGCGGGCAATTTCCGCGCCGGGTTCGACCTGCAAGTTGACCAGCTCACCGTCGTCATGCTGCTCGTGGTGACCGGCGTGGGCTGGATCATCCACATCTACTCCATCGGCTACATGGCGCACGAGGGTGGTTACCCGCGCTTCTTCGCCTACATGAACCTGTTCATGTTCTTCATGCTCGTGCTGGTGATGGCGGCGAACTACCCCCTACTCTTTGTCGGTTGGGAAGGCGTGGGCTTGTCGAGCTACCTGCTCATCGGGTTCTACTTCCTGCGGAAGTCGGCCGCGGACGCTGGAAAGAAGGCCTTCATCGTCAACCGCATCGGCGACTTCGGCTTCATGCTGGGGATCTTCCTGATCTATCGCACCTTCGGCTCGGTGGATTTTGAACGCGTGTTTCACAGCGCGGCGCGCATGCCGTCGGAATCCGGCGGCCAGATCGGTTTGCTGACCACGATCTCGCTGCTGCTCCTCGCGGGAGCCATTGGCAAGTCGGCACAGTTGCCGCTCTATGTCTGGCTGCCCGACGCCATGGAAGGTCCCACGCCGGTCAGCGCGCTGATCCACGCGGCCACGATGGTCACCGCGGGCGTCTACGTGGTGGCTCGCTCGCACGTGCTCTACCTGCACGCGCCGATGGCTATGTCCGCCGTCGCCGTGATCGGCGGCCTCACCGCGCTCTATGCCGCGACGATCGGCCTGGTGCAAACCGACATCAAGCGAGTCCTGGCGTATTCCACCGTCAGCCAGCTCGGGTACATGTTTCTGGCTTGCGGCGTCGGCGCCTTTTCCGCCGGCATTTTTCACCTGTTCACGCACGCCTTCTTCAAAGCGCTGCTATTCCTTGCCGCCGGCAGCGTGATTCACGCGCTGGGCGGCGAGCAGGACATGCGGCGCATGGGCGGCTTGCGGCAGAAGATTCCCTGGACGTACTGGACGATGCTTGTCGCTACGCTAGCGATTGCCGGCGCGCCGGGTTTTTCCGGGTTCTTCAGCAAGGACACGATTCTGTTCCAGGCGCGAGTGAGCCCTTACGGCAGCGCGCTGCTTTGGGCTTTGGGCCTCAGCGCCGCTCTGCTGACTGCCTTCTACATGTTCCGACTCGTTTTCTTGACCTTTCATGGTGCGCCGCGCTACGACGAGCACGCGGTGCATGTCCACGAATCGCCGCGCAACATGCTCGTGCCGCTTGTGGTACTCGCCGTTTTCTCCGTCAGCGGCGGGTGGATGGCTGCGCCGGCGCTGTTCGGCGGCGCGGATCATTTCGAGCATTACCTCGCGCCCGTCTTTGAGGGCCCGAAGACGCTGGAGTCTCTGCCTGTCGAGGGGCAAGGGCTCGAGCTGCAACTCGCTGGTGTGGCCGTTGGCGTGGCCGCATTGGGTTTTCTGGTGGCCTGGTGGTTCTACATCCGGCGGCCGCAAACGCCCGAGCGCCTGGCCGAGACCGTCCGCGCGCCCTACACCCTGCTGCTCAACAAGTATTACGTGGACGAGCTGTACGACTTGATCTTCGTCCGGCCACTTGGATGGGTTTCCACACGGCTGCTCTGGCGCGCGGTAGACGAGGGCGGGATCGACGGCGCGGTGAACGGCGTGGCGCAAACGACGCAGCGGTTCGGCGACCGCGTTCGCCATCTCAACTCCGGCAACACGCGCAGTTACGCGGCCTGGGTAGTGGTCGGCGCAGTGCTCTTCATTGCGATTTTTCTGTGGCCCCTGCTGCGGCCACTGATCGGTACGGTACGTTAGCGTGCCCAATGCCTATCTGCTGACGGTCATCACCTTCCTGCCGCTGGCGGGCTCTGCGGCGCTGTTGCTCCTGCGCCGCGACGACCACGCCTGGATTCGCCGGCTGGCGCTGGTCGTGTCCCTGGCGGAATTCGTCATCTCGCTGTTGATGCTGCGCGGCTTCGACGCTGCCAGCCCCTTCTACCAATTCGAGGAGCGCCGCGCGTGGATGCTCTCCCCCCCCATCCTCTACCACCTGGGCGTGGATGGCATCAGCATGTTCCTGGTGCTGCTGACCACGTTTCTGACGCCGCTGGCTTTGCTGGCGTCGTGGAACAATATCGAGAAGCACGTGCGCGAATTCTTCGTGATGCTGCTGGTGCTCGAGACCGGCATGATCGGAGTCTTCTTCGCGCTCGACCTGTTCATGTTTTTTGTGTTCTGGGAAGTAATGCTGCTGCCGATGTATTTCCTGATTGGGATCTGGGGCCACGAGCGTCGCATCTACGCCGCATTGAAGTTTGTGCTCTACACCATGGCTGGCTCGGTGCTGATGCTGGTGGGCATCTTGTGGCTCTACAACATCACCGGCTCGTTTGACCTGCCCGTGATACAGGGCCTGCTGCAGAGCGGGCGGGTTGGCCTGGCGCCGCGCGCCGAGCTCCTGCTGTTCGGCGCCTTCTTCCTCGCCTTCGCCATCAAGGTGCCGCTGTTTCCTCTGCACACCTGGCTGCCTGATGCGCACGTGGAAGCACCCACGGCAGGCTCGGTGATCCTGGCCGGCGTGCTCCTGAAAATGGGTACCTACGGCCTGCTGCGCTTCTGCCTGCCGCTGTTTCCCGAAGCCTCGCGGCGCATGGCGCCTTACGTGGCCACCCTCGCCATCATCGGCATCGTTTACGGCGCGCTGGTGGCCATGGTGCAGCCCGACTTGAAGAAGCTGATCGCCTATTCCTCGGTGAGTCACCTGGGGCTGGTCGTGCTCGGCATCTTCGCATTCAACACCATCTCCATCGAGGGCTCGATCTACCAGATGCTCAACCACGGCGTCTCGACCGGCGCGCTTTTCCTGCTCGCCGGGATGCTCTACGACCGGCGGCACACGCACCTGATCAGCGAGTTCGGCGGACTGGCCACGCCCATGCCGGTGCTCTCGGCTCTGTTCCTGTTTGTTTGCCTGTCATCACTGGGGCTGCCGATGCTCAACGGTTTTGTCGGCGAGTTCCTGATCTTGCTGGGCACCTACGGCCACAACGCGCGCTGGGCGAGCTTCGCGGCGACGGGCGTGATTCTATCGGCTATCTATCTGCTCTGGGCCTACCAGCGCGTGTTCTTCGGCGGGGTCACCGCGGAGCGCAACCGCGCGCTGCCCGACGCTTCGGGCCGCGAGCGCGTGATTCTGTTCACCCTGGCCGCAGTCATTCTTTGGATGGGCGTCGGCTCCGCACCATTCACGCGCCGGATGGAAGCGTCGAGCCAGCACGTGCTCAACCAGATGCTCCGCCCGCAGAGTTACAACGCCGGCCGGAGCGCCGCGCCGGCTGGCGCCGCAGTCGTGGAAAAGCCGGCCGCTCCGGCCAGCCTTCGGGGAGAGGCGGGAAATCCGTAGATGCTGCCGCCGAACTTTCCCCCGCTCGAAGACATTTTCCGGCTGGCGCCGGAGCTAGTCCTCTGCGTATTCGGCATCCTGATCATGCTGGTGGATCCGTTTATCCCGCGGGCGTATCGGGGGCCGACGCGCACACTGGCGCTGCTGGGCGCGGGGTTGGCGCTGGCGGCGGTACGCCTGCCAGCCGTGCATCAGGGGCTTGCTTTTTACGGGCTCATGCGCATCGACAGCTTCAGCGTCTTCCTGCATGCGGTGATCGGCGCGGTGACGGTGCTGGTGATCTTAGGCTCTTCGGATTACCTGAAGCGCGAAGGGCTGCCCAGCGGCGAGTTCTATGCGCTGGTGCTGTTCGCCACCGCCGGGATGGGCGTCATGGCCAGCGCACAGGAACTCGTCACCGCATTCATCGGCCTGGAGATGAGCTCGATCGCGAGCTACATCCTGGCCAGCTACCGGCGCAACGCGCCGCGGGCGAACGAATCGGCCATGAAGTATTTCCTGCTGGGCTCGTTTGCCACGGCGTTTTTCTTGTACGGCGTGGCGCTGGTCTATGGCGCCACGGGCACCACGCTGCTCCCGCAGATAGACCGCGCCGCGGCCAATCCCACGCTGCTCAGACTGGGGCTAGGGATGATCTTCATCGGCCTCGCTTTCAAAGTGGCCGCAGCACCATTCCAGCTCTGGACGCCGGACGTTTACGAGGGCGCGCCCACGCCAGTTACTGCGCTGCTCTCTTCGGGACCCAAGGCCGCGGCGTTTGCCCTTCTGCTGCGCATCCTGGTGACCGTCGTGGCCGCGAGCCAGCTCTGGTTCTGGGCCCTTTGGATTGCCGCGGCACTCACCATGTTTGCTGGAAACCTGGCCGCGCTGGTCCAATCCAGCGTGAAGCGCATGCTGGCTTACAGTTCGATCGCGCACGCGGGCTATATCCTGGTGGCGTTTGCGGCGCGGAATGAGATCGGCACCGCGGCGGTGCTCTTCTATCTGGTGGCCTACGCACTGATGAAACTGGGCGCGTTCACTCTGATCGCGCACCTGGGCGGCGAAGGCGAGCGGCGGCTCGAGATCGACGACTACGCCGGCCTCGGCGAGCAGCAACCCGTGGCGGCTGCGTGCCTGGCGCTCTACCTGCTCTCACTGCTTGGGCTGCCCGTCACTGCGGGCTTCCTCGGAAAATTCTACATCTTCAACGCGGCGCTGAAGTCGCACCTGGTGTGGCTCGCGGTGCTGCTGGCAGTCAACAGCGTGATCGCCGCCTACTACTACCTGCGTATCATCGTGGTGATGTACATGCGCCCCGCGCAGCAGGAGTGGCCGCCGCTGCCCATCCCCGCCGCGGTGGGGCTCGTCCTGCTGGTCACCGCCGCCGGAACGCTCTACCTCGGCCTCTTCCCCGGCATCGTGATGAATTTCGCCGCGCAATCAGCCCTCCTGCTGCGATAGCGAAGCAGTTTTCAGCTCTCAGCTTTCGGCGTGTAGCGCGGCGAGCCACCGGCGCTCCCTGCTCTGGTCCGGTTACTTCACCTTGAGGAAAATGATGGCGAAGGTGTAGAGCGCCATCGATTCGATCAGCACCAGCGCGAGAAGGATGGCGAAGCGAATGGCCGGCGCCGCGCCCGGGTTGCGCGCGAAGGACTCGCACGCCGCCGAAGTGGCCTTCGCCTGCGCGTAACCGCATCCAGCCGAGGCGACCGCCATGCTGAAGCCCGCCGTAATGGCTACCCAGTTCGTCGCGGCCGCTCCGCCTGCATGCTCCTGCGCAAAGGCCGCGGGAGCAATCAGGCAGACGGCCAGGATCGCCAGCAACATCACCGCAAACTTTCTCATGGTGTTTCCCCTCCGTTATGAAATAGCCGCCAGGAGGTGGCTCCCGGACATCCCTCGTGCAGCCGGGATCACACTGGACGGCGATGAAGCCGGATTAGTGCTCTTCGGCGATCGCCCCGCCAACATAGATGATGGGCAACAGTGTAAAAACAAATGCCTGCAAGAAGCCCACAAAGATGTGCAACAGGATGAAGATGCACGGCAGTACCAGAGGCAACGCCGGCAGCAGCAGCGGCACGGGCACCAAAATGGCCCCGGGCGGATTCAGGTCGATGACGAAGATAAATAAGACCAGAGTCAATCCCAGGAAGGTGCCGTAGAGCAACTCGCTGACCACCATATTGACCCAAAGACGGACGGTGAGAGAAAGCAGCCGCGCGAAGTGGCTGACGGTCTCGATCACCACCATCAGTGGAGACAGGCCTAGCATTGGCCCGAGGAACTGTTTGCCGTAGTGCGCCGGGCCGTGATGCCGCAGGCCGCAAGAATGGTAGTAGAGAAAGACCAGCACGGCGCAACCCAGAGGCACGGAATTCGTGGCTGTGGGTGATTCAAATCCCGGCACAAGGCTGATCAGGTTGCACAGCAGCACGAACAGGCCGATGCTGCCGAGCATGGGTATGTACCTGTCGCCAGCGTGGCCGATCATGTCGCTCGTGAGGTCGCGCACGCCCACGCCCATCGGGTTCGAGAGCACCATCTCCATGCACTGCTGTACCCCGCCGGGTCTTTCCACTGAGAGCCGGCGTTTCAGCGCGAGAAAAAACACCACGGCAAAAGCGAAGACGACCAGCTCCATGGCGAGGTGATTGGGAATGGGGTAGGCGGGGTTTGCGGGCTGAACGTGCAGCGCGGCAAGAAGAGCCGCGGCGGGCTTGCCCAGCAACCAGTTCACCAGCTTCGTGACGCCCAGGATGTGGTTTTCTTCCATGAGCCTTTCAACTGCAGTGTTTGGGCTGTCAGCTTGCGTCCGGCTGGGGCCCGCCGCGCACGAGTTGGAAAATCATCTCGATCAAGACGGCGGCCGCCAGGGAAAATAAACCTACAAGCACGGCTACCGTAGGCACCCAAGAACGCGAGAGAATAACATAGACAACCACGATCAGCAACGCGAAGCGGCCGAGGAATTTCACGTAAACACCTTTCGGGATGCGCACCTCTGCCGCGCCGGCCTGCGCGGCAAACAGGTGCGCCAGCGCGGCGACGCCCTGCTTGAGCCAGCGGTAGTTGACCCAGGCCAGCGCAGCGCCCAGGGCCACGCCAGCCGCCGCGCGCCAGCCCCAGCGAATTCCGCCAGCCAGCGACGCGGCCGCGCCTAGCCCGAGCGTCACGAGCTCGATGCGGCGCTCCGCGGCGCGGTAGAAGGTGTCACTTCCCGTCATCTTCCTTCTCTGCGCCGGAGACCCGCCGAAACACCTCGCGCATGCCCGCCGCAAACCCCAGCAACCCTAGGACAATCGCAAACAATGGAGAGGTGTGAAATCGCCCATCGATCAAGTAGCCCAGTCCTCCGGCGATCACGACGGAGACGATGGGGATGAACGGAAGCTCCATAGCCAGAGCAAGCTCGCGCACAAAACGCGGCCCCCGCTTGCGCGGCCCTTCAGGAGGGAGCGAACTTGGTTCCTCAGCGTCCAAGGGGGCCAAACGGCAGGAAGAGCGAGTAGCGGGCGAGCTGGACGAACGGTTCGGGATACACGCCCGCCACCAGCGAAATAAACACGGTAACCGTCAGCACCACCGACTGCGCCAGCGAGGCACTGGGCCGCACGGTGTCGGTGCTCTCGCGCATCCACGCGTGCACCACGATGCGGAAGTAGTAGTACACCGCCGGGATGATGTAAAGCACGGCGAAGACGGCCAGGTAGTAGTGCCCGGTCTGGATCAGCGCCAGGAAAATGTAGTACTTGCCCAGGAAGCCCGCCGTCGGCGGGATCCCCGCGAGCGAGAGCATAAAGATCAGCAGCAGCAACGCGGCGCCCGGGTTGCGATGGAACAGGCCGTTCAAGTCCTCGAGGTCGTCGCCGATCAGGCCCTTGCGCCGTAGCAGAATGACGATCGCAAACGCCCCGATATTCATGAAGGTGTAAACGAACAAGTAGAAGGCCATGCCCTGCAAGCCGGTTTGATTGACATTCTCGCCCGTGGCCGCGGCCACCAGGCCCAGCAGGATATAGCCGACGTGCGAGATGGAGGAGTAGGCCAGCAGGCGCTTGATGTTCGTCTGCGTGATCGCCGCGAGGTTGCCCACGGTCATCGAAGCCACCGCAACACCCGCGACCAGCATCACCCAGTTCGCCCGCGCGGGCCAGAAAGCCGTTTGGAACAAACGCAGCAGCAGAGCGAAGCTGGCCGTCTTCGACGCCACGCTGACGTAGGCGGTGATGGTGGTTGGCGCGCCCTCGTACACGTCCGGCGCCCACTGGTGGAACGGCACTGCGGCGACCTTGAAGAACAGCCCCGCCGCGACGGTCACAATCGAGAGCAGCACGAGCAGGTCCACGCCGCTGGCGGCGCGCCGCGAGAATTCCCGGGTGATGTCTATCAGATTAGTCGAGCCCGCCACGCCGTACATGATGGAGAAGCCGTAGGCAAGAATTCCAGAGCTGAACGCGCCGAGCAGGAGGTATTTCAGCGCGCCTTCGTTCGAGCGGCGGTCGCGCCGCAGGAATCCCACCAGCACGTAGAAGCTGATGGCCATGGTCTCGAGCGCGATGAACTGCACGATGAGGTCGATCCCCGAGGCCATGAACATCATGCCGACGGTGGCAAACAGCATCAGAGCATAATACTCGCCGTGATGTTCGGCCTCGATTTCCATGTAGCGCACCGAGAGCAGGATCACCAGCGCCGTGGCGGCAAGAAAGACGAATCCGAAGAAGATGAAGAAGGGATCCACGAGCACCGAGTTGTTGAAGCCGATCATCCGCGGCGTCTGCCCTTGCGAGAGCTTAGCGGCCAGCGCGTTGCGGAGCTGCCAGAGCGTGAAGCCGCTGAAGCCCACGCCCAGCATGGCCATCACCGCGTTCCAATACTTGTAACGCGGCTCGAGCAGAAAGTCGGTCAGCAGAATGCCCAGCCCGAACAGGGCGAGCTCCACCATGGGAAGGATCAGATTGAAGTCTTCGCGTGTGAAGAACTCACTCCACATCGGTGCGGCCTACTTCCTCTCCGCGGCGGGTCTGCCGGCAGCCGTTTGGCCGGCCTCACTGGCCGGAGCCGCCGTAGGCGGCGCCGCCGGGAGTTGCATCGCCTCGCGGTCGGTCTTGTCGTAGTAGTTCTTGTTCACCGTCAAAACGATCCGCTTGACCGGCACGTCCAGGTAGCGGAAGAACGGCTTCGGATAGACGCCGATCCACAGCGCCAGCAACACCAGCGGCACCAGCGTGACCATCTCCCGCACATTCAGGTCCGGCAAATGCTCGTTCGCCGGGTTGGTGACCGAACCGAACATCACCCTCTGGTAGAGCCACAGCAAGTATGCCGCGCCAAGGATGATGCCGATGACGCCCCAGGCCGCCCACACTCGGCTGACCTCGAAGACGCCGCGCAGGATGGTGAACTCCCCGATGAAGCCGTTCAGCAGCGGCATGCCCAGCGAGCTCAGGCTGATGATCAGGTAGATGGCGGCGAAGTTGGGCATGGGCGTGGAAAGCCCGCCGAAGTCGGCGATCATGCGCGTGTGCCGCCGCTCGTAGAGAATGCCGACGATCAAGAAGAGCGCGCCGGTGGAGATGCCGTGGTTGACTTGCTGGAGGATGCTGCCGGAAAGCCCGTGCGGCGTGAGCGCGAAGATGCCCAGGGTGCAGAAGCCCATGTGGCTCACCGAGCTGTAGGCGATCAGCTTCTTCATGTCCTTCTGCATCATGCAGACCAGCGCGCCGTAGATGATGGCGATGATCGAAAGCACGATGATGATCCAGGCGTACTGCTTGGACGCCTCGGGCAGCATCGGCACCGAGAAGCGGACAAAACCGTACGTGCCCATTTTCAGCAGGACGCCGGCCAGGATCACCGAGCCAGCCGTCGGCGCTTCGGTGTGCGCGTCGGGCAACCAGGTGTGAAACGGGAACATCGGCACCTTGATGGCGAAGGCAAAGAACAGCCCCCAGAACAGCCACCGTTGCATGGTTTGCGAGAAGTGCGGCGCGGCAGCCAGCAGCGTGGGGATGTCGAAGGTATAGACACCGGTGATTTCATAGTTCTGGAAATAAATAGCCAGGATGGCCAGCAGCATCAGCACCGAACCCGCCAGCGTGTAAAGGAAGAACTTGATGGCGGCGTAGAGCCGGCGGTCGCTCCCCCACACGCCGATTAGGAAGTACATCGGCACGAGCATCACTTCCCAGAACACGTAGAACAGGAAGAAGTCGAGCGACATGAACACGCCCAGCATGCCCGTCTGCAGCAGCAGTAACAGAATGTAGTATTCCTTCCTGCGGATCTGGATGGCGCTCCAAGAGGAGAGAATCGAAATGGCGCCCAGGATGGTTGTCAGCATGACCAGCAGGAAGCTGATGCCGTCGATGCCCAGCGTGTAGCGCGCGCCGATGGAGGGAATCCAGTCGAAGTTTTCGGTGAACTGGAAGCCGGGCACATCAGCCTTGAACCACCAGATCAGCGGCAGCGAAACCACCAGCCCGGCAAATCCGAAGATGTTCCCCAGCACCCGGTGGGTGTTGTCGTTCTCGCGCGGGACGAACAGCGCCAGGATCGCGCCCGCCAGCGGGGTCAACAGCACCACGCTCAGGATATGGTTTTGTAAGAAGTGCATCTCGATTGCCTCGCCTTCTAGCGCATCACCGTTCGCAGGTAGTACCCGAGAAAGATCAGCACGCCCAGGACGATCAGCAGGGCGTAGCTCGACACCAGCCCGGTCTGCACCATGCGGACCGGGTAGCTGAACAGCCAGACGATTCGCGCGGCCAGGTTCACCAGACCGTCCACGATCCAGGTGTCCCACCAGATCGAGACGCGCGACGTGAAGCGCGTCATCCAGCCCGTCCCGTCCACGCCCAGGCCGTCAATCACCTTCGAGTCAAACAGACCCAGCGTGGTTCCCAGGTCCTTCGTGCGGTTGACAAACAGCGCGTCATAAATCTCATCCATGTAGTACTTGCGATAAATCAGTTGGTAGAGGAAGCCGGAGTCGCGCGCCACTCGGTCGGGCAGCTCGGGCCGCTGTATGTACATCACCCGCGCCAGCCAGATGCCCGCGAGCGCGATCAGCACTGAAGCCAGCATCAGCCCGTACTCTCCTGCGCCGGCGTGCGCTGCGGCAGCGGCTTCCGCGTGGCCTTCGTGCGGACGCGCAATCACCGGCGCGAGGAAATGCTCGAAGCGGTTGCTGCCGCCGAGCGCCGCAGGCCAGCCAATCCATCCGCCGACGACGGAGAGAAACGCGAGAATCATCAGCGGCACGGTCATCGTCCGCGGCGATTCGTGGATGTGGTGCTCGACCTCGTGCGCCACGCGCGAGGTACCGAAGAAAGTCATGTTCATCAGGCGGAACATGTAAAACGCGGTCATGCCTGCGGTCAGGAAGCCGACGATCCACAGGAGCGGGCTATGCTCAAACGTCTTCCACAGGATTTCGTCCTTGCTGACAAAGCCCGCCAGCGGCGGGATGCCCGCAATGGCCAGCGTGGCGACAAAAAGCGTCCGCGAGGTGGTTGGGATCTTGTCCCACAGCCCGCCCATCCTGCGCAAGTCCAGTTCGCCGGAGAGCGCGTGGCTCACGCTGCCGGCGCCCAGGAAGAGCAGTGCCTTAAAGAAGGCGTGCGTCATCAGGTGGAAGATCCCCGCAGTAAACGCGCCCACGCCGCAGGCCAGGAACATGTAGCCCAACTGGCTGATCGTCGAGTAGGCCAGCACACGCTTGATGTCGTTCTGCAACAAACCCATCGAGGCCGCATAGATCGCCGTGGCCGCGCCAATCACCGCGACGACTTCCAGCCCACGCGGCGAGAGTTGGTAGATGGCGTTGTGCCGCGTGACCATGTACACCCCCGCGGTCACCATCGTCGCCGCATGGATCAGCGCGCTGACCGGCGTGGGGCCCTCCATCGCGTCGGGCAGCCAGACGTAGAGCGGAATCTGTGCCGATTTCCCCGTGGCGCCCACAAACAGCAGCAGCGCGATGGCCGTGATCACGGGCGCGCCCACCTCGAAGTGGCCCGCGGCGAGCGCCGGGCCGAATTCGGTGAACTTGATGGTGCCCAATGTGCCGATGGTTAGGAACATCCCCAGCATGAAGCCGGCGTCACCCACGCGGTTGACGATAAACGCCTTCTTCCCCGCGTCCGCAGCCGACTTCCGGAGGAAGTAGAACCCGATCAACAGGTAGCTGCACAGGCCCACGCCCTCCCAGCCGACAAACATCAGCAGCATGTTGTTCGCCAGCACCAGGGTGAGCATGGAGAACATGAACAGGTTCATGTAGCCGAAGAAGCGGTAGTAACCACCTTCATGGCCCATGTAGCCAATCGAGTAAAAGTGGATCAAGAAGCCCACGCCGGTCACCACCAGGATCATTACCGCCGAGAGCGGGTCGAGCAACGTGCCCCACTCGGCCACGAAATCGATCAGCTTGCCCGCGCTGGTATGCATCGGCCCGGCCGGAACCCACTCAAAGAGGACCTTTTCCACCACGCGATGTTCCGCCGGCCGCTGCGCAAGCTGCCAGACCGCGCCCAGCGAATAGAGCAGGGAGACGAAAACGCTGCCGACGCAGACGACGCTGACGGTGTTGTTCGGCAACCGCCGCCCGATGAGCAGCATCAGCGCCGCCCCGGCCAGCGGGAACAGCGGGATCAGCCAGATATGGTCGAGAAAGTATTCAGCCGCCATCAGTCCGCCACCCGCCAAAGCCTTTCCTTGAAGCGCACTGCGCCGCCACCTGTCATTCCGAGGGCGCGAAGCGACCGTGGAATCTCTCCGGAGAGCTTCCTTGTCCCGGTAGAACCGGGACTCGGAATGCCAAGACGTTTCCGCTTCACCGCTACCATTTCAAAATATCCATCTCGTCCGCCAGGACGGTTTCGCGGTTGCGGAAGTACGCGATGATGATCCCCAGCCCCACGGCCGCTTCCGCCGCCGCATCGGTGATGACGAAGAGGGCAAAGATCTGGCCGTCCACCCGGCCCAGGTGTCGCGAGAACGCGATCAGGTTGATGTTCACCGCGTTTAGGATCAGCTCGATGGACATCAGGATGATGATGACGTTGCGCCGCGTGAGCACGCCGATCACGCCGATGGTGAACAGCGCCAAGCTCAGGAACAGGTAATGGCTGGTCGGGATCATCAGTTTCCTCGGGCGCCTACACCTTTCTCTTGGCCATCACCACCGCCCCGATCATGGCTACCAGCAGCAGGATCGAAGCGATCTCAAACGGCAGCATGTAATTCTGAAACAAGGTCCGGCCCACCAGCTCCGTGTTGGGCGCAAGTTGCGCGGCCGAGTCCTCGGGCAGGCGCAGGATCTCGCCGGCCTGCGGACTCTTCTGCACCAGCCGGAAGGCGAAGGCCACTTGTGCGCCCAGCGCCAGCGCCAGGACGCCCGCCACCCAGGTCTGCCGGTTGAACTGCACTTGGTGCAGCGCCACATCCAGATTCACCAGCATGATGACGAAGATGAACAGCACCATGATGCCGCCGACGTAGAGAATGATCTGCACGATGAAGAGAAACTCGGCGCGCAATTGCAGGAAGATGCCCGCGGTGGCCAACAGCGCGGTGATCAGGAAGATGGCGCTGTGCACGGCGTTGCGCCGCGTCACCACCAGGAGGGCGGAGATCACCGCCAGCCCCGCGAAGAAGTAGAAGATCACTTTATCGAGCATCTTCGGCCCATCCCTAGATTTCGCCCACGAGGGGTTTCTCGCTGCGTTCGCCTGCCCGGGCCAGGTACGCCGCCACCAGCAGCGTGGCGACGGTAGTCACGACCAGTGCCGGGGCCAATCCCCAATGCCACTGCCAGTGCAGCGCCAGCGCCCCGCCGATCCCCATCACGTTGACGATGGCCACGGGAATCATGAAGTGCCAGCCCAGCCGCATCAACTGGTCGAAGCGGTACCGCGGGAAGGTGAATCGCAGCCACATGAACACGTAAATGTAGAGGAACACTTTCACCAGGAACCAGAACCCGCCGTGGAGAGCCGCCTTTGCGCCGCCGAGCGCCGGCACCTGCACCGCGCCCAGGATCCCCGCCAGCCCCAGGCACAGCAGGCCCACCGCAACCATAAAACCTCTCTGCACTTTCACCGGCTGCTTGGGCACGCGGTAGAAGCAGTAGCCGCCCACCAGGAACATCAGCAGCGCCGGCACGTAGTCGAGGAAATCCAGCGCGCGTGTGCCGGAGAACGGCCGCAGCCAGCCGCCCAGAAACAGCGTCGTGGCGATCGAGCCCACTACAATCATGTTCGTGTATTCGGCCAGGAAATAGAGCGCCCAGCGGAAGCCGCTATACTCGGTCATGTAGCCGGCCACCAGCTCCGATTCCGCCTCGGGCAGGTCGAACGGCGCGCGATTGGTTTCCGCGATCGACGCCACCAGATAGACGAAGAATCCGACGGGCGCCAGGAAGGCATACCAGACGCCCTGCTCCGCCTGGAGCTCGACGATGCGCCGCGTCGAAAGCGTGCCCGCCAGCAGCAGCCCGCTCACCACGGCCATGCCCGCGGCGGTTTCATAGCTCACGAGTTGCGCGGCGCTGCGCAGCGCGCCCAGCAGCGAATAATGGCTGTTCGACGCCCAGCCGCCCAGCACGATTCCGAAAATGCCCATCGAGCTGATGCCCAGGACGAACAGCAATCCGATGTTGAGGTCAGCGATCTGGAAGGCGGGACCAAATGGCAGGACGGCCATGGCCAGCATGGCCGCGGTCACCGAGAGCAGCGGCGCCAGCCAGAAGATCAGCACGTCAGCGCCTTCCGGGATGATGTCTTCCTTGATCAGGAGCTTGACCGCGTCGGCGATGGGCTGCA
>JBGPZW010000065.1:0-18273 GCA_041493955.1 Terriglobia bacterium
CGACCGCCCCGCAATTCACGGCCTTGCGGATATACCGGATCCGCGCGTCTCGAGCGGCATAGGCGAGACAAATCTCTTGCGTGGCATCCTGCGACGCGTTATCCGAGATCACCAATTCGAAGTTCCGGAAATCTTGCGCCAGGAGAGAGTCGAGCGCCGAGGTTAGGAACCGCTCTTCGTTGTAGACCGGCATGCCGATACTCACCAGCGGAGCCTTCCCGCAGACGGATTCACCTTGCCGGTTCATGAGCGGCCTCCCGACACACGGAAGAGACTCATCGAACCTCTGCGATCCGCAGGCGCGCGGCCGCAAGTGATCTCAGGCACGCCTCCCGAAGTTCGCTGCCCACCAAGGCGTACGCTCCGCCCAGATAGACAAGGGACGCCCCGACATAAGCCATCGCAAGGGCCATGAGGTTCTGGGCGTCAAGCGAAACCACGATGGCCCACGCCACTCCATAGGTTCCGGCGGCCAGCACGGCTACTCGCAGCACATGTGCGTACCAACCCGCGAGCGAAGTTCCCAGGCACTCCGCGCAAATCAATGGGACGGCGTAGGCGTAGGCAAATAGGTGATAGGCTACCCAGGAGAAACCCGCCCCGGCGATGCCGAAACGAAAGACCAGAAGCGTCGTAGAGGGTAGTATGACGAATAGGGCATAAAAATTGAGTCGCGCGGTGATTTGCGGCTTGCCCACGGCCAGCGAAGCAACGTATGGCACCTGCAAGGTGCCGTTCATGTAGAACCCCAGGCAGAGAAAAGCCACCGGCAACAGCAGCAGTCGGGCGGCCTCGGCATTGAGCAAGTAAGTGAATAGCGGGCCCGCAGCAAAAACAATCGCGGCGTAAGCCGGCACAGTCGCCAAGCAAACCAAATCTTGGAGAGGGCGGTATTGCGCCAAGAAACTCGTTTGATCCCTGGCCTGAGAAAGCGTGGAAAACACCGGGAACGCAGCCTGCGCGATCGCGCCGCTCAATAGGTTGGCGCGAGAGACGGCGCCGGAAGCAACGGCATAGAACCCGAACACCCCGATGGGCAGCAGTTTGCTGACAATGAGTTTGTCGGCTTGCATGTGCACCATCGAGAGAAGAGAAATGGCCATCATGCTGGCGGCGAAGCCGAAGTTGCGGCGCGCTGCGGCTGGGAAGAAGCCTGGCAGCAACGCGCGAAAAGAAAAGAACTGCGCGCACACCAGCATGTAGGCCAGTAGGCCCAGGACAAAACAAAGTGCAAGCCAATCGACCGCGGCAAACAGCCCTCCGCCAAACGATAGGATCACGATGATTCCGAGCTGCTGCAGTGCGCTGGTGCTGACGTCAATCAAGTTGATGAATTCCATGCGCTGCAACCCACGTAGAAGGCTCACGTAGAACGAGCGTGGCATCGCCACCAGCGCCGCCATGCCAAGGACTTGCACCATTCGCGTTGCGGTGGCGGCATCCATTGTCTTGGAGTGAATCCACTTCTCGACCAGAAAAGGGGCGGCGCGGTAGACGGCGGCAGCGAGCAAGGCGTAGGAGCTCCAGCAGATTAGAGACGCCGTGCGAATCAGCTTCCGGACATAGGCGGGTTCATCATCAAGGCGCGTCGAAACCTCACGCACGATTGTGGAACACATTCCCAGCTCCAGCACGGTACACAAGACGGCGCTCATCGTGGCCGTGAAATAAATGATTCCCAGCGCGTCTTCCCCCAACTGCTTGAAGACATACCTGACGGCGACGAAGCCAAAAACGAGGGCCAGTCCTTGACCGACAAGGTTGTAGACGATATTTTTTGAAAGCTTGGAAGTACTCCCCATTTTATGCTGCCCAGGTCAGGGAGAAACCCAGCCGCAGGAATGCAGTCGAGGAATATGTCGCCTGCAAGCGGTCAGGGTAAGTGGTCAATCTCAGACTCTTCCTTTCATTCCGCCGGCGTGTATTGCGGAATGGCCCTATCATTGCCGCAAGATTTCCCTCAGAACATCGCAGACGTAGCTGACCATTTCCTCTGTCAGGTTCAAAGCAGATGGGAGATTAATCCCATAGGGACTAATCCCGTAGCTAACCTGGTTGCGGCGGCGTGCTTCGCGTGCCTGTCTCAGGCTTTCATAGGCTGGAAGAGAGCTCAAAGGGTGAAAGAAGGGACGGCAATCAATATCTTTCTCACTCATCAAGTATATTAGGCGCTCCTTTTTCATGCCGAATTTCCCGTCTATGATTCCGGTAACCATCCAGTAGGTGTTCTTGGTGCTGGGCGCCTCGTGATTTAGGGTTATACCTTCTATCTCGGATAATTCCCTCGTATACCAGGCGAATATCTGGCGCTTTCTTGCAACCAGTTCTTCGATGCGCTCTAACTGTGCGAGACCAAGGGCCGCCTGCATGGCGCTCATTTTGTATTTGTACGCCACTTCCATGTTCCAGAACATCTTATCGGTGGGCTTGCGACCATGGTCGCGTAGGAGTAGAACCCGATTATAGACGTCATCCCGGTGTGTAACTAGCATGCCGCCTTCTCCCGTGGTAAGGGTCTTGGAGCCGTGAAAACTGAAGACAGCGGTTTCTCCGAAAGTGCCGGCCTTCTTTCCTTTGTATTCCGAACCTATCGCTTCCGCAGCGTCTTCGATAATCCCTATACCGTGTCGCTTCGCTATATCTCGAATGGCGTCTACATCTGGCGTGTTGCCGTAGAGATCCACCAGGATGACAGCCTTGGTTTTTTCCGTAATGCAATTCTCAAACGATCCAGCAGACAAGCACCAGGTTCGAGCATCAATGTCGGCAAAAACCGGTGTTGCCCCGACATAGGTAATCGGCGCTGCCGACGCAATCCAGGTCACGTCTGGGACAATCACTTCATCCTCAGGCCCAACACCGAGCGTCAACAAGGAAAGATGAATCGCCGAAGTACACGAGGGAAGAGAAACTGCAAAACGCCTACCTAGATATTCAGCAAAAGCTTTTTCAAACCGTTCGTGATACATATTTGCTTGGGCGTACCAAGCATTAGTTACCGCATCTTGAACGTAAGCAATTTCTTTGTGGGTAATCCACGGACCAGATACGGGAATCCGTTCCATCTTTAGTCCTTTATGCACCGTAAATAACCATCCGGAGCCACGGTGATGAGCAATTTGTTTTCCAGTTCCGTGTCGATGACGAAGCGATTGTCCGACTTCATGAATTTCCGCACGGCTGTTCGAGGGTTATTTGCCTTTCCCCACGGCCTGTTCTTGGAAAACTCCTCTGCCATGCGATCGATGATGGTATCGAGCACGACCAGGTAGCTTCCCCTCCTCACCAGGGGCGAGTAGAGTTGCATTTCCTTGAGCACATGAGGATGTGTGTGATTCGAGTCCAGCACCACGAGCGTCCGCTTTTTGTCTCTCGCAAAGTTCCACACCCGCGCGGCCACCTGCTCATCTACCGAAGAGCCTTCGATCATGGTGATGCGCTTGGCCATCGGATGCCTTTCGATCTCCACCCGGTTGTGCCCGCGAATGTCGAGGTCAATCCCCAGCACCTGGCCGTTCTCCGCGATCAGCTCCAACATCGAGGCGTAGAAGATGAGCGAGCCCCCGTGCGCAATTCCTGTTTCGATGATCAGATCGGGCTTGATCCGCCAAATGATTTCTTGTAGCGCCACAATGTCCTGAGGGAACTGAATGACGGGCCTGCCGAGCCAGGTAAAGTGATAGCTGTACTCGAGCTTGGAACTTGCCACGAACCATCGCCGGCTCAGCTCCTGGAGAGAGTGATTCGCCGCCATCTTGCCGATGAAGGTGCGCTTCCGCGCTTCAAAGTCTTGTTTGCTTCTCATCCTGTTGCCCATCCACCCTTTTGATTTGAACGCGGACTTCATACCGGGTGCCGTCATCGACAAACCATGCGCCCGGATACGGAGGGAATGTCCGGGCCCGCAGCAGATTGAGCAGGTCGCGCGCTCGGTAGCGCTCCTCCAATTCGATTCTCGATGCTGCTTCCAGCTCTTTCGCTTTGTGAAAGCTCCCTTTCCCCAGGTCTTGGGCGATGCGCGGGATCTTTTGGTTCTTGATCTCAGGAAATTTCTCCTTGAAGAGCCGAACGATCTCCGCTTGCGCCTTGTGATAAAGGCTTTCCCCCGTGTCCTCCCAGGACTTGGCGATGGGACTCTGGAATGCGATATGGCCGTTGTCGACCCCTTCGCTGACCCAGTTGAGGGTTACGCCAAAGGGCACATCTTCGACGAGGGTCCAAAAGTTGTAGTGCTTGCCCCGATTGAATGGGAGATAGCTCGGATGAAAGTTCAAGCAACCCAGCCGGGGAAGTTCGATCAATTTTCTCTCGATGATGTAAGGCCACCATGCCAGGATGATCAGGTCGAGGCGAAGGCTCGCGAGAGCAGACAGGATCTGCTCGGTGGAGAGCGAAGCGCTGTAGAAGATCCGAGCGGGATCGGACAACCCGGAATTGGCCGCAATGGCTGCGTTGAGACCCTCTCGATCCTTTGAATCCAACGCCAGGCACGCCAGCGGCTCGTGATTCTCACTGAAAAACCTTGCGATCTCGCTGCCGACCGTGCCAGCAGCAAACAGGCCGATCTTCATGGACGATTCGGACATGGAATGGGCTAACGCAGCTGAGAAAGCGGGAGCGGAATCAAATCTGGATAGGTGCGATCCCTTTCGGACAGAATGACCTCTTGCAACGGCCAGGGAATCTGGAACGCGGGGTCATTCCATCGGATCCCCCTTGCACACTCCGGGTGATAGAAGTCGGAGATCGCGTAAAAAACCTCGGTATGATCCACCAACGTCTGAAAGCCATGCGCAAATCCTTGGGGAATATAGAGGAGGCGGCGATTCTCCGCCGTGAGGTCCACCGCCAGCCATTGTCGAAGGGTCGGTGAGTGGGGGCGAAGGTCGATGATGACGTCGTGGATCGCACCCGCGGTGCAGCGCACCAGTTTCGCTTCTTCGTGGGGAGGAATCTGATAATGCATTCCGCGAAGGGTGCCTTTCTGCGTGTTGAACGACACGCTGCACTGCACGATGCGCGGGTTGAGTCCGTGCGCCCCGAACTCCTCCTCACAGAAGATTCGAGCGAAGAAGCCGCGCGTGTCGAATTGCTTCTCGGGCTCGACGACGTAAGCGCCTTTCAGGCTGGACTCGTGAAACACCATCGCAAGAACCGCAGGTGAACGCTAGCCGGCTGTGCTGGCGGCGATCAGCGCCGGTTCGACGATGGCCGGGCGCGGGATGGGGAGGATGAACCGCCCGCCGCGCTGCCGGTACTCGCGCTGCTGTGCCAGGATTTCGTCGGCAAAGTTCCAGGTGAGCAGGAGAACGTAGTCCGGCATAGCTTCGAGAAGCTTTTCCGACGGAAACACCGGCAAGTGCACACCGGGCATGAATCTTCCCTGCTTGTGGGGGCTGCGATCGACCACGAAGTCCAGCGTCTCCCGGCCAATGCCGCAGTAATTCAGCAAGGTGCTTCCCTTTGCTGCCGCGCCGTAAGCGGCAAGGCGAGCACCCTGCCGTTTGAGTCCGACCAGCAAGTTGCGAAGGGAACTCCGGACGTGTTCGACGCGCTGTGCGAAGCCGAGGTAGCCGGCGAGCGAGCGCACGCTCCATCCTTCCTCTTCGTCGAGGAGACGTTGAACGCGCCGGGCGCCGGGCGCAGAACCAGCCGGAACGACCCGCAAGTGGAGCGAGCCGCCATGAAGGTCGAGCCGCTCGAGGCCGGAGATTTCGAGACCGTGGCAGCGGAAGAGCTTGTCGAGAGCCGTGAGCGAGAAGTAGCAGAGATGTTCGTGGTAGATAGTGTCGAACTCGCAGCGGTCGAGCAGGTCTTTGAGGTAAGGCACTTCGATGACCGCTAGGCCGTCGTCTTTCAGGAGCAGGCGGAGACCGGCGATGAAGCCGTTGAGGTCGGCAACGTGCGCCAGCACGTTGTGGGCGTGGATGACGTCGGCCTGTTTGCCTTCGCGGCGGAGTTGCCCGGCCAAGGCGCGGTCGAAAAATTCCGCCCGCGTCGGGATTCCATGTTCCGATTCGGCCAGGCGAGCAATGTTTGCGGCGGGCTCGATGCCGAGGACGCCGACTCCGGCGCGGCGGTAGTATTGCAAGAGGTAGCCGTCGTTGCTGCCGATCTCAACGACCAAGCTGCGCCCCGTGAGCCTGCGTAAGGGCATTAACTCCGCCGCGAGCGTCTCGGCGTGGCGCAGCATCGTGTCCGAGAACGAAGAGAGGTACAGATACTCGCGGAAAAGATGTTCGGGCGGCACGGTCTCGGTGATTTGAACCAGGGCGCACTGGGGGCAAAACGCCAGCTCGAGAGGGTAGGTCGGTTCTGGATGGTGGAGCTGGTCCAGCGTGAGCAAGGCATTTGCCAGCGGCATGCGCCCCAAAGATAGAATTGTTTCTAATCGGCTTCTACCGCACGAGCGACAGGTTAGTTGCATTGTAGTTGGAGAGGAGTTCTCAGAAACTTGCCGTACCATTCAATCGTACACCGAAGGCCCTGGTCCACGCTGAAGAGTGGGCGCCAGCCGAGCACTTGCCGAGCCTTTTGAGCATTCAGACATTGGAAGCGAATTTCGTTTCTGGCTTTGTTTTGTATGTCCGGGCGCAGGTTGGAATCCATCAAGAGAAGGATTCTCTCCACGATTTCAAGCACGGTGGTCTGTTGCTCATTGGAGAAGTTGAAGGCTTCTCCCCGGAGCTCTGGATTGGCTGCAAGTTGTTCTGCCAGGAGCATGTATGCTGCAGCGCCATCCTCGACGTAGAAATAATCGCGAATGCATTTGCCATCCGAACGGATCACCGGTCTCTCGCCGCGCAGCACGGAACGGATCGTGCCGGGCACAATACGGCTCCAGTTGAGGTCACCTCCGCCATAGAAGTTTCCGCACCGGGTGATGCCAACCGGCAGATCGTAAGTCTTGGCATACATCTGTGCGATCAGATCTGCACAGGACTTGCTCACGTCGTAAGGGTGAGAACCCTGCAATGGCACCTTCTCGCAATACGGCAACCCACCACGATCGCCATATGCCTTGTCCGATGACGCAACAACCACCTGTTTTGCTGCCGGACTACGGCGCACAGCCTCCATTAGCGCCCAAGTCCCGCCAATGTTGCTCTCGAACGTGGAAACTGGATTCCGATTTGCGATGGTAACGACGGTCTGGGCAGCAAGGTGAAGCACCGTGTCAATTTCATATTCGCCCAGAACTCGCTCCAACAGGGATTGGTCCCGCACATCGCCCCGCACAACCTTGATCTGCTCGATGAGTTTAGAAGTTACCAGTTCACTCTGCGGAACCCAATCGCGAACCAGACAAACGACATCCGCCTCAGCTTCCACCAGTCGCCGCACGAGCGACGCGCCAACCAGCCCTGTAGCGCCGGTCACGAATGTGGGACGATCCGGCCAGAAGTTTTTCATTCCCACACCTTCCAAGGCGCACTGCCGCTCTGCCACAGACTTTCCAGCAAGCGCTTGTCTCGCAGTGTATCCATGCATTGCCAGAATTGATCGTGGCGGTAGGCTGTCAGCTCCCTGTCAGCCGCCAACTTCTCTAGCACCTCGGCTTCGAGGTTTGTGCTGTCGTCTTTGATGTAACGGAAAATTGTTGGCTCAAAAACCAGGAACCCGCCGTTGATCCAGCCTTCGCCAATTTGCGGTTTTTCGGTGAATTCTCTAACTAACTCGCCGTCGAAGATCAGACCTCCAAAGCGGGCCGGCGGGCGTACCGCGGTGACCGTCGCGATTCGCCCGTGGGAGCGATGGAAGTGAAGTAGTTCATGCAAGTTGACGTTGGAGACGCCGTCCCCATACGTCATCATGAAAGTTGCGTCTCTCAACCAAGCTTCGCAGCGCTTGATTCGGCCGGCAGTGCTGCTCTCCAAGCCGGTGTCCACCAAGTGGACGCACCAGTCGTCGCAGTGGGCGCCTTGGCGTTTGACCGCGCCACTTGCCAGATTGATTGTCATGTTCCCATTTAGGGAGCTGTAGTCCATAAAAAAGCGCTTGATGTATTCGCTTCTATATCCAAGCGCGATAAAAAATTCCTTAAATCCGAAGTGCGCATAATGCTTCATGATATGCCAGAGAATTGGTCGACCACCAATATCCACCAGTGGCTTTGGCTTGACCTCCGTTTCTTCCATTAGGCGAGTACCAAATCCCCCCGCCAGAATCACGACTTTCATTTCATCCACCCTTGCAATTCGCTTGGTGTTTCCTTCTTCGCCCGCCGGGTGGCTCTCCCTGGTCGTATTCTCTTAGGCCGGTGAGCTCCAGCAGCGCATGAGTGAAGAACTGAGGGCCATAGATCACCACGCGACGCCACAATCTACGCGGCTCGTGCACGAGACGCCAAGCCCACTCCAGCCCCCAATCGCTTACCCAGCGCGGCGCACACTTCACCTTGCCGCTCACAAACTTGAAGGCAGCTCCCACCGCCACCACCACAGGCACCTTCAACCGATCCAGATGCTCATAGATCCATCGCTCCTGCTTCGGTAGGCCCAGACCCACCCACAGAACATCCGGGGCGGCCTGATTGATGAGATCCGTAATCTTTGTGTCTTCTTCGGAGCTGAGCTCACGGAAGGGCGGAGAGTAAGTGCCAGCAACATTCAGATCCGGAAATCGTTTTCTCAGCTGACGGGCCAAGAGGGCAAGGACTTCTTCGGTATCACCGTAGAAGAAGTTTCGGTAGCTCTCTTTGTTCGCAATTTCACAGAACTTCCACAAAAGATCGGTTCCACGAACTTGCCGCGGCGCGCACCCCCGTCGCCAACCTGCGAACCGGGCTGTCCACTTGCCATCGGGCACCGACAGGCTGGCCGATTTGAGTACCGTCTTGAACTCGGGGTCCTTGTAACCCTCAACGATTCCGTGGGAACTTGTCAGGGCAATCCAGTGCGATCCGTCCGGCTGCCGGATCCACTGTTCCATGATGCGAATCACCGGATCCCTTCCGATTACATGCACGGGAACGCCCAAGATATGCGCCATCGGGAATGTTTGGGCTTCTCCCTTGCCAGCGTCTCGACTCGCCATCTTGAAGGCTCTCCCGTGCGAAGCGTAAGATCGCCGCGACGATTAGACCTGTTGCGCCTTGGCTAAAGCAGTGCGCCCCGCTCTGACGAGCTCGCCCTCGATCCACTTGTAGGTGATCGACAGGCCCTGCTCGAGTGAGATCGAGGGCTCCCATCCCAACACTTTCCTGAGCCGGGCATTGTCGCTATTGCGGCCGCGGACGCCCTGGGGCTTGCTCAGGTCATAGCGCTTATTCAAGTTCTTGCGAGCGATGCCGCAAACCATGTCCACCAACTCATCCACCGTCACCAGTCGTTCCGTGCCGAGATTCAGAGGGGCGCGGTAGGAAGAGGCCATGACCCGGAGAAGCCCCTCTACGGCGTCCTCAACGTACAGGAAGGAGCGAGTCTGCTGGCCGTCACCCCACACCTCGATGGTGTCACCAGAAGCGGCCAGCGCGACTTTGCGGCAAACAGCCGCCGGTGCCTTCTCACGCCCACCTTCGTAGGTTCCGAGTGGGCCGTAAACATTGTGGAAGCGCACAACGTGGGTCTCGAACATGTAGTCCTGCCAGTAGTAACTGCACAATTGCTCAGCGTAGAGCTTCTCCCATCCGTAACCAGGCTCAGGATCCGCGGGGAACGCGTCCTCCTCTCGCAAGGGAGTAACCTCGGGATCCTTTTGCTTGCATTGCGCATACACGCAGGCCGAGGAGGAGAACAGGAACTTCTTTACGCCTTGTATGCGGCTGGCCTCCAGAATATGCGCGTTAATGAGGATGTTGTTGCGCGCGACAGCGGCATGATTTGCCGTGATGAAACCGATGCCGCCCATGTCCGCAGCAAGGTTAAAGACATGATCAATGCCACGCACGGCCAGCAGACAGTTATCGCATTTGCGAAGGTCTAAGATCTCGAACTCATGGGCATCGCTGGCTTCGAACTCGGGATGCTTGATATCCACGCCGCGAACCCAGTAGCCTTCCGCTCTCAGCCTGCGGACGAGATGATGGCCGATGAAGCCACCGGCGCCTGTTACGAGAACTCGTATTTTGTTCGGCATAGAGAAGTTTCTCTTTTGTTAAATCGATTCAGGCTATCCCACGGGGCTGGCTCAACATCGGCCCTATCAACCTCCACCGCAATGGAGCGCATGATCAAATCGATGGATAGAACGATCCGGTACCTGTTTTTGGCTCGTACTAAGATTCCCTCGGTGCCTGCCAGCGGGCCCGTTGTGATGCGCACGCGGCGGCCTTTGGTCAGGTAGGGATGTGGCTCGGCGCGCAGCCGATGTTTCAGTCCATCCTGCAGTGCTACAATCTCCCCCTCGGGAAGGGGCGTGGGAAGGCCATTGAAGCCGACTAGGCGGACCACGCTCGGGACTTGCAAGACCTGCAAACGGTTCCGTAAAGCCAGCCGGACGAAAACGTAGCCAGGGAACAGCGGCAAGTGCAACCGCATGCGGCGGTCCTTCCAACGCCGCACCGTTTCGTAGAGCGGGAGGATGTTCTCGACCGATCGCTGGCTGAGCTGTTCGGCCACGCGCTTCTCATGATTCGCGCAGGTGTAAGCCACATACCAGCGTGGCTCGAAATACGCTTCCGGCAATCTGAGTGCATCCTCATCATCCAGCCGATTGGTCGTTGCCGTGGCCATTTTGCCAGGTTCCCTCTACCGGTCCTCAGACACAGCTTCGCCCCGTCACCCACAGGGCTTGTTTCACCCTAAAAGCTTAAACTACAGACAGTTACAGCCTATTCCGCTGACTACTCGTGCCTCTCCGCCGTACCGCTCTGGCGGCTGAGTCGGCTCCAGACCTTGTGGGTCATCTTCTGGAAGCGTGAGCCGTTGGGCGCGGCCCAGGGCATCTGCGCATTCACGCTCTGGAAGACTTCCAGCGCAAAAACTTTTCGCGGGTCGTGCGCATCGGCTCCTTCCCAGCGCGCTCGGACCAGCACCCACACGGCGGCAAACGCAAGCGAGAAAAACGTCCCCAGAAACATCATCAACAGCCGCGGAGGAGAAGACTTCCTCTCCGGTGCCTGGGGGGCGTCAAGCACTTTGACGCTGGGCGTCTCTTTCGCCTCCTGTACCTTGGCAAGCTCGTGCTGCTGCGTCAGCGTTTCAAACACGACCTCCTGAATCTTTGTGCGACGATAGAGATCGGCGTAAGTGACACCCAGCAGCGGCAGCTTGCGAATCGAAGGATAGAGTGCGTCGGCGGCCGGATCGACTCCAGCGCCCCCAGCGGTTAGCGGTTTGCCGCCCAGCTTTTCGAGCTGGTGCTGCAGCTCAGCGATGCGTGCGTGCACCGACCGCACGCGCACGTTGTTCTCCGTATAGATCTGTTCGAGTCCCTTGATCTCGGACTGGGCTGCGACCAACTGCCCCATCAGCGTGGCCGCCGCTCCGACCATGGCCCGGCCTTGCTCCTTGATATCGATCGCAATGTTCTTGCTTGCGAATTGGCCGAACTGCTCGGCGGCGGTATCGAGGTCCTGCTTGACCGCTTTCAAGCGTTCTTCCAGGAACCCGCGCTCGCGATGCGCCGCGGATGTGGAAAGCTGCGCGACCAGGCGGTCGAGTTCTTCCACATACGCGCCAGCGATCGCCGCAGCGCGTTTCGGATCGCCATCGGTTATCGTGATGGTGATGATCCCGCTCTTGCGGTCCTCCAGGATCGACGTGTTCTCTGCCAGGGTGTTGCGAGCATCGACTTCCAACCGATTCCCGTACACTTTCTTCAACTGGAATCGCTCTACCAGGCGGTCCTGCACCGTGGCGCTGCGCAAGATCCCGACAAACATCGCGCCCGTGCTTTTCATGCCTAGGGCCTCGCCCGCAAGAGCTCCCAGCCCGCCCAGTTGGCCCGTGAGCCCTGCCATCATGGCCAGGCCAGAGGCCGATTGACTCTCCGGGGGCATCAGCCGCGTCGTGGATTCGTAGCGTGCGGGGATCAGGAACGCGAGCAGCGTCGTGGCCAGAAGGCCGGTCGCGGTCGCGCGCGTCAGGAATCGTCGACGGTTCCACAGCAGCCGCAGCCGCGCCAGCCGGGTTTCGCGCAAAACGCTGGGGTCAACGCTATCCGCCAAGCTGTATCCGAGCGTCGGGCCGTAGGCAACGGTTTGTTGCGGGTTGGCGGAGGTTGGTGTCATCGACGCGATGTCTCCGCTTCGGAAGCTGGGGGATCCTCCGCACGGCATCCGGCCGGGACAGAGGCCTGTATTTCACGGCGGATCGGGCAGCACCAAGTTGTCTTGCCCCAATTCATGGTTTCCCTTGTTCCGGGGCGAAGCCCAGTTCGACCGCAGAGGTAAAATTGTTCACCTTGCCGCCGAACAAAAAGGGGTTCCGCCGGATGTGCTCGAACTGCAGAAAACTCTTCACGTACCAACCGGAATTCAGGTGGGTTTCGTGGTGCACGCTATAGTCCTGCCAGTACCCGCCCCCGGGGATGAAGTCGGGGCTCATCGAATTATTCTTGAAGCTGAATTGCAAGAGGTTGCGGGGGGAAAACCATAGAGTGCTCCAGGCCTGTAGGGTGCGGCCCTGCCGGCCCACGGTGTTTCCGAGCAGGAACCCGTTGTTTGTGTAGCCATCTCGATACACGCCATTCCAGTAGTTCAAGTTTCCGTGGTTGTTGGGAAAGCCGGGAGATTCCGACGACGCGGCCTCAATGGTGAAATCGAGCTTGGGCAAGCCGGGGATTCGCGTGAGGTGCAGGCCGGGCCGGAGGGTCGCCCGGGGAGGCTTCAAATATGGCAGCTTGTCATCATCGGCAAACAGGTCGGCGTACAGAACCAAGTAATTCCGCAGGCCCGGGATGCGAAAGATCCAATCCACCGCCGAGCGGCTATCTCCCGGCAAGCCGGACCCATGTGGGTTCCCCTCGAGTCCGAACAAGGTCTTGAAGAGATTGCGGGCGTTGAACGGATCTCCGCCGCGCCCGCCGAGGAGGACCGTGCGCGCGAATCCGATCTCGAAGTAGGGGCTCGGTTTGAGGGTGATCTTTTGCCCGTAGAGGAACGGGCGGGAGACGAAAATTCCGCCGCTGACTCGGCCGATGAACTGATCGAGCCGGACAGGCCCCAGATAGCGCAGGAAGGACGGCATCTTGAACGGCACGACGCGCGTCACCCGCAGCATGGAGAATGGCTCGGCATTGTTGCTGAACAGCAGCGCGCCCCCCGGGCCGGGTCCCCAGGAGAGGCTCTGCTTGCCAAACGAAAGTTGCCAATTTCTAAAATTCAGGCCGACATAGCTGTCAAGCAGCCGAACTCGATTGACCGGGTCAAAGCGTTGCCCCAGCGCCAGCGGCTTGGCGTCACGGGTGGCGATGAGGTTGAGCACCGTGTCGGAAAGCGCTGGAGCCGAGGGTGCGTGCTGGAATTCAGCGCGGACGTAAAAGGCCAGCGGGCCGGCCGAGGCGCGCCAGGCTGACCCAGCCACCGCATTGGCGCCGCGGCGGAACGGTCGACCGAAATCGTAGGCAATGGTCTGGCCGAAATGGAAACCGTCGGTCAGCGGTGGGCCGCTGATGGAGGTCACGCGTGCGTAGATTGACTCCAGATGAAACGCCCGCGCGTGTCCACCGCCAAGCACCTCGAGCTCGTAGGCGAATTCCCGCTCCAAAGCGGTGTGCAACTCCACGGCTTGTCTCTCTGGCCGGCGATCCTCCTGCAGCGCCTGGGTCAGGGCTTCGCCGGCTTCCTCGGTCAGTCGGGCGCATTCCGTGCGAGTCCAAGGCTTCATGCCATTGAATATGGTCGGGACGTAGCCCAGCGCCGCGAGTCGGGTAAGAGCGGGATAAACCCAACTGTCGAGCGGAACAAACGTCGAGCCGACCGCGCGCACTCGCGGGTAGTCCTGCGTCTGCCCCGGCGTGACCCAGCACGCGGCGAAGATCAGCATCGGAAGTATCCTTCGCAATCGCACGTTGCTCAGTTCCTTTAGCGTGTGGCGACAAAGGCGGACAGAGATGCCGCCTGCGCCATCTGGGCCAGCCCCAGCAAGTTCTTCCAAAGCGTTGATTTCCCGATGGCGTGTTCGGGAACCACGATGATGTCGCCGGGATCAATCCGTGCCGACATTGCATTTCCGCCCCACCAGCCTCCCCCTCGCCCGCTCACCACCGAGCCGTTCGCCCGGACGATGAAAATAGCTTTCTTCTCCGCTAGATCTGTGGACCCTCCAGCCCGTTCGAGATACCACGCCGCAGTCTTGCGCGGGACATATGCAGTGGCGTTGGAGTTGTAGACCTGGCCGGTCACCACCACAAAGTCCGGACGCTTGGGAATGTAGAGCGTGTCTCCCGCGCGGACTTCGATATTGTCTGCAGAGTTCTCAAACCCCGACAGATCGCGCGGCAGGCGGATCACCAGGCGCCCGGTGACCTGCGCGCTGCGCAGGCTTTCGAGCACTCGCTGGCGCTGTTGCACTGCTGCCTGCTGCAATTCGGCCTGCTCCTTCGCGCCCTCGCTGAGGGCCACTTTCACGGTCGCGGCCTCCTGTTCCACGCGCTGGATCAGCTCTTGGCGGCTCTTAGCCTGCAACTGGCGGACTTCGGCGCGTTCGAATACCGCCGCTTGCGGATAGGCGGTCGTGCGGAATCCTCCGGCGCGTTTCAGCACCGAGCTGAGCCGCTCGCCGGGCCGGATTCCGTACGCGCCGGGATGCTCGATATCACCCTGCAGCGTGACCGCCGCGCCGATTTCGTTCCAGCCGGGAAGCTGCCGGATCGTGAGCACATCGCCATCGCGTAGCAGAAGGTCGTGGTCCAGGTCGCCAGCCAGCGCTGCGGCGATCTTGATCTCGCGAGACTCGCCGCTCTGCGGGCCGGAGGCTTGCGGCGAATAGCGCACCAGATCCGCGCTCTCCGGGAACGCGCTGCGCTTGAGGCCTCCGGCCAGACGGATCAGGTCCTCGACGCGCAGATTGGTAGTCAGCGGGTAGCGGCCCGGCTTGGCCACTTCGCCCCTCACGAACACGCTGGGCGGGTCCACCCGAGCGGGATTGCGGTGCACAAGAATACGGTCGCGGGGCTGCAGCAGCAGGTTGTCGATGGGATTGCCGGCCAAGGCCTGCTCCAGGTTCACGTTCAGAATCTTGAGCCTGCTGTCGGGCAGGTAGCGGTAAACCTGCGCGCTCTCGAGAAGGGCATCCAGGGTCACGCCTCCAGCCAGTTGTAGCGCGTCGCGCAGGTGTACCTGACCGGTCGTGAGAAACGGCCCTGGGTTGCGCACTTCGCCGCTCACCCATACCGTTGGGGGATTCTCGAAATCGTACCGGCTGAAGATGCGCACGGTATCGAGCGGCTGGAGTTTGGGGGCTGCTGCAGGATGAGTCAGCACCGCCGCCAGCTCAAAGCTCTCCACACTAGGCCGGAAATCCGGCGGATTCAGGCGCACGATTTCGGCATACCCGGGGGCGGGCTCCGGTAAGAGATCCGCGTAGGAGGAGATCAGGTCAGTGAGTTTCATGTCGGGACGGTAGGAGTAGCGCCCCGGCCGCAAGACGTGCCCCTGGAGGAAAACAGCATCCTGGTTGTAAGGCGCGATGGGAAAGATGTGCACGTTATCTCCATCCCGGATTGCAAACGATTCGAGCTGCTTGCGCGCGGCCCCCGCGTCGGCATTCTCAGTGATATCCAGGCTGAGCATGGTGCGTTTCTGATGCGCCTCGACGCGCTGCACTTCGATGTGCCGCAGAGTCGCGGTGGGGAGAATCCCGCCGGCCAGCTCCAACATCTCGGCCAGCGTTTTTTCTCCGCGGAGCTCGTAGATCGCCGGCCGCCGCACCATCCCTTCTACGGTGACCTGCGCGCCGATCGGAGGAATCAGCAGCGTGTCGCCCGATTCCAGCCGCTTCAGGTCCGAGCGCACCCCTCGTACCAGCAGGTCGTAGACGTCGACCTCTTGCACGAGTTCCTTGCCCCGTAAGTGTTTCAAGGGTCGCAACGAACCGCGCTCGGTGGGCCCTCCGGCCGCAAACAGCGCATTGAGCGGCGTGGAAAGCGAGCTGATGTCATAGGCGCCCGGCTGTTCGACCTCACCGACAACGTACACGCGGATGGTGCGCAGCCGGGAAAGGGAAACGTCGGCGGAAACATCTCGGAATTGTGTGCGCATTAGCTGTTGCACGGCCTGCTGTACTTCCGACATGGTCCGGCCGCTGACCAGCACCGGGCCCACCTCAGGCAGGGAGAGGCGTCCCTCGCGGTCCACCACGCGATACAGCCGTTGGGACACGCCGCCCCAGAGATCAATAGCCAAGCCGTCTCCTGGCCCGACGGTGTAGTCCGGTCCGACGGGCAGATCCATGGGGATCAGGTCGGAATCCCGGGTGCCGTTGCGGAAGATTTCCAAGCCGAAGCGTTCGAGCGCGGGCGGCCGGGCGGAAGCCTGCAGATACATGTCGAACAGCGAGGGGATGTCGGCGTAGGGATTCGCCCGGCGAACCATCGCTGCTGTTCCAGGTTTGATTTCTCTCTCTTCCCGCGCTGCGGGCAGCGACCGCGAACGGCGGTGGGGAGTCCGGTCGGGCACCAGCGACGCAGATGCTTCGCGGTCTTCCGTCCCGCCAGCGCGATCCGCACGAGTTTCTGCGGGAGCCACTTCGAGGCCGCTTGCGGAAGAAAAAGATTCGTTCAGACGCTGCGCCGGCCGCTGCGCCAGCCCTGGGCTGATCTCCCCGGCGGTCTGGAGCAAGTACCGGGAACGAATCTCCGGCTCCCCGAGTGGATTGCCCGAGCCCTGGCGCGGCGAAGTCTGCTCGCGCAACTCCTCCGCATCGGCCCGGGGCGAGGTTTCCGCGGCGCGCGTCTGCTCTTGCTGGCGCTCGCGCGGACGCCGCTGTTCTTCGTCGCATTCCCTGTCGCGCCGCGGATCGCAGCCACCGGTCCGCTCGAGCTCTCTCTCCGAGCCGCGGCGGTCCAGGCGGTCTTCATCTTCAGCTTCGGTTCGTGCCAGCCGGCGGGTGCGCTCGCGCAGCAGGAGTTCCTGCTCTTTGGCAGCCTCCGACTCGGGGTTGAGCTTCGGCATCAGGTAGCCGTAGCGCTGCACGAGCCGCGTGGCGACGGCGCGGAAGGCGATGTCAGAGGCCAGGCGCGTGAAGATGCCTTGCTCGGCCAAGTCCGAATCTTCCACGATCTGCCCGTGGTCGGTCGCCTCTTTGGCTACCCAACGGGTCAGTTCGACCAACAACCCCGGGTCCCGGCGCAGCACTTCTTGAATCTGGGCTGCCGAAGCCGCTACGCGATTCAGATTTTCCGAGGCCAAATCCGAAGGACGCGCCGCCTTGCTGCCCTGCTGGGATTGTGCCGGCGGACAACTGACCAGCACTGCAAGCAGGCAGGCGGTAATCTGCCGAAGAGTTGTTCCGGTCACCGATGCAATGCTGAAAGCTCCGCTTGAGCGAGTCGAATTCACTGCTCCCCTCCTGTGGCGTGGGATCTGCCCCGCAGGGCGCCGAGGATGCCCTCCTCGGACGCCTCCACGCGGTGGGCATGAATGTCGAGTGAAGCCCAGTAGAAAACGGTGATGTTCCGCTCCGGAGCCAGCGCCAGGATTTTCATCTCCGGATACTGTCGTAACAGGGCATCGCACACGCTGGGCCGCCGCTCGGGTTTGTCCATGGCGACGATCAGAAAGGCCGGATGGGTTCTCTCGACGGCTGCGAGGATTTCCGCATCGTCGAGCACTTCTCCCGCGATTTCGATGTCGGGCTGGTCGGCGATGGTGGCCAGAACCAGTTCCCGGATCAAGCGAGGCCGGATGGCGACAAGTACCCGGACGGTTTTTTCCATGCGGAACTCCGTGGAAAGACAGGTATCCGTGAAGGAGCGGAGCCGAGTAGGTTCAATTAGGGAACCAGTGCAGGGACGCGAAGGTGCCCAGCCCGGTACCCGAATGCAGGCAATTCGGCCACCGGCAATTCGCCGTCGAAGTACCAAGCTCGTGCCCAACATTACGTCTCCCCCCGGGAACGCTGCGGGCTAGACCGCGAGGCCCTGATCTCGGACCATCTCGACCACGGCCAAGCGATCGTTCACGCCCACCTTTTGCAGCATGCGATGCACATGGTTTTTTACGGTCTGCTCGGAGAGGTGCATGTGTGAGGCAATCTCCTTGTTGCTCAACCCCTGGGCAATCAGGGGAACAAGTTGTTGCTGGCGCCGGGTCAGCCCCAGCTGCGTCTTAACGCGGAAACTCGGCACCCCGGTCCACTCCCGCGCGACATACCGGAACAGAGACAGACA
>JBGPZW010000177.1:0-6581 GCA_041493955.1 Terriglobia bacterium
CAGCGATGTCGGCTGGCCGACTATCTGCCGCGGCTGGCGCATGTGACCTACGAGTCGCGCCTGGGCAGCTACCACGACAAGGTCGAGCGCATGCGCATCCTGGCGCGCTGGTTGGCCGAGCAGTGGTTTTCCGCCGGCATCCACCAGGCCAGTGTGGCTGCCGCCGACCGCGCCGCGGAACTTTCCAAGTGCGATCTGGCCACGGAGATGGTGCGCGAGTTTACCGAGTTGCAAGGCATTGTCGGAGGTCTCTACGCCAAAGCTCAAGGAGAACCTGAGGAAGTGGTTTGGGCAGTCTATGACCACTACCGGCCTGCAAGCCCCGACGACGCGATCCCGCGAAACCTCACGGGTTGCGCGGTCGCACTGGCCGACAAGCTCGATGCGCTGGTGGGCTGCTTCGCCGCCGGGCTGGTGCCCTCGGGCTCGAGCGATCCCTTCGCGCTGCGCCGCGCCGCGCTGGGCGTGGTGAGGATCCTGTTCGAGCGCAAGCTGCCGCTCTCGCTTTCCGCCGCTGTGGCCGCCGCGGCCGGAGCAATGGGAAGCCATACGCCGAAGATGAGCGTGTCGCAGGAAGTGCAGAAGCAGGTACTGGAGTTTATCGTGGACCGCGCTCGCTTCATCCTTCGCGAGCGCGCCGGATTTGCTTACGACGAGGTGAACGCAGCGCTGGCGGCCGGCGCCGACGACCTGGTGGACGCCGTCAAGCGGCTCGAGGCCGTGAAGGCCATCCGCCGGACGAAAAACTTCGAGCCCTTGGCGGTCTCCTTCAAGCGCATCCGTAAAATCTTGGAAAAGGCCGGGCCGGCGCTGGCGTGGCGGTTGCCCGCCGTGCGGCCGGAGCTGTTTGTTGAGGACGCAGAGAAGCGACTCCACGCTGCAGCGCGGCGCGCGGCTGAGCAGGCCGGGGAACACAAGCGGGCCGCGCGCTACCGCGAGGCGCTGCAGGTGATCGCAGAGTTGCGGCCGGCCGTGGACCAGTTCTTCGACGACGTGATGGTGATGGCCGAAGAAGAAGCCGTGCGCCGGAACCGGCTGACGCTGCTGGCCGAGTTACTGGCGGAGTTCTCGACAATTGCAGATTTTTCCGAGATTACCGCAGGAGAGAAGTGAGCCGGTTGGGGGCGCGAACGGCGCGGCGAGACCTCAAGTAGAACTTAAAGTGTTGTAGATCCGGACAGGGGTTGGCCTGAGATCGTGATGAACCTCTCCGCTCCCATTGGCAATTGGAAACGAGGCGCCTGTCGGCGCGCCGACAGGCGAATGTTTCCAGCACAGCGGGATGATGACCGGCAGGCAAGGGCAGTTCCGAATTTTGCGAAAGGATGAGACCGCGTTGAGAAAATACGTTTACTTTTTTGGGGCGGGCAAGACCGAGGGCCGGGGCGACATGAAGGAGTTGCTCGGCGGCAAGGGCGCGGGCCTGGCCGAGATGACGCGCATCGGCCTGCCCGTTCCGGCCGGCTTCACGATCACCGCCGAGGTCTGCGACTATTACTTGAAGCACGGCAGGAAATATCCGCGCGAGCTTGCTGCGCAGGTCGAGTCCCACCTCCGGCGGCTCGAGCGCGTCACGGGGAAAAAGCTTGGCGACGCCACGGACCCGCTGCTGGTGAGCGTGCGCTCGGGTTCTGCGCGTTCGATGCCCGGCATGATGGAGACCATCCTCAACCTGGGCTTGAATGAGAAGTCGGTCGCTGCCCTTGCGCGCTCCACGGAGAACGAGCGTTTTGCCTACGATGCCTATCGCCGTTTCGTACAGATGTATTCAACCGTGGTCATGGGCCTGGCGAAAGACGAGCTCGAGGACAAGCTGCGCGCAATGAAGAAGCGCCTGGGCGTGAAGGACGACACCGAGGTGCCGGCCGAGGGCTGGCGCGAGTTGGTGGCTGAATACAAGCAGCACTTCCGGAAGAAGACGGGCAAGGATTTCCCCGAAGACCCGCAGGAGCAGCTCTGGGGAGCCATCAGCGCGGTGTTTGAATCCTGGATGGCGGAGAAGGCGGTGACCTACCGGCGCCTGGAGCACATCACTGGCCTGCTGGGCACGGCGGTCAGCGTCGTGCAGATGGTCTTCGGCAACAGGGGGGAGAACTCGGGCACCGGCGTCTGCTTCACGCGTGACCCCAACTCGGGCGAGAACGAATTCTTCGGCGACTATCTCTCGAACGCGCAAGGCGAAGACGTGGTGGCCGGAATCCGCAACCCCATGCACCTCGATGAAATGAAGCGGCGCATGCCGAAAGTTTACAAACAACTTGAACGCGTGCGCCGCACCCTTGACCGGCACTACCGCGACATGCAGGACATGGAGTTCACGGTCGAGGACGGCAAGCTCTACATGCTGCAGACGCGCGTCGGGAAGCGCACTCCGGCGGCTACGTTCCGCATGGCCGTGGACATGGTGAAGGAACGCCTGATCAGCAGGGAAGAGGCCATCCTGCGCATCAAGCCGGAAGACATCGAGCGACTGTTTTATCCCGTGATTGACCCGGCTGTACCTCGCGCTGAATTGGCGCAGAGAAAGCTGGCCAACGGCATCAACGCGGTGCCCGGCGCCGCGGTGGGCAAGGCCGTCTTCACCGCGCACGAGGCTGAGGAGTGGGCCCAACAGGGGCAAAAGGTCGTGCTGGTGCGGCGGGAGACCAGCCCCGAGGACGTAGGCGGGATGTTCGTGGCGCAAGGCATTCTCACGGCCACGGGCGGGAAGACCAGTCACGCCGCGGTGGTGGCGCGCGGCTGGGGGAAGTGCTGCGTGGTGGGCGCCGAGCAGCTCGATATCGACTATGCCCAGAAACTCATGCGCGCCAATGGCCGCGTGATCCGCCAGGGCGACTGGATCACGCTCGATGGCAGCGAGGGCGTGGTGTACGAGAAGGATTTCCCGCTGGTCCAGCCGCAGCCCGTGGCGGCCTACTACACCTTCATGAAGTGGACCGACGGGATTCGTCGGCTGGGCATCCGCACCAACGCCGATACGCCGCAGGACGCGCGCAAGGCCCGCGAGATGGGCGCGCAGGGCATCGGGCTCTGCCGCACCGAGCACATGTTCTTCAAGGATTTTGAGCAGCCCGAGCGCAGCACCGAGCGGCAGTTGGCCATCCAAGAAATGATTCTGGCCGACAGCACGGAGGCGCGACGCAAGGCGCTGGCGAAATTGCTGCCCTTCCAGCGGCGAGACTTTATAGGCATCTTTCAGGCCATGGACGGCTGCCCGGTCACCATCCGGCTGATCGATCCGCCGCTGCACGAGTTCGTGCCGCATGAGCCCGACAAGCAGGCGGAGCTGGCGCGCAAGATCGGTGTGGAGGTGGAGGTGGTGGTGCGGCGGGTCGAGCAGTTGCGCGAGGCCAACCCCATGCTCGGGCACCGCGGCTGCCGGCTGGCGATCACTTATCCCGAGATCCTGGAGATGCAGGTCCAGGCCATCATCGAGGCGGCCATCGAGTGCCAGGGGCAGGGAGTTAAAGTATTGCCTGAAATCATGCATCCCCTTACGCTCGACCGGAAGGAGTTGCAAATTCTGGCCGATGGCACGCGCCGCGTCGCCGACGCGATCATCAAACAGCGCAAGACCAAGCTCGACTACCTAGTGGGTACGATGATTGAGCTGCCCCGCGCCGCGCTGCTTGCGGGCGAGATAGCCGAAGTGGCCGAGTTCTTTTCCTTCGGCACGAACGATCTGACGCAGACGGTGATGGGCCTCTCGCGCGACGACGCTGGGCGCTTCCTGCCCGACTATGTGGACGAGAGGAAGGCCGCCATCTTCAAGGCCGATCCTTTCCAGACGCTGGACCGCGACGGTGTGGGTCTGCTGATGAAGTGGGCCATCGAACGTGGGCGCGCCACGCGGCCGAAACTGAAAATCGGTATCTGCGGGGAGCACGGCGGCGACGCCGAGAGCGTGAAGTTCTGCCACCAGGTGGGCATGAACTACGTCAGCGCCTCGCCATTCCGCGTGCCCATCGCCAGGCTGGCCGCGGCGCAGGCGGTGCTGGAGGAGAAGACGGCGAAGAAACCCCGCGGCGCCAGGCGCGCCTAGCCGGAGCGATGGTGATCAAGCGTCATTTGGTGATCGGCATCTGCGGGGGAACCGGGTCAGGGAAGACCACCATCGCCGATCGCATCATCAGCGCGCTTTCCGAGCAGGACGTGCTGGTGCTGCAGCAAGACCACTACTACAAAGACCTGCCGCACTTGCCGCTCGATGAGCGCGCCAAGCAGAACTTCGATCACCCGGACTCCATGGACACCCCGCTGCTGACAGAGCACGTGCGGCAGTTGCGGGAAGGGAAGGCCGTCGAGCGGCCCGTCTATGACTTCACCCAGCACCGGCGCGTGGCGCGTACCGTGCGGCTCGAACCCCGCCCCGCACTGATCCTCGAGGGCATCCTGATCTTCGAGAACAAGGCCCTGCGCGAGCTGATGGACATCAAGATCTTCGTCGATACCGACGCCGACCTGCGCTTCATCCGCCGCCTGAGCCGCGACATCCGTGAGCGTGGGCGCACGGTGGAGTCGGTGGTGCAGCAGTACCTTGCCACCGTGCGGCCGATGCACATGGAGTTCATCGAGCCGTCAAAGCGTTATGCGGACGTGATCATCCCAGAAGGCGGCTACAACGAAGTGGGCATCGATCTGGTGACCCAGAAGATTCGTTCGCTCATGCCCCGCAACTGACCCGGGCGTGGATGGCGATACTCGCGTTTACAACCCACCACTCAGTTTTTCCGAACTTGCCTTCAGCGGCGCAGACAAGGGAGAGGGACACATGTGCAGTATTACTTTAATTGTGGAAATCTCCTCTTGACACCGATCGCCGGCGCTGACGAAAAACTCTTCATACCGTGCTGTGGCGTGCGGGATGAATGTGGAGTGAGAAGGCGCAGAGCCCCGCCGTAATGAACGGGTATCTTCTGCTGAAAAAAGAGAGGGATCAGCTTGCAGTTGGAAAAAGTGGAGGACGGCGGCGCACGGCGTAATCGTGCGCGGCGCGCTCGAGTGTTTCACGGAGAATCATCAGTGTCAGGAAGGTATTCAGCACGCGCTTCTTCTTGTCGTCGGGCAGGCAGATGCTGCCGGCGATGCGCGCTAGGATCAAGCTCACGCCGACGATGTAGCCGGCGATTTCCGCATGGCGCTCAGGGGTGCCCACGCCGTTGGCGATCTCACAGCGCAACCGGGCACAGGCCTGCTCGAGGTTGAAAGTGAGGTGCATCACGCACATGCCCTCGGAGCTAAGTTCAGCTGGCACAGTAGATTTGCAGCCGGGTGCGGAGCAGCAAGCTTGGATGGGGGCTGCGGGTGCGGGATGGGCAATTCTTTCCTGGTTGGTTTCAAGCATTTTCACACCGTCCAACTATGGCGTTCCCCGGGGCTGGGTGTGCCGCCCGGTTGCCGGGTCGGCGAGCATTCCGAACTGCAAGTCCCTGGAACAAAGCCGCAAGAAAGAGTGCAATCGATGTTCCAGTTCAAGAGTATTGTTGATGGCGCGGAGTCTCGGCTCTCTTTTTTGTACTTCTTGTATGTGCAAGAAAAGTTCCTGAGACTCATCTCCGTCACGGACACGCACTTCTGAGGTTCATGATCTTTCGGAATCACCTCGGTTTCCCTGACCAAAGGGAAGCGGTGCAGGTCCGACCGGGCCGTATCCCGACGCCCGAGGGGCTCCTCATATCACAAGTGTCACGGAAAGGGGAAGATTTTTGCTCAAACCTGAAAACTCTTTCACATTTCGCTTGCGGATTGGTCCCGGCAGAACCGCGCCTGGCCCGAGCCGGCCAGCGGGCCTCCAATCGAACTGGGAGACATCTTAGAGTTGTCTGGCAAAGCTAAAAGCTATGTCGGCATCTTCAAGAAGAAGTAGAGGCCCAGGAAACCGAAGATGGCGTCAGGGGCCCAGCCGGCCAGCAGCGGGGGAAGCAGACCGACCGCTCCCAGGGTCTCGAAGAGCCTCGAGGCCACGACGTAGACAAAGGCGATGGCCACGCCCAGGGCCAGCCCCCCGACGGCCCCGCGCGTTCCCACCAAGAAGGCGAAAGGAATGGCCAACAGGGTGATGATGGCAGCAATCAGGGGATAGGCCAGCTTTTCGTGCCACTGGACGCTCAGCCGGGCCACGTCGAAGCCGGCCTGGTGCAACTCCTGGATGTACTGCTGGAGCTCGCGCCAGTTCATCTGGTAGGACTGAAGGACCTCGCGATTAAAGTAGCCGGGCGGTTCGTTGAGCTCGGTCAGGGCGGTGACCAGGAAGGGGACATATTGAGTGACAGTGGAGCCGTCGAAGTCGCGCACCCAACCGGATTCCAGGATCCAGGTCTTCTGGTTCTCTGCCCAGTGGGCGCGCGTGGCATAGATCCGCCGGCGAAGGCGGAAGCTGGCGGGGTCGAGCTCGAAGACGTTCAAGCCGCCGAAGAGCTTGTGTTCGGGGTCAAACAGATCGTAGTTGTAGACCTTCGAGTTTTCCCCGAAAATCCACTGGCGTCGCGGCTGAAAGAAGGTCTGCGCCGGGCGTCCCTTGATCTGGTTGCGCAGGGCGTCCTGGCGCTTGTTGGCGTAGGGCAGAAAGGTATCGTCGAGCA
>JBGPZW010000201.1:0-4778 GCA_041493955.1 Terriglobia bacterium
ATTGTCTTTGATGCGTCCGGCGCTCGAGTGGCCGGGGCGTCGGTTTCGGTGGAGGGCCTGGAATCACCGACCAAGCGGACCACAACCAGCAATGTGTTTGGAGAATTCCGTTTTGACGGCCTGGCGCCTGGCCGATACCGCGTGGCCGTCCGGGCCCCCGGCCTTGCCGAAGCTGTTTCGGTGGTGCGGGTTTCCGTCAGCTCCGTTCCGACTCTGGCGGTTACCCTGAAGCCGCAGGCCGTCCGCCAGATCGTGCAGGTCAGGGACACCGGGACATCGCTGACTGCACAGCCCATCGAGACGACCAGTAGCGTGCAGAAAACGACTGTCTCCGCGCAAGATCTGGCAGCGATTCCGCTGGCGCATCGCAGCTTCGCGAATATTTCGTATCTGAGTCCAATGACCCAGCCCGTCGAGCCCTCCGATCCGACCAAGGCGCGCATCACGGCGGTGGCCTTTGCCGGTAGCTCCGGACTGAATGTGGACCTCTCGGTGGACGGCGGCGACAACAACGACGACTACATCGGCGGCTTTCTGCAAAACTACTCACCGGATGCGATCCAGGAGTTTGCCATCCGCACGGCCCAGTTTGACGCGGACACCTCGCGCACCAACGGCGGTTCGGTGATCATCACAACGCGGCGAGGCACGGACGATTGGCATGGCGGGCTGGCTGTTTATCTGCGCGAACGCGCGCTGAATGCGCGCAATTCGCTCGACAACCCTGAGCCCAACCCCAAGCAGCCTTTCGCCCGCGAGAACGGAGTCGCCACTCTGGGAGGACCGCTGTACAGAGGGAAGCTCTGGTTCTTCTCCGCGTTTGAGTACGTGCATGAAGATGCCAGCATCGCTTACAGCGCCGCCAGCCTGCAGGAATTCCGCGCCTTGGCACAACTGGCAGCCAATGGATTGATTCCCGGCGTGAGCGCGATCGATGTGCCCAGTTCGGTTCCGGTACCCTATCGCGATACGCTGCTCATGACTCGCGTGGACTGGTTGCAGTCGCAGCGCTCCCAGTGGTTCTTCCGTGCCTCTTTGGATCGCAACCACACGCGCAACGACCTCATCCAACAGGCCACTCTGCCCTCTACCGGTGCTTCGACGCGATCGAACTACTTCAGCGTATTGATCAGCCAGCAGTACCAGTTCGGCGCGAGCTGGCTCGGCGGATTCACATTCCAGGTCAACGGGTTTCATCACACGAAGGAGCGCAATTCGCACTTGGGCCTGGCCCTGGCCTTTCCCTTCAGCACCAACTTTCACGCTACCTCCGGGTTCGAGACCTTCGGCGACAACCAGTTCGTCACCCCGATCACCTCTTTTCCGGTCCAGCGCGATCAGCAGAAATACCAGTTTCGCTACGACCTTATCCGGGCAGCAGGAACACATTCCCCGAAGTTTGGCGTCAATTTCATTCATGAGCCCGTGCTCAGCGGCCGGCTGGCGAGCGACCCGGAGCGGCTCGTGCAGTTTGAGAGGGATCCTAGTTCTTATCTCGCAAATCCCGCGCAATTCACGGCCGATTTCCTGGTCGGTGCTGTGGACATCCCCGCGCGCAACGGCGCCTTCTTCCAGAGCGTTCGCCGGCTGGGCCTCTATGCGCAGGACTCCTGGCGCCTGCTTCCGAACTTCACCTTGAACTACGGCGTGCGCTACGACACCACATTCGGACTCTTCCGCGCCTCCGGACGGGAGCAGAACCAGAACCCCGCGGTGGCTACCTTAAGGGCGCAGGGGATCGCCCTTGCTCCGGGGATTCCGCACGATTACCGCGGCGCCGTTGCTCCGCGACTCGGCATCGCCTACTCGCCGGGCACTTCCGGAAGAACGGTCATCCGAGCGGGGATTGGACTCTACTTCAACGACCTGAGCCAGAACGGTTGGGTGAATGCTTTCCAGGCGGTAAATCAGCCCTTCAACGGCTCGCTGCTTGCTGCCGGCCAGCAGGGCACCGTAATTGATCCGCGCTACAGGACGCCTTACGCGCTGCAGGCGAGCGCCGGGGTGGAGCATGCCTTCGGCAACGCCTGGCGCGTCAATGTACACTACGAACACCAGCAGGGGGTCCATCAGTACCGCCGCTACGAATACGTCGGCGGCGTTACCCTGCCCGCGACGGCGCCGAACATTTCTCTTTTCCGCAGCGACAATCGCTCGCGTTACGACGGCGTTTCTTTCTTGGTGCAGCACCGCCTCTCCCACCATTTCGATCTGACGGCACATTACACACTGGCGCTCGCGTCCACGTGGGGCGCGACCCTGGGCGAGTTGTTCGATTACGTCAATGGAGTGAGCGACGTCCGAAACCCCTTCGGTCCCGGGGACCACGGGCCATCGGGGGAGGACGTCCGGCACCGCCTGGTCATCGCTGGTACCCTGGAGTTGCCCGGCCGGTTCCAGCTCACTACGCTTTCCCAGTTCGAGAGTGCGCGGCCTTTTACCCTCGCCACTCCCGTGGACTTGAATGGAGATGGTGTGGACTCCAACGATCGAGCCGTGATCAACGGCTTGCAGACCCGGCTCGACCAGTTCCGCGGTACCCCGTTCTTTCAGGTCGATCTCCGTGTGAGCCGCGAATTCCGCATCGGTGAACGCCTCTCCATTAGGCCCTTCGCCGAATTCTTCAATCTGCTGAACCGCGCCAATCCGGGTAACAACTTTGTTGGCGATCTGGCCGGATTACCGAAGCCGGTCAACGATCTGAGCAATGCCACGGCATTTTGTCTCAACGCGGCGTGCACACAGACCCAGCCCATCCGCAGCCTCGCTGATCTCCGTGTGCCAGCCGGCGCTCTGGGCGACTTCTTCGGTCCAGGCACCACCGTCGGCATCCCCTTTGCCGCACAGCTGGGGATTCGCATCGCTTTCTAGTCTCCAATCTCAACCTGAAAATGACTCTCGTGCGTCCGGCAGGTTTGGCCGCGACGCGGGAGCTTCTCTTCTCCCGAATCTGCGACGGCAGAAAAACTGCGGGTCGGGCAGCAAGAAAAACCCCAGTACGAAAGTACTAGCGAAAAAATGTTACCTGAGAAACACAACGCACAACTTTGCGGAGGCCGCCGGGTTCCTCAAGTGTAGGCTGATCGAGGCCTCAGAAATTCCAAAAAGGAGAACATGAGATGAACGTGGAGAAGATTGTGCGACGTAGCTTGACAGGATTTGCCCTGGCTGGCCTGCTGGCAGTCGGCGCCTGGGCTCAGAGCCAGGGCGGCTCCGGTTCTGGTACTCCGCCGACTCCTCCCAGCACGACCGGCGACGTCAAGCAGGACACCAAGGACATCCGCCACGATCGGCGCGATCTCCGGAAGGACCGCCGCGACCGCAACGCGGACCAGCGCGATATCAATCACGACAAACGCGACCTGGCCAAAGACCGTGTCGACCGCAACGCCGACCAGCGCGACATCAACCGGGACAAAAAGGATGTTGCCAGCGACAAGACCAAGCTCCAATCTGACGTCAAGCAGTATGGAGCCAATAGCAAGCAAGCGAAAGCTGACCGCAGGGACATCCGCAGCGATTCGCGCGACATCCGACACGACCGCCGCGACCGCAACGCCGACCAGCGCGATATCAATCACGACAAACGCGACCTGGCCAAAGACCGTGCGGACCGCAACGCCGATCAGCGCGACATCAACAAGGACAAGCGCGACATCAAGCACGACAAGCGTGACCGCTGGCGTGATCGTGGCGCCCACTCACAGTAGTTTACCCGCAAGCTCTTGGTCAGCAGGAGGGCCGGTCCGGACGGATCGGCCCTTTTGGTTTTTGGACGGCCCTTCCGCTCGGATCAGGCTTCCAGGCAGCCTTCAAGTATGGAAACGGCCGAGCCACTGACGCGCGGCACCAACTTGCCACGGACCTCCCCCACTTCCACGCAGATCCGGCTCGGGCGGCCCATCTCCACGCCCTGCAGGATTTCGAGCTGTCTTCCGATGCCGAGACGCCCATGGCGCACCAGGTAAGCTCCCAGTGAGCCGCCCGCCGAGCCGGTGGCCGGGTCCTCGTGCAGCTCCCAGGGAATCATCCCGCGAGCGAAGGCCTTGCCGCGCGAGCCAAGTGCAAAGCAGTAGGCCAACACGCCGGCATTCTTAATCACCTTCTTGAGGGCATGCATGTCCATGTGAATGCGAGCGAGCCCCGCCCGGCGGCGTAGCGGCACCATCAGGTTGAAGATTCCGGTAGAGACGCCTTCGACCGGAAGGGAAGGGTCCAGATCGCGTAGCTGCAGGCCTAAGGCCCGAGCCAGGGCCGTGCGATTGAGCCGCGCCGCGCGGAACTGCGCCGGTTTCTGCGTCATGGTCACCCGTTTGGGCCGTCCATCGTGAAACGCGATCTCCACGGGCAGCACGCCTGCGCCGGTCTGTTGCCAGATGTGCAAGAGACCTTCCTGCGCCGGGACCACGCCCAGCTGAGCCAGCAGGAACCACGTGCCGATCACTGGATGGCCGGCCAGAGGCAGCTCGCGCGTGGTCGTGAAAATGCGCAGCCGCGCCAGCGCCCGGTTGGTAGTGGGTTTCTGCACGAACACGGTCTCCGAGAGATTCATTTCCCGAGCGATGGCCTGCATGCGCCGGGTCGAGAGGCCGTCGCCGTCGGTGATCACCGCGAGCGGGTTGCCGGCGTAGGGTGTCGTGGTGAAGACGTCGAGCTGGTAGAAGCGGCGTTTCACAGGAGCATGGCCTCCGCGGTCAAATGCGTTCGAGTTCCGCGACGGTTCTTTCGTTTCTGACGTTGCCAGTATTCAACGTGGACTTCGGCTCGAACAACACGAC
>JBGPZW010000127.1:0-9984 GCA_041493955.1 Terriglobia bacterium
AGCCTGTGGACCTCCGATCCGGAACATGCGCGGGTGATCTCCAACCGGCTTGGGTGGATCGGGGTGCTCGACGCCATGCGCGCCTCCGCCGGCGAGCTGGCTGCGTTTGCCGGTGAGACTCGTGAGGCGGGCTTGCGCGACCTCGTCCTACTGGGCATGGGCGGGTCCAGCCTTGCGCCGGAGGTTTTCTCGCTGATGTTTCCTGCCCCCGCCGACGGCCGCCGGTTCTTTGTTCTTGACAGCACCGACCCGGCCTCAATTCTCGCCGTCGAGCGGGCCATCGATCCCCACCGGACACTGTTTGTAGTGGCCAGCAAATCCGGCAAGACACTCGAGACGCTGTCGCAGTTTTACTTTTTCCTGCACCGCACAACCGTCGCTGGGACCCGTCCGGCGGGACGAAACTTTGTCGGCATCACTGATGCGGGGTCTTACCTGGCTCAACTCGGGCTGGAGTACGGCTTCCGCCGGACGTTTCTCAATCCGGCGGATATCGGCGGGCGCTATTCGGCGCTCTCGTATTTCGGCCTTGTGCCCGCGACGCTGTGGGGCGTGAATGTGGAGGCCGTGTTGGATTCTGCGATCGAGATGCGTGCGGCCTGCAACCCTGCCGAACAGACAAACGCAAGCCCGGCGCTCGAGCTCGGTGCGCTGCTGGGCGTGGGCGGGCGAGAAGGCGCGGACAAACTGGTTTTGCTGTCCACACCGGCGCTGGCGCCTCTGAGCAACTGGATCGAACAACTCGTGGCCGAGAGCACCGGCAAGGAAGGAAAGGGCGTCGTGCCGGTGGCCGGCGGCGCCTTTCCTGCGCCGGAGGTCCTCGCCGAGGGTTGCGTCGTGGCGGCGTTGCGGCTCGAAGGAGAAAGTGCGTCCCGGCTCGATGCGACACTCGATGCACTCAGGCCGCAGGGGGTGCCGCTGGTAGAAATCCGCCTGGCTGAACCGGCCGAGCTCGGCGGGGAGTTCTTCAAATGGGAAGTGGCCACGGCGGTGGCGGGGGCAATTCTGGGCATCAACCCGTTCGACGAGCCCAACGTGCAGGAGAGCAAAGATGCCACCGCGCATATCCTCGAACAGTTCCAGGCGACCGGACAGATCGCCCCGGGCATCCCGCGCCTGGCCGAGAAGGGAATTGAGCTGTACACCGTGGAAGCGGTGCGCCACTCCATCTCGGCCAGCCGGCTCCCGGAGGCGCTTCGCAGTTTCCTGGCTCTGCGCAAGCCTGGGGATTACCTAGCGCTGCTGGCTTACGTTGACCGCAGCGAAACGCAGACGCGCCCGCTCGAAGCCCTGCGCGCGACACTGAGCGACCGGCTGCGCCTGCCCGTGCTGCTCGGCTACGGCCCGCGCTACCTCCATTCCATCGGCCAGCTATTCAAAGGAGGGCTTCCCACCGGTCTTTTTTTGATACTCACCGCCGCGAAGGAGGAGGACCTGGCCATCCCCGGAGCGAATTACTCCTTTGGCCAGCTCCAGATGGCTCAGGCGATCGGGGATTTCGAGTCACTCGGACGTCGCGGCAGACCCGCCTTGCGGTTGCACCTGACACAAGGTGTGGGGGCAGGTCTGACGGAACTGCGCCGCGTGGTTGAAACGGCCGTTGCGGCTTCGCCGTCTGCCAGCCGGTAGTCGGTTCCCCGCTTTTCTCACGGCTCTTGCATCAATCCCAACCCGCGAAACTTCTAACGGTGGTGAAGGCGCGCAAAATTGGCTAACATCCGTTTGGCTGGGGCGCTCATCTTGATCCGGCGGTGCGGCAGGAGTGCGGAGTAAAGGTCGTGATCGGGTCGCGCCCCGCGGGCTTTTCGCTGCAGGTGAATACACGGTTCTGGCACGTGGGCGGAGTGATTCTGGCCAACGAGTGATACGCGCCGTGAAAGAATAGGGGGCTCAGCAGTACTGGGCTAAACGGGCTCGTCACGGTGAGCGATGGCAGTTCAGTCGTGCGGAGGGATTTCCATGGAACTGGCGATCATCGGGCTGGGCAAGATGGGCCTGAATATGTGCAAGCGGCTGCTGCGCGACAAGCACACTGTGCACGCGTATGCTCCGACCACGCAGAAGATTGCCGAGGCGGTGGCCGCCGGCGGCGTAGCCCTGGCGCGGCTCGAGGACGTCTCCAAACTGCGCGCCCCCCGCACGGTCTGGGTCATGGTGCCCTCCGGCGAACCCACCCGCCAGGTCATTGAGAAGCTCTCTGCGTTGTTATCGCCCGGCGATCTCGTCATCGATGGCGGCAACTCCTACTACAAAGATTCGGTGGAGCGCTACAACCAGCTTAAGGCTCGCGGCCTTCATTTCCTTGACGCCGGCACCAGCGGCGGCATCTGGGGCCTCGAAGTGGGCTACTGTCTGATGGTCGGCGGCGACACAGACGTGTTCGCGCGCGTCGAGCCTATCTTCCGCTCACTCGCGCCCAGGGACGGCTACGCGCTGGTGGGCGGCCCCGGCGCGGGCCACTTCACCAAGATGGTCCATAACGGCATCGAGTACGGCCTGATGCAGGCCTACGCTGAAGGTTTTGAGATTCTGCGCGCCTCCAACCCGAAGCTCAATCTCCAACAGATTTCGCACCTATGGAACCAAGGCAGCGTGGTGCGCTCCTGGCTGCTGGAGCTGGCCGAGCGCGCTTTTGCCAAGGACCCTGACCTCGCCGAGATTCAGGGTTACGTGCCGGACTCCGGCGAAGGCCGCTGGACGATTCTCGCGGCCATGGAGCACGACGTGCCCGCGCCGGTCATCACGCTTTCGCTTCTCACGCGCTTTCGCTCGCGCCAGCAGGATTCCTTCACCGCCAAGGTGCTGGCGGCGCTGCGCGCGCAGTTCGGCGGCCACGCGGTGAAGACCGTGGCGAAGACCTAGGAGCCTGCTGATGCCCCCGCAAGTCACCGACGTCGCCGAATCGCTTCCCTCGGCCGCCGGCCAAGTTTCGCTGACCGCCGACCCCTGTGCGATCGTTATTTTCGGCGCTTCGGGAGACCTGGTGCGCCGCAAGCTGATTCCGGCGCTCTACGATTTGGCCTCAAACAACTCTCTGGCGCCGCAATACGCCATCGTGGGGTTCGCGCGCACGCCCATGACCGACGACGCCTTCCGCGACACCACAGCCGACGCCGCGCGCAAAATTTCTGATGTCGGCCCAGTGGACGAAACCAAGTGGCGCGCCTTCACGCAGAGCCTTTTTTACTTCACGGGCGACTACAACGACGCGGAAGCGTTCCGCAAACTCGCCGCGCGTCTCGCCGAGCTCGACCGTGAGCGCAGCTTGCAGGGCAACCGCCTCTTCTACCTCTCCACACCTCCGGAGGTTTATCCGCTGGTGATCGAGCAGCTCGGCCGCGCGGGGCTGGCCCGGGCCGTCAACGGCCGGTCCTGGGTGCGCATCATTATCGAAAAGCCCTATGGCCGCGACCTGGGCTCGGCACGCCGACTCAACCAGCAGGTTCTGCGGGTCTTCGACGAGTCGCAGGTCTATCGCATCGACCACTACCTCGGCAAGGATACGGTGCAGAACCTGCTGGTTTTCCGCTTCAGCAACGGTATCTTCGAGCCGCTATGGAACCGCCGCTACGTGGACCACGTGCAGATCACCGCTGCGGAGAGCCTCGGAGTGGAGCGCCGCGCCGCCTTCTACGAAACTGCCGGCGCGATCCGGGACATGATTCAGAACCACGTGCTGCAACTGCTTTCGCTGGTGGCCCTGGAGCCGCCGGCTTCCTTCGATGCCACCGCCGCGCGCAATGAGAAGCTGAAAGTGTTGCAGTCGATTCGCCCGTTCACGCCCGAGTCAGTCGCCACGAACGTCATCCGCGGCCAGTACGGGGCGGGCAGCATCAACGGCGCCGCCGTGCCGGGCTACCGCCAGGAACCCGGCGTGCAGCCGGATTCGCGCACGGAATCGTATGTCGCCGCAGAGCTGGCCATCGACAACTGGCGCTGGGCCGGCGTGCCGTTTTACATTCGCACGGGCAAGCGCCTGGCCAGCCGCGTCACTGAGATCGCGATTCAGTTCCACAGCGCGCCCCATCTGGTCTTTCGCGGCCGCGACGTCGAACCCAACTGGCTGGTGCTCAATATCCAGCCCGACGAGGGCATCTCCATCTCCTTCGGTGCCAAGCTGCCGGGGCCGGAGATGAAGATCAAGTCCGTCAGCATGGATTTCTGTTACCGGACCGCTTTCGGCGCCGGCTCGCGCAGCGCATACGCCACGCTGCTCAACGACTGCATGCGTGGCGACGCCACGCTGTTTGACCGCGCCGATAGCGTCGAGGCCGCCTGGGGCCTGGTAGACCCGATTGTGGAGGCGTGGCAGAATTCTGCTCCCGCTTTCCCGAACTATGCTGCGGGGAGCTGGGGCCCGCGCGAAGCGGACGTACTCCTGGAGCGCAACGCACGTGCCTGGCGAAAAGCCTAGCTCATTTCCGCGCGAGATCCTGCCGGGCGTGCTGGTTTGCCCGGACGACGTCACCGTGGCGCGCGCCGCGGCCCGGCAGTTCGTCGAGTGGGCCTGGCAGCACATCGCGCGGGACGACATCTTCTCGGTGGCGCTGGCGGGGGGCAGCACACCGCAGGAATTCTATCGGGTGCTCTCCAGCAGCGAGTATCGCACGCAGGTGGACTGGGCGAAGGTCCACTTCTTCTGGGGCGACGAGCGGGCTGTCCCGCCTGACCATCCGGACAGCAACTTCGGAATGGCCCGGCGCGCATTGCTCGTGCGCGTCCCCATCCCATCCGGAAACGTGCATCGCATGGAAGCCGAGCGGCCCGTCATCGGCCGCGCTGCCGAGGACTATGAAGACATTCTCCGCCAGTACCTGCCGCTCAGCTTGATTGGCTTTCCGCGGTTTCATCTGATCCTGTTGGGCCTCGGCAAGGACGGCCACACCGCGTCGCTGTTTCCGGGGGCCCGCCGAATGCGCCAGACCTCGCGCTGGGTGAGCACGCCGCAGGCGCCGAAGCTCGGCGCGCGCCGGATGACGCTTACCCTGCCAGTGCTCAACGCGGCCTATCAGGTGCTGTTCCTGGTCACGGGAGCGGAGAAGGCCGCGGCGCTTCAGGCGATTCTCGAAGGAAAGCAAGAGCCCCCGCTCCCGGCGCAACTGGTGACTGTGCCCGACGGCCGCCGCATGTTCCTCGTGGACGCCACCGCGGCGCGCCTGCTGGCACGCGAGGTCACTGTGGGGAAGTTCCGCTCGGCGCCGCCCGAAAATGCGCCGCAGGAGCCCGAGAGCGGAAAACCGAGGGAAAAGTAATGATCCTGGCGGGCGATGTCGGAGGCACCAAATGCAACCTCGCCCTATTTGAGACCCGCCAGGGAACTCTGCGCCGGGTCGTGCACCGCCGCTTCGCGAGCAAGGACTACTCCCATTTCGAAGAAATCGTCCGTGAGTTCATTGATCAGGTCCTCGCGAGCACCTTAGAAGGCGATCAGGGCAGGATCGTCGCCGCGGGGTTTGGCGTGGCCGGGCCGGTGGTCAATGAGCAGGTGCGCGCGACCAACCTCCCCTGGGTTGTGGACGGCGCGTCGCTCGCGCGTTTCCTCGGGATCGAGCGAGTCGTCCTGCTCAACGACCTGGTGGCCACCGCCTACAGCCTGGAACTCCTGCATCCCTCCGAGCTCTTCACGCTGAACGCCGGTGTGCCCGACCCTCACGCCACGCGGGCCTTAATCGCTGCGGGAACCGGGTTGGGCGAAGCCATCCTGTTCTGGGATGGCAGACGCCACATCGTTGCCGCGAGCGAGGGCGGCCACGCCGATCTTGCTCCACGTACCGATCAGGAGATCGAGTTGTTGCGGTTTCTCAAGAAACGCTATGCGCACGTGAGCTTTGAGCTGGTTCTCTCCGGCCGCGGATTCCGCACCGTCCATGAGTTCCTCGGCCCCACGGTGAGGCATGCCAGCTTCGAGGATCTCGCGGCCGACCCAGCCCCCGAAATCACCCGCCTGGGGCTCGAGGGCTCCTGCGCGGTGTGCGTCGAGACACTCGACCTCTGGACCAGGCTATACGGCGCCGAAGCCGGCAACCTGGCGCTCAAGGCTCTGGCCCGCGGCGGTGTTTATGTCGCCGGCGGCATTGCCGTGAAGATCTTCCCGAAGCTGAAAGATGGATCCTTCTTCAAGGCTTTCTGCGAAAAATCAAAATTCGCAGCCTTGCTCGAGCGGATCCCTATCCAGGTGGTTCTGAACGAAGATGCCCCGCTAGTGGGCGCGGCGGCCCAGGCTGCGACCTCGGGCGCTGTTAAGGACTAGGTAACCCACTCCATCGGCGCCGAGCGAGCGCCGCGTCCCCCTGCTAAGATTCGGCTATGGAGATTCCCTGGGAGCGGCCGGAGGAGGACTGGCGAGGCGTTTCGCGCGCGGGGCTGGCGGCCTGGCTGGGTTTCTACACGCTGTTCCTGGTGCATGCGGCCACCAACAGGGATGGTTTCCTGCTCCTCGATCACGTCAACCTGGTTTTTCACGAGGGCGGCCACTTCTTCTTCAGTTGGTTCGGCCATACCCTGACCATCCTCGGCGGGACGTTGGGGGAATTGATTGTGCCGCTCGCAATCGCCGTCTATTTCTATTGGCATCGGGAGACAGCTGGGGTGGCCTTTGCCTGCTTCTGGTTTTCCGAGAACTTCCTCTATATCGGGACGTACATGGCCGACGCGCGCACGCTTGCGCTGCCTCTGGTCGGCTCGGGCGACCATGACTGGGAGATCCTGTTCGGCCAGTGGGGCTTGCTGACCCGCGACCAGGCTATTGGCGGCACCATGCGCAGCCTGGGCTGGCTGGGGATGCTGGCCACTGTGGTTTGGCTCGTCTGGATGTTCTGGCGATCCGAGACCCCTGCAGGCAGCGTCTAGTGCTTGCCTCGGGCCGAAAACGTGAGTACGAGAATTCCCCCAACTTCTCAGCTTTCCTAGCAGAAGCTGGCAATTCGAATAACTTTGGAGGGGTCGAAAAGCCGAGCCGACGCCTACCGGCAGCCCGCTGCCGGCCTCCCCGCGCTCATCTCCGGAGAGTTTCCCCGATCGGCCCCAAGGGAGCCTCAAGGCCCCGGACTGTGGTCCTTGCCGCAGCCTTCGGACAACTCTTTCCCTTATCTGTGCAGAAGAGTAAGATTACCTAGTTAAGTCTCGTTGTCTCATTGCTGCCCATGAAAGAGAACGAGCAGTGCAGCATGCCGGATTGTGAACGGCCAGTGGCTGCCACGCTGCATACGCGTGGTTTCTGCCGCGAACATTTCCTGGCTGCCTGTTACAAAGAACTGGAAGGGGCAACCCAGCGGGTGCACGAAAACTCCTTCAACGAACCGGCCGCTGAGGCCTTGCGCCATTTCCTCGCAGAGTGCACCCGGCAAGCCACCGACATCGCTCAGTCCGCGAAGGACCTGGATAATCTGGGCCGGGCGCGATTGCTGGACATCCTGATGTGGGCCTCCGATCTCGGGGGACGGCTGCGCCGCGGTCCCCGGCGGCAAGCCTCCCTCCCCATCAGGTTGCGCTCCGAAAAACCGGGGCGCCCGTGGGAAGAGGAGACCCGAACGCAGTGGCTGAGCCGCCACGGCGCCATGGTGGAGTGCGTGCACCAGGTCGAAGCCGGCGACACCTTGCAGGTCACCCAGCTCGATACCGGCCGGCAAGCGGAGGCTCGCGTGGTCTGGCAGCGACGCCGAGGCACGGGCCCGTTCGAAGTCGGTCTCGAGTTCACCAACGCGGTGGGTTTTTGGGGCGACGAGGTCAGCGCCGCTGAAGAGGACCGGGATTCCTAATCGAGGTTTCCTGCGGGGAAAGCTTCGCGAGATCCCACGCCGGCCGGAAAGAACCGGAACTGCGCAGTCACTTCACAGAGGCCTTGTTCTCACCCCTTAGGTCGGCGCACGGGTTCCCGGCAGGTCCCGGAGCTCCAGTTCTTTGGGATCCAGAACGACGTGCTTGATCCGTTCGCGCTTCCAGGTGTAGGTGATGTGCACCAGCCCGTCTGAGGTCTGGATTACCGCCGGGTAGGAGTACTCGCCGGGATCATCCTCCAGCAGCATCGCAGCCTTCCAGTTTTTGCCGTCCGCGGAGACCGCCACGCTGAGCGCGCTGCGGTCTTTGTCCGTATGGTTGTAGACCAGCAGGGCTCGCCCGTCCTTCAGCATCACCGCGTCGATGCCGCTGTTGGGATTGGGCAGCTCGGTGGCCTGCATGCGGCTCCAGGTCTTGCCCTCATCCTCGGACCAGCTCTCGGTAATCCGGCCCTGGCGGCTGCGGCAGAGGATCTGAATCCGGCCGGAAGGGTAGGCCAGAATCGTCGGCTGGATGGCCGCGAATTGCTTGCCGTCGTTGAGCGGAGCCGTGTGCTGCCACGTTTTGCCGAGATCGGAAGTGCGCTCCACGTGCACGGTCCAGAGCGGGTGCTCGGAACTGGAAGGGCAGAGAATGGACCCATCCCGCAGTTGAATGGGCTTGTTCTTTGTGGGACCCAGAATGTTCTCGGGCAGCCGCCGCGGCTTCGACCACGTTCTCCCTTCATCGGAGGAAGTGATCAGCATGCCCCACCAGGCCCGCGGATTGGGCCCCACCTTGTAGAAGAGGAGCAGCAGGCCCTCGCGCGGCTCGAAGAGCACCGGATTCCACGCCGGATAACGCTCCCCGTTTTCCATCGCGCCGTTCGCCACTTCGGCCACGGGCGACCAGCCCTTCGCATTGCGCCGCGAGAGCCAGATGCCGACGTCCGAGCTCTTCTCGTGTTTCCCGCCAAACCAGGCGGCCACCAGACCGCTCCTCGTCTCCGCAATGGTCGAGGCATGGCAGGATGCAAAGGGAGCTTTCTCGTAGATGAATTCGGCCTTGACGATCCCCGCTTTCCCTGCCGGTTGAAGCCCGCCGGGTGGTTGGAAACGAGGCCCGGCTGCGAGCGTTTTGCCCAGCCACACCAGGAGCGCGAAGACAAGTAGGTGAGTGACTCGCTTGCGGCTCCGCGCCACGCGGAGGGTTGTCTTGCCCGCCGGCGTGGGGGTGCTGGCCATCGGCGCGCTCATCGAGCGACCTGGTCTCCGAGCGTTTCCTCTATCTCGACTGAACATGGGCGGGCAGAGTTTATTCCCCCCGATGAGGAGGGACAAGCCTGGATTTCGGGCTACGGCGCGTGACGGGAAAGGGTCCACCGGTCGGGCCCGCCCCCCCCGACCCGACAGCGCACGATCCTCTACAACTCTCGTCCCCGGATTTGCTAAACTGGCGGCGGAACCCCCACAGAGTTCGTAGCTGCGCGGAGGCGCGCTCGATCCCTTGAAAGCATCCGGAGGTTGGTGACTCCCATGACGGAAAAAATCAAGAAGCTGGAAACGGAATGGAAGTCCAGGCTGAGCCCTGAGCAATACAACGTCACACGGCAGAAGGGCACCGAGCCACCGTTCACCGGCGAATATACGGACACGGAGACGGCAGGCACCTATGCGTGCGTGTGCTGCGGCCAGCCCCTATTTCCCTCCGAGACCAAATACCATTCCGGATCCGGCTGGCCGAGTTTCTGGGCGCCGCTGGACAACGGTTGCGTCACCCTGGAGCGCGATTCCGGTCACGGCATGGCGCGCACGGAAGTGCTGTGCAGCCGCTGCGACGCGCACCTGGGCCATAGGTTTGAAGATGGGCCTGCCCCTACCGGCCTCCGCTTCTGCATTAATTCCGCCGCGTTGCATCTGAACGCGAAGAGGGGAACCGGCGAATAGCAGCTCGACCGCTGGATCCGCAACCGCGCGCAGGGACTGCCTGGGCGCTGCACCCACCGAGCGGACGCACCTAAGAGTCAACAATCGAGCGGTAATACGGCTTCCTATTTCCCTGCATTCGTGGCAATGAGAAGAGAGGAACATGCGCGCCCCTTCCGTCTGTTTCACCGTTTCGCGCGGGTCTGTCCGCGTGTCGCGAATCGTGTTCCGGCGCCGCCCGATTTGACGAGGATGACTTACCCTCTTTTTCAGGCCATCGACACCGAGACCGCAGTGGATCGGG
>JBGPZW010000037.1:0-25446 GCA_041493955.1 Terriglobia bacterium
CTGGTATGAAGAAAACGGCTACGCTTCGGCGCGGCGCGCGCGGCCGGTGCCGCGAACCCGGGCCGCGCAAGGGGGTACTTCGGTCGCGGGACGATGAAAACTCTGATCACATTTGCGGTCGAAACCGAGTTCGCGCCCTGGTGCCTGCTCCGGGGCTTCCGTCGCCGGGCTCTTTCCCCGCATCCGCTCTATGAGGCGGAGGTCGGCGACACCGCCGTGCGCGCCGTGATCACGGGTATGGGAGCTGAGAATGCCTCGCGCGCGATGCGGGCCGCGTTGGAGGAGGAGCCCGACGTGTGCATCTGCTCGGGATTGGCTGGAGGGTTGAAGCCGGCGTACCACTCCGGCGACATTCTCGCCGCCCGCCGGGTCAGCGAGGCCACGGGGGCGCAGGCGCTCGAAGGTGCCGCCGAGCTTTTGCGCGCGGCCTCCGCCTGCGGCGCTAATCTTGTGGAACTATTCTTGACGTCGGACCGTGTGGTGGCAGATTCTCGGCAGAAGCTCCGCCTGGGCCAAGTTGCCGACGCGGTGGACATGGAGAGCTGCGCGGTGCTGGCGGAAGCGGCGCGGTGGGGAGTTCCTGCGGTGGCGGTGCGTGCCATCAGCGACACGTGCGAAATGGATCTGCCGTACGACTTCAGCCGGGCGGTGGATTCGCGCGGTCAGGTCCGCGTGGCCAGCGTGCTGGGGCAAGTCATCCGCCGGCCGCAGGGGCTGCCGGCGCTTCTGCATCTGGCCCGCGACGCCCGCCGCGCAGCGGAGTCCCTGGCGCAATTCCTGGATATTTACGTGGGGTTTCTGGCCGCGCAGATGAGCCCGTACGAATTGGAATCGCCGGTGGCCGCGACGTGAGCCGCATCGCCGCACAACTCGAAACCCCATCTCTCGCCGCTACGGCGGTCAAGCAGATGCGCGCGGGGGTGTACCGCGGCGCGGGCCGCGTGGTCGTCGAATCGGTGCCGGTGCCAGAGATTTCCGACGGTGAGGTGCTGATCCGCGTGGCTGCCTGCGGCATCTGCGGAACCGACATCAAGAAGATCCAGCACGGATTTGTGCCGCCGCCGCAGATCTTCGGCCATGAAGTGGCGGGCACGGTGGTCGCGGTGGGGCGGGGCGTGAGCCGCTGGAAACTCGGCGACCGCGTGGTCAGTTTCCATCACATTCCCTGCGGCGCCTGTTTTTATTGCCAGCAGAAACTCTTCTCGCAGTGTCCAGGGTACAAGAACGTGGGTCTCACCGCCGGATTTGAGCCGAACGGCGGCGGCTTCGCCGAATATGTGCGCGCGATGCCCTGGATCGTCGAGCGCGGCATGCTAGCGATTCCGCCGGAGGTGAGCTTTGAGGAAGCCACCTTTATCGAGCCGGTAAACACTTGCGCAAAAGGAATTCAGAAAGCGCGAGTGGTGCCAGGCGAAACCGTGGTAGTGATTGGGCAGGGACCGATCGGCCTGTTGCTGATGATGCTGAGCAAGCTGGCGGGCGCGACCGTGCTGGCAAGCGACCCCCTGGCGGAACGGCGCGCCATGAGCATGAAACTCGGTGCCGGCGCGGCGCTCGATCCACGGTGCGGAAACCTGATCGAAGAGGTTCTCCGCCGCACCAACGGCCGCGGCGCCGATGCGGTGCTGGTCGCTGTGCCCAGCGCAGCCTTGGTGGCCGAAGCCCTGGCGCTGGCTCGCCCCGGCGGGCGCGTGCTGCTGTTTGCGCAGAACGATCCGCAGATGAAAATCGAATTTCCCGCGGCCGCGGTCGGTGTGGAGGAGAAGGAGATCCTCGGCAGTTACAGCGCCGCGGTGGACCTGCAGACGGAGTGCGCTGAGCTGGTGTTTTCGCGCCGCCTGCCCGTGCGCGAGCTGGTGTCGCACCGGTTCCCGCTCGAACAGATTGAACAGGCTCTAGCCCTGGCCGCCCGCCCCGCGGGCGATTCTTTGAAAGTGGTGATTACGTCCTGATGAAAAGTGCCTTGAAAAGTGAACGGAACGGCCATATGACCGCTGCCGTGCTGTACGGCAGCGAAAACTTGAAAATCGAGCGGGTCGATATCCCTGCGGTCGCGTCGGACGAAGTCCTGGTGCGGGTGAAGGTGGCGCTGACCGACGGGACCGACCTCAAAGTCTGGAAGCAGGGATTCCATGCGCGGATGATCACGCCGCCGGCGATCTTTGGTCACGAGCTATCAGGGGTAGTGGAGACGCTGGGGGGCGAGGTCAACGGCGGGCTGCGCGTGGGCGCGCGCGTCGTGCCGGCGAACTCAGCCCCCTGCAACGCCTGCCTGTTCTGCCGCAAGGACCGCGAGAACCTCTGCGAGGATCTGCTGTTCAACAACGGCGCTTACGCCGAGTACATCCGCATCCCCGGGCGGATCGTACGGCAGAACATGCTGGAGATTCCGGCCCACGTGTCGTTCCTCGATGCGGCGATGGTCGAGCCGCTGGCCTGCGTGCTGCGGGGCATTGATGAGACCGGCATCAACCCGGGCGACACGGTGGTACTGATCGGCTGTGGCCCGATCGGGCTGAAGTTCATCCGCATCCTGACGGGACGCGGCGCGAAAGTGATTGCGCTGGCCAAGCGCGGGAGCCAAGTGCGCGCCGCCGAGCGGATGGGCGCGCGCGCGGCCTTCGACGTCTCGCAGCTGGGAGATCCTGTCCATGCCGTACGCAACCTGACCGAAGGGGGTCGCGGCGCCGATGCGGTCATCGAAGCCGTGGGCTCGCCCGCCACCTGGCAGTGGGCCATCCAGATGGTCCGCCGCGGCGGCACTGTCAATCTGTTTGGCGGGTGCCCGCGCGGGACCGAAGTGCATTTCGATCCCACGGCGCTGCACTACTCGGAGATCACCATCAAGTCCACTTTCCACCACACGCCGCGCTTCATCCGTGAAGCGCTCGATACCATTGCCCGCGGCGAGATCCGCGCAAGCGACTTCGTCACCGGAGAGATCTCCCTGCGCGAGCTGCCGCAGATGTTCGAGCATATGAAGCATCGCAACGGCGAGTTGAAGACGGCCGTCATCCCGTAGCCGAAGCGCCGCGAGGGCCGCCTCCGCGAATTCCGTTTCCGGGCGCCATCGCGCCGGGCGGCCGCGCCAGGGTCATGCAGCCACCTCACGAACTCGAAATCGCGCGTGAGTTGCCGCCGGCAGGCTGCTCCCCGGCCGAAGCCGAGCGCTACACGCGCTGGCTTGCCACTCACCACTATGAGAACTTCAACGTCGTCTCCTGGCTGCTCCCGCGCGGCCTCCACCAGTATTTCTATAACGTCTACGCCTATTGCCGCTGGGCCGACGACCTGGGCGACGAGGTCGCCGACCCTGGCCGCGCGCTGGAGTTGCTCGCCTGGTGGGAGCAGGAGCTTCATGCCTGCTACGCGGGGCGGCCGTCGCACCCGGTTTTCGTTGCGTTGGCGCCGACGGTTCGGGAACTCGATATCCCAGTAGAACCGTTCGCCGAGTTACTGGCTGCCTTCCGGCAGGATCAGACGGTGCATCGTTATGCCACCTGGGAAGATGTGCTCGGCTACTGCCGGTATTCTGCCAACCCGGTCGGCCGTCTGGTGCTCTACGTCTGCGGCTATCGCGACGCCGAGCGGCAGCAACTTTCTGATGCCACCTGCACGGCCCTGCAACTGGCGAATTTCTGGCAGGACGTCGCCCGGGACCTTGAAAAAGGCCGCATCTACATCCCGCAGGACCGACTCGAAGCGCACGGGCTCACTTTTGCCGACATCGAGGCGAAGCGGTTCGATACGCGCTATGTCGCGCTGATGAGGGACCTGATCGCGCGGACACGCGAGTTGTTCGCCGCGGGCCTGCCCCTTGCGCAGCGCGTGGATCCGGCGCTGCGCGTGGATATCGAGATGTTCAGTCGCGGCGGCCTGGCCGTGCTGGATGCCATTGAGACCACCGGCTACAACACGCTCGCGCACCGCCCCGCGCTCAGCCGCGCCACCCAGGTGCGTCTGCTGGGCCGTGCACTGCTCTCCCGGCTGTTTGCCTTCGGAGCGTTCTCTGGAGACAGAGCATTAAGTCATGCACGCATGGCGCAAGAGTCTTCAAGGAAACCGCCTGCGTCACCCCGGGGAGACCGGGAAAGCGCTGCGGGCGTCCCCGAGCCTGAGAGCGCGCAGGTCGCCGCCTCCTACGCCGAGTGCCGTCGCATTGCGCGGACTGCGGCGAGCAATTTCTATTACGCGTTTTTCTTGTTGCCGCGCCCCAAGCGCGATGCGCTGTGCACGCTCTACGCCTTCATGCGCCTGGTGGACGATGTTTCCGACTCTGCGGGGGACCCGGCCGCAAAGCAGCGCGCGCTGGCAGCGTGGCGTGCGCATCTCGATGCGGCCGTGGCAGGAGACACGGGTGGCCACGCGATTCTCCCGGCCTTTGCCGACACGATCGCGCGCTACGCGATCCCGCCGCGCTACTTCCATGACCTGATCTCCGGCGCGGAGATGGATCTGACCGAGGTTTCCTATGCCACCTTCGACCGCCTGAGCGAGTATTGTTACCGGGTGGCCGGCACGGTGGGCCTGACGTGTCTTTACGTCTTCGGCTTTCGCGACCCACGCGCCCCGGACTTGGCCGAGAAGCTGGGCATCGCCTTCCAGTTGACCAACATCCTGCGCGATGTCCCGCGCGACTTCGAGATGGGTCGTGTGTATCTGCCGCAGGAGGATCTGCAACACTTCGGCTGCCACGCGGAGGACCTGGCCGGGGAATCCCCGGCGCCGGGACTCGCGCAGCTGTTTGAGTTTGAGGCCGGGCGCGCCTGGCGCTTCTACGAAGAGGGCGCGGCGCTGGTGTCGCTGATCGATCGCGACAGCCGCGGGGCGCTCTGGGCGCTGGTGCGCATCTATAGCGGGTTGCTACGCAGGATCGAAGCGCGGGGCTACGACGTTTTCTCCTCGCGCGTGCGCCTCACCGCGGCGGAGAAGGCCCGGATTCTGCTCCGAGCGCGGCTCGGCGGGTGGTCGGAGACCCATGTCCTCGAAGAGCGTGATCGTGGTCGGCGGCGGACTGGCGGGGATGTCCTCGGCCGTCGCGCTGGCTGAAGCGGGCCTGCGCGTCCACCTGCTGGAGAAGCGGCCGCATCTGGGCGGGCGCGCCACCTCGTACTTGCTGCCCAACGGCGAGCACGTGGACAACTGCCAGCACGTTACACTGGGTTGCTGCACCAACCTGGACGATTTTTATCGGCGCGTCGGCGCCACGGACAAAATCCATACGTACGACCGGCTATTGTTTGCTGACCCCGCCGGGCACCGCGGCATAATCGAGGCCTCTCCCCTCGCCGCGCCATTTCATCTTGCGCCGTCGTTCGCGCTGTTTCCTTCTCTGACCTGGGCGGACAAACGAGCCATCGCCCGCGCGATGTTGACGATTGCGCGCAGCGGGGGGCGGCCGGTGAGCACCGACACGGCGGGCGGCATGACCATGCTCGACTGGCTTCGCCGCCACGGCCAGACGCAGGGCAGCATCGAGCGATTCTGGAGCGTCGTGCTGGTCAGCGCGCTGGACGAGGAACTCGCCCGCACCGACGTGCGCTACGGCGTGGAGGTATTCTGGAAAGCGTTCCTGGCCAATCGCGCGGGCTTCCGGCTGGGGATTCCTTCGGTGCCGCTGGCAGAACTTTATGACGGCTGCCGCGCCGCCATCGAACGCCGCGGCGGGGAAGTACACCTGCGCGCCGGCGTGCGGGAAATTCGCGTGACCGGGGATCGCGTCACGAGCCTGCGCCTGGAGAACGGCGACGAACTGACGGCAGATTCTTACCTTGTCGCCGTGCCGCACGACGTGTTGCCCGCGCTCTTGCCCCCGGCGGTGGTCGAGCGCGAACCCGTCTTTGCCAATCTGCGAAACCTGCGCGCTGCGCCGATCACCGGCGTGCATTTCTGGTTTGACCGCGAGGTGATGGCAGAGCCTTACCTGACGGTGCTCGACCGCACCACGCAGTGGATCTTCAACAAGTCCCGGCTCTACACGGTCTCCGCCGAACAGGCCGGGCGAAACGGCGCGCCCTCGGCCACGGGCCAGTACCTGCAACTGGTCATCAGCGCGTCCTACGACTTGGTGCCGCGCTCCCGGCAGGAGATCATCGAGCTGTGCCGCCGGGAATTGCGGGAAATCCTGCCTGCCACCGGGGAAGCCCAACTCTTGAAAGCCACGGTGATCAAGGAAACCTCGGCGACGTTTTCTCCGGAGCCAGGCTGCGACCGCTGGCGCCCCGCGCAGAAGAGCCCCATCAAGGGGCTGTTCTTGGCTGGCGATTGGACGGCCACGGGCTGGCCCGCCACGATGGAAGGTGCCGTGCGCAGCGGCTACCTGGCCGCCGAAGCCATTCTGTCTGTGGCTGGCCAGCCGCAGAAGCTGCTCCAGCAGGACCTGCCGGTCGAGCCCGCGAGCCGCTGGCTGGCCAGGATCTGAGATCGCAAGAAGAAGAGGCTAGGTTCGACGAAGACTCCATGTTTCCGGCATGCTAGTCCTGCGAGGTGAAAGCATGTCCAAACCGAAGAAAGGCACTCGCGCCGACTTTCTTCCCGAAAAGTTTCCTGAGCTTGGGCAGTGCGTTCACAAGCTGGCGCAGGCGCCGGGGGCGCCCGATCTGTTCTACCAGCAGAATCACTGTGGCGTTTACCGCAGTGACTCGGGCGGTGAATCGTGGACGGACATCTCCCGCGGATTGCCTTCGCGGTTCGGTTTCCCCATCGCGGTGCATCCCCGAAAGCCGAAAACGCTCTGGGTGCTGCCGCTGGTGGGCGCGGAGATGCGCGCCACTCCGAAGGGATGCCTTGCGGTCTATCGTTCGACGACGGGCGGGCGAACCTGGCAGAAGCAGACGCATGGCCTGCCCACGCGCAATGCGCACCTGACCGTCCTGCTCGAGGCCATGTCCACAGACACCTGCGACCCGGCGGGCCTGTACTTCGGCACAGAAACCGGTCAGTTGTTCGGCTCGCGCGATGAGGGCCGCCAGTGGCACCTACTGGCCGATTTCCTCCCGCCGATTCTGTCGGTCGAGGCCGCGGTCGTTTGACTCAGATCCCCCGGCGGCTGGCCCGCGCCGGGCTGACGACTTGATACGAGCCGAGCGGAGTTTCCGCAAAGGTCAGCGATTCGCATTCGAGGTCGATGGCCTTGTATTCGGCCAGGTGCTGCTCGCGGAAAGTCTCATAAGCGGCCTGCGAAACCCAATAATCCAGTGTGACGTACCGGCCTTTTCTCTGCACGTCGCGGAGCAGCTCGGTTCCGGCGTATCCGTCGCCTCTCCGGAAGAATTTCGCCCAAGCGCCCTCCGGGCCGTAGATTTCCTCAAACCGGCTCTCCAGACCGTCCTTGACGTGAAATTCCCAGAGAATCAGGTACAGCGCTTGGTCATGTTCCATGCCGCTGTTCTCTCGGTGGCCATTGAGATGGGTGCGCCCAGGCTGCTGCCAGAGTGTAGCAGTTTTGGGGCGCTGCTTCCGCGTCCTGCACACCGGGCCGTATTTTGATGTTGCGCCCCGCGAATGGGAGTATGATGAATGTTCCCCTCTGGAGGAGCCTGTGGAGCGGAAGTATAGGCAGAGGGGCTACCAGGACTCCGATAAGCCGGAGAAAAAGAAGGAACGGCCGCCGGAAGGTCGCCCCCGCCAGGAACAGATTGGTCCGCGCACGCCGCGCATGGTAGGCACGGTCACGCGCGCGCGCTGCTCGAACTGCGGCGGCGTACTGCTGCCGGGCTTCGATCAAAGCGGCCAGTGCCCGCGCTGCGGACTTGAGCTCCATTGCTGCAAGCAGTGCGTCCATTTCGATACCGGCGCGCGTTTCGAGTGCACGCAGCCAATCCCCGAACGCATCAGCAAGAAAGATGCCCGCAACGAATGCACCTTTTATCAATTCCGGACCACTGTGGAGAAGGACACCGCACCCTCGGCCCCGCTGGTGAATGCTTCGGCCGCTCCGGCCATCAGCAGCGTGCGTCCCAACGACGCCCGCAAAGCGTTCGACGACCTCTTCAAGAAGTGATCAACCTGGCCGCCCGCTCAGACCCTTCCAGCCTCATCGCGGCGGATTGGGAAACAGTGTGGGTTCCTGCGGCGGCTCGCTGGAGATGCGTTCGAGCTCCGGGTAGTGGTGCCGCAGCGGCTCGGGCACTTTGACCTTTGCTCCGGTGAGCAGGCTGGCCAACTGCAACGCGTTCACGATGCTTTTCCCCTGATAATGGTTATTGGTGATGACGAATGTGTTCTGCGCGTGGCCGGCGAGTTTGCGGATGCGGGCCGCCCACGGCTCGAGCTCCTCTTCGGTGTAGAGGTAGTTGTAGCGCTCCGAGGGCGGCGTGGCCGGGTCGTCGCTGAACCAAGTGTCGTAACGCCGCCCGTGCAGCCGGACGTAGCCAATCGGGGCGGTGGTCCGGCCGGAGGGTTTGAGCGATCGGCCGATCACCGGCTGATCAATGTTGCAGAAGCCCACGCCGCGTTCGTGCAGCAGCTCGTAGAAGTCCGCCTGATTCCACGTGGCGTGCCGCACCTCCACCACCAACGGATAATCGGCGAAGCGCTCCAGAAGGTCTTTCAGGTAGGTGGCATTTTCCGGCGTGTCGTGGAAAGAAAAAGGGAACTGCAGCAGCACCGCGCCCAGCTTCCCCGCGCTCCGCAGCAGATCGAATCCCGCGCGCACCGCCTGCTCGTCCTCCGCGCTGGCGCCGCTTTCGTGCGTGAACTTCTGCCAGAGCTTGGCGGTGAAGAGGAAGCGTGGGTTGGCCGCCACGCGCTCGAGCCACTGCTCGCACAGGTTGGGACGCAGCGGCTGGTAGAAGGAGGTATTGATCTCGATGACATCGAAAAACTCGGCCAGGTAGGCGGCCTCGTGGAACTCGCGCGGCCGGCGCGCCGGATAGACGATCCCCGCCCAGTCCGCGTAGGACCACCCCGCCGGGCCAATCCGCACCAAGCCCGCGGGGGTCTTGGTCGCTGCCGTCCTTCCCATTGCCCCCTGCCTGAGAGGCCACGCCCAGGCCGGTGACCCCTCTCAATTCCAGCCTATGATGCCGCTGAGCACAGTGTCAACGCGGGGGCTCTGGCGGTGGCCCCGGCCGGCCCCGACCGCCGTGGCGCATCGTGCCTGCGAGTTGCAAGGCCAGTATCCAGAAGAGGATTCAAAAACGCCGGCGGAACGCCAGCAGTGCAAGCAGGTGATCAGGCGGAAGCATCCTGCACGATGGTTTGCACCGTGCATTGCAACTGCCGCGCGGACTTGCTATCCTGAAGATGTCTAATGCGTCTCTGCACCGATCTTCGAGACGCTCCTCCTTCCTCACCTCGGGTACAAGGGTGCGCAAATGAAAACCGCCATCAGCTACAAGCATGTGGAATTGCGCGAACCTGTCGAAGCGGAAGTCTCGCGGTGCGTGGCGAAGCTCGGCAAACTGTTGAAAAGCTATTCCCCCGATTTAGTCCAGCTCCATGGCAGCCTCGAAAAGCATCCTCGTAAAGTCGAATTCACGTTTTCACTAAACCTCTCCCTGCCGACCGGCTCGCTCCATTCCACCGGCGTCGCCGCCGATGTCCGGCAGAGCGTGAAGAGAGCCTTCGCGGAGATCGAAGGCCAAGTCAAGAAGCACCAGTCCCGGCTTCGTAAAGACTATCAGTGGAAGCGCAAACGCCCGCGCGCGGCCGTGGTGGCCTGAACAGGCCCGGCGTTGAGCTCTCTCCGGTGACCTTTCCCCCGGGGGCGAAATCCCTGCGCGCCGGCGCCGATCGTCGCACGGCCATCGGTTCGATCTGAGGATGCACCGGCTCAGGTTGCGGCTGCGGAGGGCACAGGCTAGAATGAATTGTTTGCCGCGCAGGGGCGTAGCTCAGTGGTAGAGCAGCGGCCTTTTAAGCCGAAGGTCGTGGGTTCGATCCCCACCGCCCCTACCAGAACTTCCCATCAAAAAAGAAGGGCGTCCCAAAAGAATCGGAACGCCCTCTGACTTGCCCACAGCCCTTAAAACTTGACCTGTGTTGCGATTGCCAAACTCAGGCTGCGCGGTACCTGAGTTCAGCGGTCATCCCACTCAGAACGCGAACCGCGCGGCAAACTGAATCTGCCGTTCGCGGAAGACCGTGTTGCCCGCCGCCGACGGAGTGGCGAAGTTGCCGAAAGGGTTGAACTTCAGGGTGGTCCCGCTGATGGAATACAATGTCGTCCCCAGAGCGGTGACGTTGACGTGGTTGAACAGATTGAACGCCTCCACCAGGAGTTCCAGGTTTGTCGCCTCGGTGAACTTGAACCGCCGGGAGAAACGCAGGTCGATGTTCGCCGTGCGCGGGAAGCGGAAGGCGTTGCGCGGGAGGAACGGCGGACGGTTCGACGCTCCCGCACCGAGAATACCCGTGGAGGTCCTGCCAGAGGAAAAGGGGGCGCTCCCCGAAACCGTTCCGGTAAACGGCGCGCCGGATGCCACGGAAATGATCGGCGAAATGGTGTAGCCGTTCAGGAGCGCCCGAGCTGCCGGGTTTCCATCCCCCTTGATAACCGTCGGTGACCACACGAGGCTGGAGACAAACCGATGGCGAATCTCGAAATTCGAGGTCGCATTCTCCTGGTCCTGCCGGAATGGGTTGACCGGCCCCACACTAGTCGAGGTAAAGGTCTGCGAGACCTGGCCGGTATCTGTCGCCTTGGCAATCGTGTAGCTATTCTGGAACTGCAACCCGTTGGTGAATCGCCGGTTGAACTGGAAGACAACGGCATCGTACCGGGATTCCACCGCGCTGCGGATTTCCAGAATCCGGTTGAAGTTGGTGTTCGGGCGGGCGCCGGTAAACAGCGGCACTGTGAAGGTCTGGCCGTTCAGGCTGCCGCCCGAGACGGTATAGGTGATCGTCGAGGTCGGCGGGTTCAGGTTCGTATCGACAAAGGTCGGGAGCGAGCGCCCCAGGCTCACCAGGTAGGAGACCGAGGCCACCGTATTCTTGGCGATCTCGCGCTCGAAGATCACGTCGGCCTGATGGATCAGGGGATTGGCCATGGTCGGCGAGAAGACGATGATATCTCTCCCTGGCGCGCCGCTGGCCGTCAGCAGCACGTTCGGGTAAGTGGGCGAACCCACGCTTGACGGTGTCAAGCTAATCTGGATCTGGCCCGTGGCCACGCCGGTATTGGTGATCCCGTTTGAGATCGTGGAGTTGATGATCCGACCGTAATAGATCCCATAGCCGGCCCGGAGCGAGGTTTTGCCATCGCCCGTGACTGCCCAGGCAAACCCGACGCGTGGCCCGATGTTGTTCTTGTCCGAGGGGAAACTGGCCGTCTGCGGCGCCAGCGGGTTGGGAATCTGGGGCGACGGCAGCTTCTCGTACTCATACCGCAGGCCCAGGTTCACCGTCAGTCTCGGCATCGCCCGCCAGTCATCCTGGACGAACGCGCTGTAGTCCCAGGTTGTAAATTCAAAAGCGGTGGGTCCAATGCCTTGGCCGTAGCTGCTGTATCTTTTCTGCGAGGGCGCCGAAAAATCGGTCAGGAAATCCGCCAAGGTGTCATAAGAGTACGCCCCGCCTTCCTGGAACAGGTTATCCAAGAGGTCGTGGACCCGGTTGAACTCACCGCCGAACTTGAGGACGTGCTTGCCGTGAGAGATCGTCACGCTGTCCGCAAACTGATTACGGGTTTCGTTCGGGTACGAGACGCGCTCGAGGAAATTCGGTTTGCCGGTCTGAAAGAGGCCCAGGTCAGCTTGAGGGGGTCTGCCGCCCTTCCCCGTGGTGGGCTCACCGGGCCCCGGTGGCTGGCTGTTCTGGAATTCATGGTCCCGGCTGAACTGGTAGCGGGCCTCGTTGATTACGTGGGACGACAGCGTCGAGACCAACCGCGCGTTCAGCGAATTCACATCTACGAAGTCATCGCCAAAACTCGCGATGCCGTTGAACACGATCGGCTGGGTCTGGACTCCAGCGGGGGAAGTCCAGTGGAGCCGGTTGTAGCTCACCGTGAAAAGATTTCGCGGAGTGATACTCCAATCGAGCTTGGGGAACAGGATGTACTGGTTGCCGGTGCGCGGCACGAGGCCCGTAAGGCCGCGCAGATAGGCCAAACCAGCGTCGGTTTGCGGCTGGGTGATGCCGCGGCACGCGAGGATGTCACCCGGGGTCGGGGTCGCTGGTGGGGGAGGAGGGGGAGGACAAGTTGCGGACACGGTGATGGGGTTCAGGAAAGTTGGCGATGACGGGGCGCCCACGCCCGGGAAATTGCGCTTCTGCTGATCCCAGCTGAAGAAGAAAAAGGCCTTGTCCTTGACAAGGGGCCCGCCGATATTGGCGCCAAATTGCTGGCGCCGGTCGTCCGGTTTGATCGTCATGGTGGTGGGCACGCCGCCCACCAGGGTGGTGATTTTAGTAAACGGATTGGTGGCGCCCACGACATTGTCGCGGATGTAGTAGAAGCCTCCCGCGTGGAATCCGTTGGAGCCGCTCTTGGTGACCGCATTGACCACGGCGCCCGCGGCGCGGCCGTACTCGGACGAGTAATTCGACGTGTTGACCTGGAACTCGCTGACGGAGGCCTGGCTGATCACATAGCTGAGCCGCGTCCGGCCTCTCTCCTCGGAGAAGAAAGCCTGATTGTTGTCGCCGCCGTCCACGGTGCTATTGTTCAACAGGCCGGAAATGCCACGGAAGCTGATCAGGCCGAAGTTGCCGTCGGGCGTTGCGCCGGGCGTCAGCAAAGCGAAGTTCGACCAGCGCCGGCCGTTGATCGGGAGTTCGTTGATCGAGGTCTGATTGAGGTTATTGGCGAAATCCTGCCGCGAGGTATCCACGACCGGGGCCTCGCCGGTGACCTCGACGACGGCGGTGGCTCCGGCCAGGGCGAGAGGAATCTCCAGCGTGGTTACGCGTCCCACCTCAACGACAACGTTTTCCTGCTTATAGGTGGCGAATCCTTGAGCGTTCACGGTGACCAAGTAAAGGCCGGGCCGCAACTGGACAATGCGGAAGCCTCCACCATCGTCCGTGGTGGCCTTATCTTCCCGGTTTGTGGCCGTGCTGCGAACCGTCACCGTGGCATTCGGCACCAGGGCCTTATGCGGGTCCGAAACCGTCCCGCCGATGGCTCCGTCCGTAGTGGACTGAGCGAACACGAGCGAGCTTGTCGCTGCACACAGCAGGACGAGGAGGAAAAATCGGACCAAAGAGCCGCGCAAGAGGTGAGTCATGTTGCTCTCCTTTATCGTCTTCGCATTCAGGGGGTTCAGACGCGACACTGAGCGGACACACAACCGCGGGGACATGAAGCCTTCGGCTGACCCCCGTTTAGAAAACCTACGGTTGCAACCCAACAAAAACCCACCCCCCAATGCGGGGTACTGTAGTCAGCCCGCGCGCGCTTGTCAAGCCTAGACGCTCGAAATAACGAGCAAAGGAATGACGCATCACCGCTGGGTGAATAGCGCGCGGCTTGTCATCGGCGGGTCTCTGCGCTAAAGTACCCCGCCTCTTGGAAGCGGAGGTCCTTTTTTCCGTGCCGGCCAGTGGCCAGGAACACCTGAAAGTCTTGTTGCGCCGCAGCGCCATCCAGCGCCGCGTGCGCGAAATGGGCCTTCAGATCTCGCGGGATTTCCGCGGCGAGCGCGTGCACCTGATCGGCGTGCTCAAAGGCGCCTCGATTTTTCTCTCCGACCTGATCCGTCAGATCCGCGTGGAAGTCTCGCTCGATTTCATGGCCGTCTCCAGCTACGGGAAGGGAAGCCAATCGTCGGGGCAGGTGCGGCTGACCAAGGACCTGGACACCAGCATCGAGGGCTTGAACGTCATCCTTGTCGAGGACATCCTCGATACCGGGCTGACCCTGAGCTATCTGGTGCGCATCCTGCAGCAGCGCAGGCCCAAGGCGCTGCGCATCGCCGCGCTGCTCGACAAGCCGGAGCGGCGCATCAAGGAGGTCAAGGCCGACTACGTGGGCTTCCAAATCCCCAATGAATTCGTAGTCGGCTACGGCCTGGATTACGCCGAGCGCTATCGCAACCTGAGGGATGTCTGCATCCTCTCGCTGCCGCCGGAATGACGTCCCCTCGAAATGGTGATGAAGCCGGTTTTCACCAACGCGGATCTGGAAGGCGTCGCCGCGGGCGGCGAGGTGACCATCACTCCGGGCACCCTGGTCACTCCGCTGGCCCGCGAGGAGGCGGAGCGCCGCGGGATTAGCTTCCGCGTCGTCGAAGCCGCGCCTGCGGACAGCCAGCCGGTCGGCACGCACGCGGGGCGGCGCGTGGTGGCCATTGGCGCCGACCACGGCGGCTACGAACTCAAGGAACAACTCAAGGATCACCTGCGCGATTGGGGTTACACCGTGCGCGATCTGGGCACCGACAGCACCGCCGCGGTGGATTATCCCGATTTCGCCGAGGCCGTGGCCAACGCAATTGCGCGCGGTGAGGCCTGGCGCGGCGTGGTGATCGACAGCGCGGGCATCGGCAGCTCGATCGCAGCCAACAAGGTGCCCGGAGTGCGCGCAGCGCTGTGCTATGATAGGGCCACGGCGCGCAACAGCCGCGAGCACAACGACGCGAATCTGCTTTCGCTGGGCGCGCGCATGATTCCGGCCGAAGTGGCGCGCGAGATTCTGGCCATCTGGTTGGAAACCCCCTTTGCCGGTGGGCGACATCAGCGGCGCGTGGACAAAATCGGCGCCATCGAGGCGCGGCACACTAAGAAATAGAGCGCTGCAATTGTCGGATGGCGCCGGACCTGCGCTTGGCAGATGGGCGCTTTGACCCCGTATAATCCACGGAGCTCCTCTCTTGGAACAGCGGCAACTCGAACAACTCGTCCACGCCGTGACCGAGGAAATCCTGCGCTATTTGGGCACGGCGAAAGGCGCAGCGCTGGCCGGGCAGGAAGCCGACGAGGAAGCCTGTGCCGGTTGCGAGCACAACTGCGTCGAGAAGTGCGCGCGGAAAACGCGTATGGTCATCGATGCCGGCGCCGACCGCATCTCGGCCGGCCCGGCCGTCCGACAGGTGGACGCCGACGTGGCCGCGCTGATTGACCACACCCTGCTGAAGCCGGAAGCCTCCCGCGAAGACATCCGCAAGCTTTGCCAGGAGGCCGCGCGCTTCGGTTTCGCTTCGGTGTGCATCAACCCCTGGTATGTGCCGCTGGCCGCCGAGCTGCTCCGCGGCTCCAAGGTGAAGGTCTGCACCGTCACGGGATTCCCGCTGGGAGCCACGCTGCCGCAGGTGAAGATTTATGAGGCGGAAGAAGCCATCAAGCTGGGCGCCCAGGAAGTGGACATGGTCCTCAACATCGGCGCGCTCAAATCCGGCCAGGACGAGGTGGTGGAACTGGACGTTCACGGCGTGGTCGAAGCGTGTCATCGCGGCGGCGCCATCTGCAAGGTGATTCTAGAGACCGCTTTGCTCACCATCGAAGAGAAAGTCCGGGCGTGCGCCGCCTGCAAGAAGGCCGGAGCGGATTTCGTCAAGACGTCCACCGGCTTCGGCCCGGCTGGCGCTACGGCTGAGGATGTCGCGCTGATGCGCGCCGTGGTGGGGGCGCAGATCGGGGTCAAGGCTGCCGGCGGCATCCGCAGCCTGGAAGATTTGAAGAAGATGGTCAGCGCCGGGGCCACGCGCATTGGCGCCAGCGCCAGCGTCCGCATCCTCGAAGAAGCCCGCGGCGTGCCGCCTGGCGGCGGGCGGCTCGAGGCAAGACCTCCCCACACGGCCACGGCGGTGGCCGGTTCAGCGGCCCCGTCCTACTGAGTTATCCTTCGTTTCTTCCTCTTGTGACCCGCTTTTCGCCGAGCCCGCGGGGCTGCCTGTTATAATGTTGGATTGATTTCGGAGCTCGCAAACAGTCTGAGATTCCATGGACCCTGTAGAAGCTAAGGACACGATTGCCCCGCCCGCCGTGGGCGGCGAGGCGGAGCCGTATTCCACGGTGATTCTGGCCACCCTGGCCGAGATCGGCGAGGAGATCAACGCCTCGCTCGATCTCGACGAAGTGTTGTCCCGGACTGCGGCGCTGATCAAACGCCTGATCGACTACGAGATTTTCAGCGTGATGCTGCTGGACGAGTCTTCCCAGCGGCTCCAGCACCGCTTCGCCATCGGCTATAAGCGGGAGATCGTCGAGAACTGGCGCATCCCGGTGGGGCGGGGCATCACCGGCACGGCCGCGGCCTCCGGCCATGCCGTGCGCGTCAGCGACGTCAGCAAGGACCCGCGCTACATCAACGCGATCGACAGCGTGCGCTCCGAGCTGGCCGTGCCGCTACTCTTCAAGGGCAAGTGCATCGGGGTGATGGACATCCAGAGCCAACAGCTCAACTACTTCACCCGGGACCAGCAAAACATCCTCACCCTGCTGGCCAGCCGGCTGGCCGTGGCCATCGAAAACGCCCGGCTGTTCGAACACGTCCGCAGCCAGGCCGATACGCTGCTGCTTCTGAACGAGGTCGGCCGCGAGGCCAGCTCCATTCTCAATGCCGAGGAACTTCTCCGGCGCGCTGCGGAACTCATCAAACGCATCATCGATTATCAGATCCTGAGCATCCTCCTCTACGACGACCAGCAGAACATCTTCCGCCACCGGCTGGACGTGAAGTATGGCGAGAGCTCGCAGGGGAAATTGCGGTGCGCCGCGACGGAAGGGATTGTGGGTGCGGCGGCCGCGTCGCGCCAGCCTGTGCTGGTGCCCGATGTGACCGCCGACCCCCGCTACATGATGGTGAATCCGGAGACGCGCTCCGAGCTGGCCATTCCCATGATCCACAAGAACCGGGTGATCGGCGTGGTGGACCTGGAGAGCCCTCAATTGAACTATTTCACCGAGGAGCACGTTCAGATGCTTTCCATCCTGGCCGCCCACCTGGCCGTGTCGCTTGAAAACGCCCGGCTCTACGAGCAGGTCGCGCGGGCCGAAGCCCGCATGGAGCGCGAGCTCCAAGCCGCCCAGCGCATGCAGGGCGCGTTGCTCCGGCCCGTGCCGGCCGACGACTACGGCCTGGACATCGCCGCGCGGTATCTCTCCGCGCGCGAGGTCTGCGGCGACCTCTATGATTTTCTGCGCTACGGCCCGCAGCAGTTGGGCGTCGCCCTGGGAGACGTCAGCGGGAAGGGAAGCGCCGCGGCTCTCTACGGCGCCGTGGCCATCGGCATCCTGCGGAGTCTCGCTCCGCAGAAGCTCCAGCCCGCCGAAATGCTTCGCCAGATCAATCAATTGATCTGCGAGCGCCGCATCGAAGGCCGCTTTATGACCCTGTGTTTCGCCACCTGGCAGAAGGGCCGGCAGAAACTGCGCGTGGCCAACGCGGGGCAGTCGCAGCCTCTGCTCTGGAAAGCCGGGAGGTGCGAAAAACTGAACCTGGTCGGCTTTCCCCTGGGGATTTATGACGACGTCAGCTACGACGAGTGGGGTGTCACGCTGGATCGCGGGGACATCCTGGTGTTCCACTCCGACGGCCTGGCCGAAAGCGCCAATGCCGATGGGCAATTGTGCGGCACCGAACGCTTGCGGGAATTGATCCGGGCGAACGCCGCGCTTTCGGCGACCGCGCTGGCCGATCGCGTGCTGGCCGAGGTGGCGGATTTCTCGAGCGGCCTGCCCATTGCCGATGATCGCACGCTGGTCGTGCTCAAGGTCAAGTGAGCCTCGTGCGTCCGCTCGACCCCACGCGGTACACGCCGTTTTTCTCCTACCGTAGCGGTCGTCTCTACTGCGAAAACGTGCCCCTCGAACGCGTTGCCGAGCGCGCCGGCACCCCCGCGTACCTTTACAGCCGGGCCAGCATCCGCACCGCGTACGCGCGGCTCGACCGCTCGCTCTCCGCGCTGCCCCACACGCTGTGTTACGCGGTGAAGGCCAACTCGAATCTGGAAATTCTGCGTTTGCTTGCGCGCCTGGGCAGCAGCTTTGACATCGTGAGCGGAGGCGAACTCTACCGCCTGCAGCGGATCGGCGTACCCGGCCGGCGCATCGTCTTCTCCGGGGTGGGCAAGACGCGCGAGGAGATTCGCGAGGCGCTTCGCGCCGGCATCCTGCTGTTCAATGTCGAATCGCCGGCGGAGCTCGAGCTGCTCGCCGAGGAGGCGTCGCGGATGGTGTCGAAGGGAGGCCGCCCGGCGCCGGCGGCGATTCGTGTGAACCCGGACGTCGAGGCTGGCGGCCACCCGCACATCTCCACCGGACATCGCCGGCACAAGTTCGGTGTGGACTGGAGCGAAGCGCACCGGCTTTATCGGGCGTATCGCTGGTCGCGGTGGATCGAGTGGCAGGGCATCAGCGCGCACATCGGCTCGCAGATTCTGGCGCTGGCGCCGTTCCGCCAGGCGATCGGCCGGCTCGCGGGCTACATTCGCGACCTGCGCCGCGATGGGGTCACCCTGAAGTTTCTTGATTTCGGCGGCGGCCTGGGGATTCGCTACGCGGCGGAGAAGGCGCCGGACATCCGGGCTTACGCGCGCGTGGTCGCCGGCATGGTCCGGCCGCTGGGTTGCCATTTGCTGCTCGAGCCGGGCCGCGCGGTCGTCGGCCCGGCAGGTGTCCTGCTCACGCGCGTTCTCTACACCAAGCGCAACCGGGGCAGAAACTTCGTTGTCGTCGATGCGGCGATGAACGATTTCATTCGTCCCGCGCTCTACGGCGCAATCCACCCGGTTACGCCCGTGGCGCGGTCCCGCGGGAGGCGAAGCTCGCGAAGCGTCTCCGGAGACGTCGTGGGGCCGGTTTGCGAAACCGGCGACTTTTTCGTGCAGGATTGGCCGTTGGAAGAAGCGAAGGCGAGCGATTTGCTGGCCGTCTGGGGCACCGGAGCCTACGGTTTTGTGGCCGCCTCGAACTATAATTCGCGGCCGCGGCCTCCTGAGGTGTTGGTCGAAGGCAATCGCTTCCGCATCATCCGCCGCCGCGAAACCCGCGCCGACCTGGTCCGCGGCGAATAGCCCGCCCCTGGAGGTCTGGTTCGGGCCCTGGAAGGTCTTTGAGCCTCCTCGTCACTCTCCCCCTCTACCACTTCCGGCAGGGCTAGTAAACGATCATTCGACAGACGACGGTCGCGACTACGATTGCGTCAAGGATCTTGTTCGCTGAAGCGCCGCTTCACCGCTCGCCCCATTTGAGCTTGCTGCGCAGGATCTCGAAATAGGTTTTCTTGGCGGGGCGAACCAGTCGCAACTTGTTGGGAGCCTTGCTCACGGCGATGCGGTCGCCGGGCCGCAACTCGACACCCACCTGGCCATCCAGGGTCAAATAGACGGGTTCCTCACCCGCGCTGAACCCGATTTCGACGCGGGCGTTATCCGGAATAACCACCGGGCGGTTGGTCAGCGTGTGCGGGCAGATGGGCGTGATCACGAAGGCCTCGACGGCTGGGTAGATAATCGGCCCGCCGGCCGCCAGCGAATAGGCGGTGGAGCCGGTCGGTGTGGAGATGATCAGTCCGTCGGCCTTGTAACTGCACACATAGCCGCCGTCGATGTGCAGGTCCAGGTCGATCATGCGCGCCACAGCGCCCTTGTTGAGCACGGCGTCGTTCAGCGCGCGGTGCCCTTCGACCGCTTTGCCCGCGCGGATCACCTCCACCTGCAGCAGGACGCGCTCGCTGATGCGATTCTTGCCCTCCAGAATCTGCTCCAGGATGGGATAGAGCTCGGCAAGCGTCACGCTGGTGAGGAAACCCAGGCCGCCGAGGTTGACCGGCAGAATGGGAACCGTTTGGTCGTCCATCAGCCGCGCCGTGGCCAGCAGCGTGCCGTCGCCGCCCAGGACGATGAGCAAATCCACCGCGGCGGGCAACTCCTCGCGCGGCCGTTCGCGCCCCGCGGAAGCAATACACTCGGCCGTCTCGCGGTCGTAAAGGAATTCCAGTTTGTGTGCCGCGAGCCACTCGAGCAGTTTCGGCACAACTTTGGAGATGTCCTCCCGCCTGGGTTTGGAGATGATACCGACCGTTCGAATCATGGGACTCCTGCTGAAAGCACAGGCGCAGTGCAGCGGGCGCGGCCAACTGGCCCCGCCGGGCGCTCCCCGCCCGCGGGCCACGGGCGCATTCTACTCTAGCGCTCTGCGCCGGGCGTGAAGAAAAAACTCTTGGTTCCCCTCGGCGCCGGTGAGGCGGCTGGAGCGGACGTCCACGACCTCGAGGCCTGTTTCGCCGGCAGCGGCTCTTACCCGCGCTACGGCACGCTCGTGCAGTCGGGGGTCGCGCACGATGCCGCCCCTGCCAACATCAGCGTGTTCCAGCTCAAACTGCGGCTTCACCAGAATCAGAAACTCGGCCCCGGGCTTGGCCAGGGTCACCACCCGCGGCAGCACCTTGGCCACAGAGATGAAGGAGACGTCGAGAGTCACCAAGTCCACCGCTTCGCCGATATCCTCGGCGCGAATCTCGCGCGCGTTGCGTTTGACGCGCACCACGCGCGCATCCTGCTGCAGCTTCCAGGTCAACTGGTCGGTGGTGACGTCCACGGCATAGACGCGGCGGGCGCCGTGCTGCAGCAGGCAGTCAGTAAATCCGCCAGTGGAAGAACCTACATCAAGGCATACTTTTCCCGTCGGGCTCACCTGGAGATCCTCGAGCGCGCCCTCGAGTTTCAGCCCGCCGCGGCTGGCGTACCGAAGCTGGCTGCCGATGATTTCGAGATGCGCATCCTTGGCTACCCGCGCGCCCGCCTTGTCAACTTTCTGGCGATTCACAAGCACCTGCCCGGCCAGGATCAGCGCCTGTGCCTTCTGGCGCGACTCCGCCAGACCACGCTCGACCAGCAGCACGTCCAGGCGTGCCTTCTCGGTCTTTGGTTTGGGCTGGGATTTTGAATTCACTGCGGGCTAGGCGCGCCGGAGAACGAGGAATTCAGCAAGCTCGCGCAGCCGGGCGGCGCGTTCCGCGTACGGCGCAAGCTCGCGGATGGCGCGGATGGCCAGGTCCGCGGCCATCTGGTGGGACTTTTCGAGACCGTAGAGCGCGGGGTAGGTGGCCTTCCGCTGGGCCTCATCTTTTCCCGCGGTTTTGCCCAGCGCCGCTGAGGATTCCTCGACGTCCAGGATGTCGTCCACCACCTGAAACGCCCAGCCGATGTTCTGTCCGAAGCTGCGCAGCCTCTCGACGTCCGCTTCGCCCGCGCCGCCGCAGAGCGCGCCGGCTACTACCGACGCGCGGATCAACGCCGCGGTCTTCGATTTATGGATGTATTCCAGCGTTTCCGGCGCGATCTCCTTGCCCTCGGCCTCGAGGTCGGCCACCTGACCGCCCACCATGCCGTTCACCGAGCCGGCAGCGGCGGCCACTTCGCGGATGATGGCCACGCGCCGGGTGGGCTCGACCGGCGCGGCGGCGAGCCGCTCAAAGGCCAGCGTCAGCAGCGCATCGCCGGCCAGGATCGCCGTGGCCTCGCCGAACTTCTTGTGGCAGGTAGGCTTGCCGCGGCGCAGATCGTCGTTGTCGAGCGCGGGCAGATCGTCGTGGATCAGCGAATAGGTGTGAATAAATTCCAGCGCACAGGCCACCGGAAGCGCCGGTCTGGGGTCCTCCGCGAAAATGCGCGCCGTTTCCAGGCAGAGGATCGGCCGGATGCGCTTGCCGCCGGCGAAGACGCTGTAGCGCATGGCGCGATGGATCGAGGGTGGCGACACATCCTCCGGCGGCAGAAGATGCTGGAGCGCCGCTTCGACTTCCTGGCGGTCTTCCTCGAAAAATGCGGGGAGCTTCATTTTCGGGCGTCGCTCGGGAGCGTGTCGCTGGGCAGGGTCAGGACTCTTCTTCTGATTCGGGCTCAAAGGCCACCGCGGCGATCTGCCCGTCAGCTTTTTTCAAGAGGATTTCGACGCGACCTTCAGCCTGTTCGAGCTGCTTCTGGCACTCGCGGGAGAGCTCGACGCCCTCTTCAAAAAGTTTCATCGCTTCGTCGAGCGAGAGGCTGGCATTCTCCAGCCGGCGCACCACTTCCTCCAGACGAGACAGCGAGCGCTCAAAATCTGGCTTCTTCGGCGGGTCGGGTTTCTTGCCCGTGGTTTGAGTCACTGCGTTGCTCACAATCTGCGGGCCGGCGCTTTCACCGCTGGCAGCCGGGACAGAAGTAACTCGACCGGCCGCCCTGCTCGATCCGGCGAATCCGTCCGTCGCACCGTCGGCAAGGCTTTCCTTCGCGGTCGTACACGCGAAGGATTGTCTCTAGACCCCTGAACCACCAGGCCGGGTCGCGAAAGTCGGGAGCCGGATCGAGACAACATTCTAATGCACGGCGGAGAACCTTCACAATGGCTTTATGCAGGCGGCGAGCCTGGGCAGGACGCAAGCGACTGGCGCGGTGCCCGGGATGGAGCCGGGCGTGCCACAGCGCTTCGCTGGAGTAAATGTTGCCGAGGCCGGCGATGCGCGTCTGGTCCGTGAGCAGGAGTTTCAAGGGTCGCCATGCGTTTTTCAACACGGCTTGGAAGTGCCGGAAGGTGAATTCCGGTGAAAGAGCATCCATTCCCAAGTTGGCGATGCCGGAGTTTTCCTCCGGGCGGGCGAGCCACTGCATGCGGCCGAAATGACGGCGGTCCACGAAGCCCAGCGTGCCGCGATTGAGCTCGAAGACCACGTCGATGTGACCGCTCATCCGGGGCGAATCGAACCACACGAGCTGCCCGTCAAGACGAAAATGCAGCACGACGTACCCCTGCCCAAGCCGCAGCAGAAGATACTTGCCACGCCTCTCGACATCCTCAATCCGTTGGCCTTCGGTGGCTTGCCGGAGCGCGGCCGGGCGCTGCGGGCGGACGGCAATCGAGTGGAAGACGTGGCAACGCAGGATGGTCTGCCCACGCACCAGCGGCCGCAAGGTGCGGGCGACGGCTTCGACTTCGGGCAGCTCTGGCACGAGCCTGAGGCTATCGGCCCGCCGAGGCCAGCAGGCGGAGACGGTGCGCACGGGTTTTTTCTTCCGCGGCGTCGCTGAAGGGTGCCGGGATGCCGCGGCCCCCAAACCAGGCCGAGAACTGATCGCGGTAATGGGGGCTGCCGTACTGTCCGGACTGGCCGAGGGTGATGTTCATCAGCGAATTGTCGAAATTCGCGAGGTCGGCAATGAAGCGCATCGCCGGCCCGTGCGACGGCTGCGCCGCCTTCACCGTGTACACCGAGCCGGCCTGATCGGTCGGACCAATGCTGAGCAACCAGCGTCCCAGGCCGGATCGTCCGAGTGGGTGGAACATTTGCAGGGCGTTGATCTGTCCCCAGCGCCAGGCCGCGCTGGTGGATTGCTTGGTCTCGGCGGTGAGGCGTTTGACCGCTTCGTCGGCGCAGGCGCTCAGCAGCTCGTCATAGTTGTGGAACTCCGGCGGCAACCATTGCGGGGGCCGCTCGCGCAAAACTTTTTCCAGGAAGACGGCGTCGCGCCACTCGTAGAGGTTGACCTCCGGCCCGAGATATGGCCGCAGCATGTGGGCCATGAGGGAGCGGCGAGTGTATTCTACAAACGCGGTCTCCACCGACTCGGCCCGCGCGCGACCGTCCCAATGGGCCAACCGCGCGAGCACGTCCCTGGCGCGCTGCTCCTTGGCCTTGGCGTTTTTGTTCGCCTTGACCAACTGGTCGGCCAGGAAGCGGTGCGGAATGCTGACAATGTCGGTCTGGACGGCGAGGAGGTCCGCAGGCCGGAGATTCTTCTTTTGGTCCAGCAATTCATAGATGCGCGCGGCGCGATAGGGCGAGGCCCAGCGATCAGTCAGGTAATGACGATAGGCCGGCCCCACCACGCGGGCATTGGCGGTGGCAATCACGCCGCCGGACGGATTGAGCACCTGTGGCAGCTCCTCGAAGGGAATGTAGCCGGTCCATTCGTAGTCGTCCGTGTCGCCCGGCACCGGAACGCTGCCGTCGCCCTTCTTCCGGATGGGGATGCGCGCGGCCACGACGAAACCGATGTTACCGTCCACATCGGCATACACGGCATTCTGCGCTGGCCCGGGGACACGCCGCAGCGCTTCGAGGAACTCCTTCCAGTTCTGTGCGCGGCCCGCCAGGGCGTAGCTCGGGCTGAGGCCGCCCGGTTCCGTAGCCGTCCACTTCAGAGCGTAGGAGCGCCCGCCCTCGCGGTGGACAATCGGGCCGTGGCGCGTGACGCGCACGTCAAACAGGGTGTCTGGCTGACCCTTCACATGAATGCGCTCGGTACGCACCTCGGCGGTCTGGTATTTGCCGTTGACCAGGTACTCGCGCGGGTTATCGGGATGAAACGTTTCGATGTAGAGGTCCTGTACGTCGGCGCCGTTGTTGGTGAAGCCCCAAGCGATGCGGTCGTTGTGGCCGATGATCACCAGCGGCGCGCCGGGCAGCGTGAAGCCCTTGACGTTCCACCCAGGGGCCGTCAGGTGAACCATATACCAGATGCAGGGCACGCCCAACGGCAGGTGGGTGTCGTTGGCCAGCAGCGGTTTCCCGGAAGCCGTGTGCGTGCCGCCCACCACCCAGTTGTTGCTGCCAATGCCGGCGCGGACCTCTTCGTCAAACTGCGCGAGCATCGCATGCGCTGTTTTCCAGGCGAGCGGCGCATTGTCCTGCGCCCGTGACGCCGTTTTCTTGGGAGCGGCCTTCTTTGACGCTTTCTGTTCGGGCGCGGCGGACTTGGTGTCGCCCACGACATAGTGATCGGCTGGCGAATCGGCCAGATACAATTCGGCGGCGCGGTCGGCGCCAACGATCTGGGTGAGCCTGGCGCGGTTCAGCTCGCGTTCCCAGGTGTTGGTGAGCGTTTGGTACATGTAGCCGGCGACCAGCAGGGAATCGGCGGGCCTCCAGGGCCGGGGCTGGTAGCGCAGGGCGGTGAACTCCCAGGGCAGCTTGCCGTGGCGTTCGGCGATGTAGCGATTGACGCCGGCCGCGTAAGCCTCGAGCATCACGCGGGTCTCCAGGTCCAGGGTTCCCACTTCGCGCTCCGCAGCCACGCGAAGCCCAAGGGTGCGGTACTGGCGGTCGATTTCCACCGTCTGTGCGCCGAAAATTTCCGAGAGCTCACCCGCGGCCACGCGCCGCAGGATATCCATCTGCCACAGGCGGTCCTGCGCCAGGACGTATCCCTGCGCGGTGATCAGATCGGCCAGCGACGCGGCCCGGATGTGCGGCACGCCCCAGGAGTCGCGGTCCACGGTGACTTCCTGTTTCAGCTCAGGCAGGCTGGCGGCGCCATCGAGTTGCGGCAGGGCGCGGTGAACAATCCACCAGGCCACGGCGAAGCTCAGAACGGCCGCGAGCACGACAATGGTAACCAGATAACGAACAAAACGAAGCAGGATTCCCACCTCGCCGGAGGATTCGCGCGGAGTCTAGCCTACGCCCGGCCTGCGCGCAACTCGAAGCGCGGTTTTTGTCGTTAGCACATGATGTGTCCGGTTGAGATAGCACACGAAATGTCCGCTTTCGAGAGCGGCTTAGGGTACAGGAGCATGCCTGGAGGCAGGCATGGATTCCTACCCAAGGGCTGCGATGGAGCGGGCGATGAAGGTACA
>JBGPZW010000079.1:0-15577 GCA_041493955.1 Terriglobia bacterium
AGTTCGATCCGCCGCCGCTCGATCACCCTGGGCGAGCGCGGCGGCCCGGCGACAACTACAAGCGCCGCCCATCCTGAATGCGCCCGGAAACCCAGCGCAGCCCGCGTGGCATTTGGCATGGCACAAGCTTTCTGAGGCGATACTGCGATCTAGCCCATTCTAGACTCGGATCCTTTGTCGATCAATGTGTCGATCAATGCTCGCAGAACAGGCGAGGTGTTTCAAAAGTTTTCCATTTTGAAACGCCTCTGACATGCGCCCACTGGTGCAGCACTCCCTCGCGGCGCTTGCCGGGGAAATCTGGTGTACTCATAATGCCGCGATGGGGGACGTGCCGTCAGTGAGGGCGCTCGACAGCCAGCGAAAGCCGGTGTTTAGATCTGCTGGGGAGTGCAGAGAGCGAGGCGCAAGATGGAACTCAAGAGTGTGTCGATGGAGATCCCCGAAGGCGCGAACCTGATCCTGGGCCATACGCACTTCATCAAGACTGTGGAAGACCTTTAAGAGGCCGTGGTGAACACGGTGCCCGGAGCCAAGTTCGCCATTGCGTTCAATGAGGCGTCCGGGCCGTGCCTGGTGTGGGTAGAGGCGAACGACGACGAGCTGCGAAGGGCCGCGATCGCGAACGCGCAGGCGATTGGCGCTGGACACTTGTTTGTAGTACTGCTGCGCCAGGCCTATCCCATCAACGTGCTCGGGCGCATCAAGGAGTGTTTCGAGGTTTGCTCGATCTTCTGCGCCACAGCCAACCCGGTCGAGGTGATTGTCGCGGAAAGCCCGCAAGGCCGCGGGGTGTTGGGCGTGATTGACGAAGCGTCGCCCAAGGGCGTCGAAGGACCGAGCGACGTTCATCACCGCAAGGAATTTCTCCGCAAAATCGGCTGCAAGCTTTGAATGCGGATCCCGATTATGCGGGAGAGCCAGCGCCCGCCTCTAGGGCCCGCGTTACTTCAGCCCCCCAACGAGGTAGAGGTCGGTGAGAAGCCGGCGGTAGCCGTAAACGTAGGTCTTCGCGTCCGGGCTCAACAGTATCGGGCCGATGTATTCGACTCCCGCCGCATCAGCCGGTTTGAGCTGTTTCCAGAGTGTTTTCTCTCCGGTTGTGAGATCGCAGCGATAGACTTTGGCGGGCAATTCCGAGGTTCCGTACGAATAGATACTTCGGCCATCCGCGCTCCAGGCGACGGGCAACTCGCCCGCCGCGAAACCACGAATCGGGCGCGGCTCACCGCCTGCCACGGGATAGAGGTATCCCCTCTGATCGGGACCGACTGCCGCGACAGTCTGTCCATCGGGTGAAACCGAGTACGCGAGCGCATCGGTCCCTTCGGGAGAGATCGCCACTCGCTTGCTACCTGACACGTCCTGGACATACAAGCGCACGCCATGGCCCGGCTCATTTCCGGAGAAAACGAATTTCTCCCCACCCGGAAGCCAACGCGCCTCGACATGGTTGATCCCCTCGCCGGCAAGTTTTCGCTTCTCCCCGGCCTTGGTCGGAAGAAGAACGAGCTGCATCGGTCCTTCCGGCGAAGTGGAGAGTGCCCATCTCCCGTCGGGCGACAATGCCAACGCCTGGCCTTCCCCGAGTCGCACTGCGGGCGATCCGTCGGTCTTTCGCAGGTAGGCAGTGTAGGTCTGCCCGCCTCCTTCCCCTTCTTCGCGGAACAATAGCATCTTACCGTCGGCCGAGAGGTCGGAAGGGTAAGACCAGTCGAGCCAGGAAAGATCGCGCTCAGAAGCCTCGCCGGCCGCAAGGCCAATCAGGCCACGTCGCCAATTGTCCCGCGCCAGCAGCGCACGGCCGTCGCGGAAGATATCATGAAGCCGCAAGTCGCCCGGCACGCGCGCGACCAGCCTCTCGTGCCCCGAAGGGTTAACGGCATTGAGAACGCGATCGAGGCCGAGTCGCGTGGCCGTGAACCAGATTTCCGTCCCGTCGGGAGTCCAGGCAAGACCCTGCGCAGTGTAAAAGCCGCTCGACAAGGTTCGTTTTTTTCCCGTAAGGTCCACCACCGCTACTGTACCGCCGTCGTCTCCCGCGAGCGGATGGTCCACAAAGGCCACCATATCGCCCTTGGGAGAGATGCGGGGATGGCTGATCCATCCACCCGTCTCGTAGAGTACTTTTCCGATGGGATACTCGAGACGATTCCGCCCCTCCGCGTCCCGCACCACGGCCAAGTCGTTTCCGTCCGGGGACCAGTCGGCCCATTGAACTCCCTCGAGGACTTCGCGCGGCGCTCCGCCGACTAGTGGAACCCGGGCCAGCGTGCCGCTGTAAATGTAGGATCGAATCTGGCGGCTGCCGAGCAAAACGGCCATATCTCCCGTGGAAGAAATCGCGAGAATTTCCGCACTGGCAAGCCCGAGTGCGCGGGATTGCGGGCTTTCCGGACGGGTCGTGAAAATCTCGACGGGGCTTCCTTCCCAGGCGGCACTGTAGACGACCGTTTGTCCATCAGGCGCGAACCGCGCCATGCGAACCGTGCCACGGCGGAAGGTGATCTGATGGTAGATTGGCGGCGGAGAATTTCCTGCCCGCTCACCTGCTAAGAAGCCGACCGCGAGGCCGGCGATGAGGACAAGCAGGCCGGCGAGAATTGCCCATCCGTAAAAGCGCGTTCTTGCGCCCATCGTTCCCGAGTTTGCAGGCATGACGACACCGCTTACTGCCGCCAGGCGGACGGGCTCTGAGTCGCGTTTGAGTCGCTTCAGATCGCCGCGGAGCTCTGCGGCAGTCTGGTAGCGCAGATCACGTTCCTTCTCGAGCGACTTGGAAATGATCTCTTCAAGCTTGGCCGGCAACCCCGGATTCAGGTTTCTGGGCGGGATTGGAGTGCGATTGAGAATGGCCTCGAAGATAACCCCGGAGCTGTTCCCGGGAAAAGCGAGTTGACCCGTGGCCATTTCGTAGAGAACCAGGCCGAAGCTGAACAGATCGCTGCGGGCGTCAAGCTCTTCGGCTCGCACCTGCTCGGGCGACATGTAGGCCACCGTGCCCACCGTCGAGCCCGGACTGGTGAGAACCTGATTGTCCATAGCGGTGGGCATGGCTGAAACGCCGATGTTCACTGACGCATGGCCCCGCTCGGGGGAAAGCTTCGCCAGGCCGAAGTCCAGCACTTTGGCCTGGCCGCGCTCGGTCATGAAGAGGTTCGCTGGCTTGATATCGCGATGGATGATCCCTCGGGAGTGGGCGGCATCCAGTGCATCGGAGATCTGAATCGCGATGTCGAGCAGCGATTCTGTTTTCAGTGGCTTCCCTTCAATGCGATGTTTCAACGTGCGCCCGCTCAGCAGTTCCATAGCAATGAAGGGCCGGCCCTCGGACTCATCAATATCGTGAATCGTGCAAATGTTGGGATGATTGAGAGCCGAAGCGGCGCGGGCCTCACGCTTCAATCGCTCCAACGCCAGCGGATCCTTGCTAAGGTCGTCCGGGAGAAATTTTAAGGCGACCAGGCGGCCGAGCTTGGTGTCCTCAGCCTTATACACCACGCCCATTCCACCGCCGCCCAGCTTTTCCAGGACGCGATAATGCGAGATGGTTTCTCCGATCATCAGGAAACGCCCGGTGCCCGGCGCATCTTAGGCTGTGCCCTGAGGCAAGTCAACGTGCTGTACTCGTCCTGTCGCTGCAAAGTGAGAATGTCCGGTTTGTGCAAAGTAGAAATGTCCGGTTTCATAGGCCGCGGGAGGGCCGATGGAACCGGAGCGGATCGAGTTGAGCCAGCGAGAGCGAGATCGGTTGAAGGTGGTGCACGAGGTCGAGGAACGGCATCTGACGCAGGTCGCCGCGGCGGGGCGGTTGCGGCTGAGCGAGCGTCAGGTGCGGCGGTTGCTGGGGCGGGTGCGGGCGGTGGGGGACCGGGGGAGTGCTCCACCGGCTGCGCGGTCGGCCTTCGAACCGCAAGATCGCCGGGTCCCGGCAACGGCGCATCCTGGCGTGGGTCCAGAAGCGATACGCCGACTTCGGGCCCACGCTGGCCAGCGAACATCTGGCCAGCGACGGACTGCCCATCAGCCGGGAGACGCTGCGGAAGTGGATGACCGCGGCCGGGCTGTGGCGGCCGCGCCGCCGCCGCCTGGAGCGGGTGCATGTGTGGCGGGAGCGGCGGGCGGCATGCGGCGAGTTGGTGATGTGGGACAGTTCGCCCTACGCCTGGTTGGAGGACCGCGGCCCGCAGCTGCACTTGATCGCCATGATCGACGATGCCACCAGCCGCATCTGGGGGCGCTTTGCCGAGCACGACACGACCGCAGAGAATCTGCGGGTGTTGGAGGGGTGGTTGCGGCGGCACGGGCGTCCGCTCGCGTATTACACCGACAAAGCGGGGCTGTTTCGCGTCAACCGCGCGCCGAAGCGGGACGAGGAGTTGCGGGGCGTCGAACCGGAGACGCAGATTCGGCGAGCCCTGCGCGAACTGGACGTGGACTGGATCGCCGCCCACAGCCCACAAGCCAAGGGGCGGATCGAAAACCTGTTCGGAACCCTGCAGGATCGCCTGGTGAAAGAGATGCGCCTGGCCGGCATCGACACGGTAGAAGCGGCGAACCGTTTTCTGGAACTCACCTTTGTGCCGTTCTGGGAGCAGCGCTTCGCCGTGGCGCCGCGCCAGTCCCAGGATGCGCACCGGCGACTGGATCGCGGGTCTCGGTTGGAACAGATCCTCAGCGTGCGGATGGAGCGCACCGTGGCACGAGACGCCACGGTGGTTTGGCAGAGACAACGCTGGGGCGTCCCGCGCGAGCAGGTCTGCGCCGGGCTGCGCGGCGCGCGGGCCGAGATCGAGCGCCGTTTGGACGGCAGCCACTGGTTGCGGTTCCGGGGTCGCTACCTCGAGCTGCGCCCTTGCCCCGCAGCGGCGTCGCGGTCGCTAAGTGCTGTACGTCTACGACGTACAGGAAGGAGTAACCCAAAACCAAAAACCCACTACCATCCCCCTCCTAATCATCCTTGGAGGAGGCCTTGGAAGCGGACACTTCTACTCGGCAGAAAACCGGACATTTCTACTTTGCATTGACACGTGCTGTACTCGTCCACATGATTAGTGACACTTTCCGCCGCGGAGATCTGGCTGAAGAATCAACCGATTGGTCTGAATTCAAGGCCTGGAGCCTCGCAGAGGCTTACAACAACCAGTCCGAATGCGGTCAGAACGCTTCCCGCCGGTCGAGCGGTAAGTGCTTAAGAGCCCTTAGAGTGAAAAACAGTGGCAGGAAGCCCCTTTTCGTGTGTCACGCATCATTCTGGACGAGTACACGTGCGACAACCTGCGGGATGTCGCGAACCCCTTTCTTTCCGGCACGCCGGGCCTCGCTTCGAGATTCTGTCAGTGGTTGGAGGGTTTTAGGTCGTGCCGAGTCCCGTGCGGAACAGAGTTAAGCTTAAAGGAACTGGTGTCGTTCCCGGGAGGGTGAGAGTTCTCGTAGCTATCTGCCGGCGGTATGAGGGATGGCCTGATCGGAAGCGGCGCCGCGGCCGGTGGTGCGCCGGTGGGTTTCGATGCCGAGCCGCTTGATCTTTTGGTTCAGCGTGGAGAGCGGGATCTGGAAGCGCTCGGCGGCTTCGGTCTGGTTCCAACCGGTGCGTTCGAGCATGTCCACGATGATGCGCCGCTCGATCTCTTCCATGATCTGGAACAGTGAGGGTGAGGAGTTGTCCGCGCCGGTGCGCGCGCCGGGTTCGCCCGGCAGCGGCGGCATGAACTCGGCCAGTTGCAGCCGCACACCCTTGACGATCTCCTTGGTGCGCACGGTTTCCGGCAGCAGGTCGGTGTCGATCTGCTCCTGACTGGAGAGCACCACGGCGCGCTCGACGGCGTTTTCCACCTCGCGCACGTTGCCCGGCCAGTCATAATCTATCAGGAGCTTCATCGCCGCCTGGGTGAAGCGCTTCGCTGGCTTCGCATTTTCCTCACAGTAGCGCCGCAGGAAATGCTCCAGCAGCAGCGGGATGTCTTCCTTGCGGTCGCGCAGCGGCGGCAGGTGCAGCGCGATGACGTTGAGCCGGTGAAACAGGTCTTCGCGGAAGCGGCCCTCGCGCACCAGCGTTGCAAGATCAGCGTTGGAGGCGGCCAGGATGCGCACGTCCGCCTTGACCGTTTCGGTGCCGCCCAGGTGCATGAACGCCCGTTCCTGGATCACCCGCAGTAGTTTGGCCTGGGTTTCCGGGCCGATTGTGGAGATCTCGTCGAAGAAGATCGTGCCTTGGTCGGCCACCTCGAAGAGCCCCTTTTTTGAGGCCACCGCGCCTGTGAACGCGCCCTTGACGTGGCCAAACAATTGCGATTCGAGCAAGTCCACAGGCATCGAACCGGTATTCACTGGCACAAAGGCCTTGTCGACGCGGGTCGAGGCCGCGTGAATGGCCTTTGCGATCAGCTCCTTGCCCGTGCCGCTCTCGCCCGAGATCAGCACGGTGGAGCGCGAAGGCGCCACCTGGCTGACCAGATCGAACAGGTTCAGCATCTTCTCGCTCTTGCCGATGATGTTGGGGAAGTTGTAGCGCTGCTTGAGCGCGCGCTTCAGCTGGACGTTTTCTTCGCGCAGGCGCCGGCCCTCGACCGCCTGGGCCACCTGCACGAGCAGCTCGTCGTTCGACCACGGCTTGGTGATGTAGTCCTGCGCGCCGCTCTTGAACGCCGCGCGGGCCATATCAATCGAGCCGTAGGCGGTGATCAGCACCACGGAAAGGTACGGATCGCGCCGGCGGATTTCGCGCAGCAGTTCGATGCCGTTGCGGTCGGGCAGGCTGACGTCGAGCAGCAGCAGGTCGAAGGGTTGCTCCTCCAGCCGGGCCAGGCCGGCGTCGCCGGTTTCCGCACTGGCCACGCCGTAGCCCTCCGAGGTCAGCAGCAGTTCCAGCCCTTCTCTGATTTCCGATTCGTCGTCAACGACGAGGATGGAACCTTTAGACATGAACCGCCTTCCGGGCCACCGGGAACTCCAAACGGAAGGAGGTGCCCTTGTCGGGCGTCGAGCGCACATCAATCTTCCCGGCGTGCTCCTTGATGATGCCGTAGCTCACCGAGAGTCCCAGGCCCGTGCCGCGGCCCGAGGACTTGGTGGTGAAGAACGGGTCGAAGATGCGGATCAGGTTCTCGTGCGGGATGCCCGTGCCGGTGTCGGTGACTTCCACTTCGACGTAGCCGTTGTGGGCCGCCGTGCGCACCTCGAGCATGCCGCCCGAGGGCATGGCGTCGCGCGCGTTCATGAACAGGTTCAGGAATACCTGCTGCAGCCGGTTGTTCGAGCCCAGCACGGGAGGCAGCGTTTCCTGCAGAGTCTTGATGACGTTGACCCGCGCGGTCTTGAACGGGTGCGACACCAGCGAAAGCGTCTCCTCCACCACGGTGTTCAGGTCCACCTCGGCGAACTCCGCCGCGCCCGTGCGCGAGAAGTTCAGCAGGTTGTTCACAATCTCGCTCGCCCGGAAGGTCTGCTTGACGATCTTCTCGATGAGCTTGTGCCGCGGGTCATCGCCCGGCAACTGCTTGGCCAGCATCTGGATGTAGTTGGAGATTACCGCCAGCGGCGTATTGACCTCGTGCGCCACGCCCGCCGCCAGCAGGCCGAGCGAGGTCAGCTTCTCGGTCTGGATCAACTGCTCCTCGAGCCGCACGCGCTGCGTGATGTCGTCGAGCAGGATCAGCCGCCCGATCCGCTCGCCTTCCTTGCCCACCAGCGGCGCGATCGATACGTTGGCCACCAGCAGCCGCCCGGTCAGGTTGCGCAGATGGAACTTGTAGATGCTGGAAACGTGCTCGTCGCCGGCCCGCGCGCTCACCTCGGCGACCAAGTCGGCGGGCAGAACCTCGTCCACGGGGCGGCCCACGGCCTCGTGCCGCGGCACGCCGATCATCTGTTCGAGCTGCGTGTTCCAGGACTCGATCCGTCCGTCTAGGTCCAATGCCAGCACGCCGACGTTGAGAGATTCGACGATGTTCTCGCTGAAGTCCTTTAGCCGCTCGATCTGCGCCGCCTTCTGTTCGAGCGAGCTGTAGAGCTGCGCGTTGTCGATGGCCACGGCGACGTAGCCGGCGATGGTGAACAGCAACTCGACGTCCTCGCTCGACAGGAAGTCACCGTCCACGGTCTTGCCCAGGCCCAGCACGGCCACGGCGTGCTCCCGGATGCGGCAGGGAATGTAGTAGTTCAAATCCAGCTGCTCGAGCGTGCGTCGAACCGATGCACTCGACTCCTGCGAGGTGCGCGGCGACTCGTAGAACAAGTAGCCCCGGGCGAACGCCGGCCGTTCCGGCGAAAGGAAGCTCAGGTCCAGCGGCTCGCTGGAGCGCACGCCCATCGAACGCGCCAGGCGCAGCCGCCCGCGCCCGGGTTGCGACGGATCCTCGAGGAACAGCGCCAGGCGGTCCACCAGCAGCGTCTGCGAAATGCGGTCCATCACCGAGCCCAGCATCGGGTCCAGCCGCACTTCGCTGGTCAGCGTGCGGCCGAATTCCATCAGCGTGCGCCGGTAGTCGAAGCGGTCACGGTAGAAGAAGCGGTCCAGGCGCGCTTGCACCCAGTCGCGGAAGGGTTGGAAGAGAAACGCCACCACCACAATGGCCAGCACCTGGAAGAGCGGCCCGGAGGGCCAGGCCGTGTGGAACAGCTCTCCGATGACTGCGACGATGGTGAAATACACCGCCACCACGCCGGCCGTGGCCACCGTGTAGGCCAGCCCGCGCTTGAAGATGATGTCCACGTCCATCAGCCGGTAGCGGATGATGGCGTAACCGAAGCACAGCGGGATCAGCGCCAACGAGAGCGCGGAAAACTTCATCCACGGCCGCGGCACCACGCCCAGGAAGAAGGGCAGAATGTAAAAGAGCACGAACGGCATAATGCCCGCCAGCGTGCCTCCCGCGACCCATTTCAACTGCTGCCGGAGCACGCCGCTGGGCGCCCGGTGGTAGCTGCGCAGGAAGGCCTGCGCAGCAATCAGGAAGTAGGCGCCGAGATAGCCGAGCTGGATCTGGTCGAGCACGACCCGCGCGCCCAGCCAGGGCACGAAGCCCAGCGCCTGCGTGGCCACGCCCAGGTGCAGCAGCAGCAGGGTCGCGGGCACGCCGTAGACCGCCGCCAGTTTCCCCGCGTGCGCCCAGCGCGACGCGCGCCGCTCCGGGAAGACCAGCGCAAAATGCAGCAGCAGCGCCGGCTGCAGCAGCCGCGCGACGATGTTGGCCCAGTAGATCGTGGAGTCAAATGCGTTCAGCTTCCCGCTGTAGTGGAACGAATAGAGGACGAACGAGACCAGGCAGAAGATGTAGAAATGCACTGCGCGCGGCGCGTTCCACCGCCGCGCGAAAATGAACAGCCCGATGAACAGATAGAGCAACCCGACAAAGCGGAGATAGTTCTCGATCGAAAAAGGTTTCTCGGTCGGGACGGTCACCAGCGGCGTTTCAAATTCACGGCCGCCGCGCACAATGCGATAACGCACCTGCGACCACAGCCCCGCCTTCCAGAGTTTCTGCGTCACCTGCACGGCGCGATGGATCTCTACGCCGTTGACCGCGGCCAGATGATCGCCCGGCTTGATGCCGGCCTTCGCCGCTGGAGAATCCGGCGAGATATGCCACGCTTGCACACCACGCGTGGTGTCCAGCCAGGAGACGCCGTCGTCCGGCGTGTCAAACTTGGCGCGCTGCTGGAAGTTCAGGAAGGCGAAGATCACCGCCGCCAGCGTCAACAGCGCCAGCGTTACCGCACCTAGCCGCATTCGCAGACCCTGATTCATCGCGGTGATTCCGCCGAAGCCAACACTACCCCGCCAGGTTCGAGCATGTCGCCTGCCAGAAAATATGAGTTTTAATTCCGTTTAACATGCTGAAAAAACAAGAATTATCCGGAGACCGCGCCGGCAGAAGAAAGTTCATCCCGTTTTCTGAAGGCATCGTTCTACTTTCGGGAGGCCTGCGGAACTCCCTAGAACTGGAAGCTAAACCCACCCCGGAACGACCGCACCGCCGGCATCAGCACCATCCGGCCATCGCGCCCGTTCACCGGCACATAGCCTTGCGCAAGTAAATTGCGAAAATCCGCCAGCGCCTCCCAGCGGCCGCCCATCAGGGAACCCGGCAGCGGCTGCCGCAGGCTGAGGTTCAGATGAGGATCCAGCCGGTACGCGGCTTCTCCGAACAGATCTTGGCGCGTGACGATCGCGCCGTTCACCCATTTGTAGCTGGCCGCGACCCGCGTGCCCGTCCCAGGCACGCGTGCGCAGACCCGCGCGGCCAGGCTGTGGCGATAGCGCGTCTGCATGGCCTCGCGCAGGTCCAGACTGCCGGCCGGGTCTTCGAGCGCCAGCGCCCCGGCCCAGGCATAGACCGCTGCGAGTTCCAGATCCTCCGAAAACTTCTGACGGTAGGCCAGGCGCGTCCCCCAGGAACTGGATGCGCCGCCATCATAGAGGAAGCCGTCGGAGAAGAAATCCTGGAAAAAGTCCGGATGCGTGGCGGTGCCGCGGCCGAACACGGCCATGTGCCGCGCGCGGTCGTGGAAGGCAGCGCCCTGGATAGTGGCATGCGGCCCCAGCCGGTGCTCCACGGCGAGTTCCTCATGCCAGCCGCCCTCGAGCACGGGGCGGCCGTTGCGCCAGAGCATGGCGGGCAGCGCATCGAGCTGCGTCAGCGCTGTGCGCAAGAGGTCCGCACGCAACTCGCCGTCCGCATCGGCGCCCGGCTGCGCGGCTACCAACAGCGAGGTGCGCCAGTTTGGCGAGAGGCGCACATCGAGTTCCCCGCGCGGCCGCAGCGAAGAGGTCGTCGGGCCCAAGCCCACCATGATGTACTCCGCGCCGTAGCGCAGCAGGAGACGATCGCCCAGGGCCAGTTGATCGGAATGATCCAGACGCAGGGCGCGGAAGAATGGGCCGGCGGGGCCAAGCTTGGATTGGCGCATCAGCAGCGTCGTTTGGGGGCCGCGGCCGGGTTCCCCAGACGGCAGCCACATGGTGACTAGGCCCGCGGCGGCCGTGGAGTGCTCGTAGCTCATCTGCCCGGCGAGCAGCAGATGGCCGGCGCGCCCGAGATTCTGATCGTAGGAGACCGCCGTAGCCGGAGAGTCGGCCAGGTTGGCGACCGAGCCGGGGCGGCGCGCCCCGCTGGTCAGCTCGACGCGCCCCCGCGGGCGGCGCTGCCGGGCCACTTCGGCCGGCGGCCTGTCGCCGTCGACCACCTCGCCGTCCATCCACTGCAGCACGGGCCGCGTGGCGGCTGAAGTGCGCAGCACCCATCTCCATTCGTCGGCGTCGGTCGCCTCGACCGGGTGTCGCCGCAGGCGATCGAAGGAGGTGAACACGGAATCGAGTTCGATCTTTAGCAGCGTGGTCAGCTCGGCGCTGACGCGGATGTGCCGCTCGATGGCGGGCAGAAACCCAGCCAGCGTAACGCGCACCGAGTAGAGACCCGGCAGCACGCGGTCGGTGGAGAAGACCCCGTGCTGGTTGGTCAGAAGCTGCACCGGCGTGGCGCCGCCGACGCTTTCCGCGAGCACCCAGACGGTCGCGCCCATCTGCGGCGTCCCGGAGGGATCCACGACCACGCCGGAGAGCTTGCCGTAGCCCGGCGCCGCATGCGCCGGAGCCACGGTGATCAGGGCGATCAGAATCGCCCAGCCCAGGGCCGTGTTCCGTGCAAACTTCACGTCGCGTTACCTCCCTGGCGCAAGCTGGGCCGCGGCCTTCTCAACGGCCGCGGGCTTTAGGGTGAATTCCGCTGTTCGGGAGACGGTCTTGTTGCGCAGGTGATCGGTGGCCAGGACCTCCAGCTTGTAGCGGCCCGGCTGCAGGGAAGCCAGCGGCAGGATGCGTTCGATCGTGATCTGCTCACCGGTTTGCTGCAACTGCTCCGAGGTTTCCAACGCCTTCCACACTTCTTGCTTGTCCCGGGTCAGGCTGTAGGCCACCGCCGCGTTGGTCTTGTGCGTCTTGTCGTCCACCTGGAGATTATAAATCTGCAGGAACACGCCCATTTTCTCGCTGGTCGTGAATTCCGAAGTGAGCCGGGGGCGCACCTTCGTGGAACCCAGCACAAACGGCCCCACCCCCACCTGCTTGTTGGGAACGCGCTCGATCTGGTCGGCCAGGATCAGCGTGCTCGCCTCCAGCGTATCTTCTTCGTAGCGTGGCACAGCCAGCTTGGCGTTGACCACACCCACGTTGCCGCTCTGTACATCTTTGAGCACTAGGTCCAACCGGTAGAGCCCCGGGCGCAGGGGCACGGCCTTCTGGTAGATCGAGACCGTTGCCAGCGACTGCTGCAGCAGCGACTCCGGGAAGTCGCGGCTGATGGTATCCTCGAAGGTCTGCACCATCCTGCCGGTCAGCGTGGTGATGCGCCCGAAAAGATTCAATTGCGCGGAGTGCACGCCCTCATGGTTCTGGAAAGTCAGTTGCCGGTTGGGCACCTGCACGGTGATGGGCACCAGCACGGTGTCGCCGGTGACGCGCAGAAAGTCGAACCGGTAATCGAATGAGATCTGGTTGCGGATGATGCGCGAGGTGACCAGTGCTTCCAGGTCCTTGAACTTGACCGCCGGGGGTTTTTGGATCTTGGCGTACAGTTCGAGGCGATCGAACTCGTTGTTTTTCTGCGAATCCCCGAAGACAGAGCGCGGCATGTTAGTGCCGTCGGTGCGCGAGAAGCGGTCGGTTTTGCTTGCCATGCCCATTGCTTCCAGGTCGGTCAACCCCGCGCCGGGCACGCGCAGCAGTGCGTCCTTCTCCGAGGGATCCATGGTCAGGTGGTATTCGCCCGACATGGTGGGGTCCACGAACTCCAGGTTCACGTCGTTGCCGATCCCTTCCAGATAGCGGTAGCGCCAGTTCTCAAACGGAAAGGTCGAGGTCGCCCCGCCGCCCTCTTCCGCCGGGCGGTAGTAGGCGCCGCCGCTTGGGTGGGATTGGATCTCGTCCGCCGGCCCCCACATGATGTAGATGCGCCCGCGATCGGTCTTCCAGCCGGGGATGCCGGAAGCAAAGCGCTCATTGGCGTAAGCGATGCGGCGGTAGTGTTCTTCCTTGAATTCGTTTTCGACCGTGTCGGGCGTGGGGTCGCGGCGCAGCCAGAACTGCTCGATGAACTGCTCGCGCTCCTCGTTGTTGGACATCCGCAGGAAGGCGGTGCGCTCTTCGTCGCTAATGATGTAGATGACCTCTTCGTTCAGCCACTTCTTGTACTGAGAATCGAGCTCCTTCAGGAGCCGTTTCTCGCGCTGCTTGCGTTCCCTGTTGCCTTCCTGCTTCGCGGGTGATTCCTGCTTGGCGGGCTTGTCCTGCGCGAAGAGGGAGGCGGGCAGCAACAAGCCGGTCAAGAGCATTGCGGAGAATAAGTTGCGGCCCCAACGCACCATAAAGACACCTCACCCTGTCTCTGGATGTGAGATTCTATCCCCTGGTCGGCACCACGTCAATTGAAGATTCCCCCGGCACACACCGCCCAAGCCTACATAACAACTCAGACTCCTCTGGCGCCCGTTGGGTTGCCTGGCGCGGCTTCCCTTCCGCCCCGGAAAACCTTACAATTGCCGGGGGGTAGGAATTAAGCAGCTTGAGCCCCTCGGCGTAGTTGCCCCGGCAGCTAAGATTTGCTCCCGCGCATCGCGCCCGCTTGGCTTCCTCGGATTAGCGGAGTACCGGCGGAAACTTTTTGCCCTGCCGGGTCGTATCAAAGGGTAGCGCGGCCGGGTGGGGATACGCACGCGGACGAAAAGGAATCACTCGATGAAGACTTGGCAAAAGGTGGGCATCGGTGTAGCCGCGGTGGCCGTGGCCGGAGGCATCGTCCTCTACAGCATCAAACAGGCCAACAAGGGTGTGGTCACCGTACAGACCGGCAAGGTCGGTAAGCAGGACCTGACCTCAATGGTCACGGCCTCGGGTGAGATCAAGCCCAAGACCTACACCAACGTACTCGGCGAGGGTTTCGGGAAGATCACCGCACTCGTGGTGAAAGAGGGCGACCACGTCAAGCGCGGCGACGTCCTGCTGAAGCTGGAGAGCATTCAGCCGGCCGCCGACGTGGAAGCGCAGTCGGCCGGGCAGCGGTCCTCCGAGGCGGCCGTGCAATCCGCCGAGGCCAACTACCGCGCTGCGCAGGCCGACCTGACGCAGCGCAAGGCGGACTTCGAGCACTCCAGGTTTGACTGGGACCGTGCGCAAGGGCTCTACAAGGACGGGCTCATCCCGAAGTCGGATTACGACGCGCGGAAGTCCGCCTATGACAGCGCGAGCGCAGGCGTGGATGCCACCAGCGCGCGGCTGCAGCAGATACGCGCCGAGCTGGACCGCTCGCGCTCGCTGCTGGAACAAAGCCATGCCATACTGACCCGCTCGCGCGATGTTCTGCGCAAAACCACCTACACCGCCCCGATTAACGGCGTGGTCAGCTACATCGCCGTGCGCGTGGGCGAAAACGTCGTGCCCGGCATCCAGAACGCCGCCGGCAGCTACCTGATGACCATCTCGGATATGTCCGTGGTGACCGCCGAGGTCAAGGTGGACGAAACCGACATCGTTAACGTGCGCAGCGCCCAGCAAGCCGACATCACCATTGACGCTATCCCCGGCAAGTCGTTCAAAGGGCAGGTCACCGAAGTGGGCACCCAGGCTGTGCTGCGTACCTCGGGCCTGGCCACCACGCAGACCACCGCGAGCAGCCAGGAGGCCAAAGATTTCAAGGTCGTGGTGACCCTGGAAAACCCGCCCGATAACCTGCGGCCCGGGCTTTCCACCACCGCCAAGATCAAGACCGCGGAGAAGAAAAACGTTTTGGCCATTCCCATTCAGGCGTTGGCCGTGCGCTCGCGCAAAGATCTCGAGGAAGCCGCCAAGCAGCAGGCCAGCAAGAAAAAGGGAGGCGAAAGCGTGACTCTGGCGGCTTCCAAACCCAATTCCAGCACCGACCCCAAGAAGGATGAAATCCAGGGCGTGTTTGTGGTGCGCAGCGGCAAGGCCAACTTCGTGCAGGTTGAAACCGGCATCACCGGTGTCACGGACATCGAAGTCACCAGCGGGCTCAAGGAAAACGACGAGATCGTCACCGGCAGCTACAAAGCCCTGCGCACCCTGCGTCCCGACGCCACCGTCAAGGTGGATAACAAGGCCCCCAAGAAAGTGGAAGAAGAAAAGAGCTGAAGCGCGTCTAAGCAGCGAGGAGCCTCTTCATGCCTGTGGAAGCACCGCCCTCGGAATCGTTTCGCCAGGACCTGGTCGATCGCGGCTTGGCCATCAAGACCGAGGCGCTTTGGAAAACCTATGAGATGGGCGCTGAGCAGATACACGCGCTCCGCGGCGTGGACGTCGAGATCCACAAGGGTGAGTACGTTGCCATCATGGGCCCTTCGGGCTCCGGGAAATCCACGCTGATGAACCTGATTGGGTGCCTGGACACGCCCACCAGCGGCAAATACTGGTTGGCCGGGCGCTTGGTCAGCGAGCTCGATGACGACGAGCTGGCCTACATCCGCAATAAGGAGATCGGGTTCGTCTTCCAGACCTTCAACCTGCTGCCGCGAGCCTCGGCGCTGCACAATGTCGAGCTGCCGCTGATTTACAACGGCACCCCGG
>JBGPZW010000067.1:0-17958 GCA_041493955.1 Terriglobia bacterium
AACCTGATCGTGATGCTGGAGCGGCGGCTGGATAACGTGGTCTGCCGCATGGGCTTGGCGGGCTCGCGCGCACAGGCGCGGCAACTAGTGCTGCACGGCCACGTCCGCGTGGCCGGCAAGAAGGTGAACATCCCGTCCTACCTGGTTAGTGTGGGCGAGGAGATCGCCCTGAAAGACAAAATGCACCAGAACACCATGGTGCGTGAGGCCCGCAACCTTGCGCAAAGCCAGAACGCCGTGCCGTGGCTCGAAATCGATCGCGAGAACTACAAGGCCCGCGTCGTGGCCTTGCCGAAACGCGAAGACGTGCAAACGCCGCCCATCACCGAGCAGCTCATCGTCGAGCTCTACTCGAAATAGAGCGCGGCCCAACTCGACTTTCTTTTTCGTGCCCCGACTCGCTCGGGGAGGAGGAATAGCAAGATGTGGAAAGGCTTTCAGAAACCAAAACGGTTGGCGGCTGAACTGGAGTCGCTCACCGACAAGTATGGAAGATTCTCCGCGCAGCCGTTCGAGCGCGGCTGGGGCACCACGGTCGGCAACGCCCTGCGGCGGGCTTTACTCAGCTCCATCGAGGGCGCGGCGATCACCGCGGTGAAGATCGAGGGCGTGCTGCACGAGTTCTCCTCCATTCCCGGCGTGGTCGAGGACGCCACCGACATCATCCTCAACCTGAAGCAGGTGCCGCTCAAGCTCAACACCGACCTGCCCAAGACCATCTACCTCAACATCGAGAACCCCGGCGTCGTGACTTCGGCGACGATCGAGGAAGACGCCGACTTCGCCGTGCTGGATAAGACCGTTTACATCGCCACGGTCAGCGAAGGCGGCCGGCTCCAGCTCGAGATGCGCGTGAAGAACGGGCGCGGCTACATCGGCGCCGACCGCAATTTCGACGAGGATCTGCCCATCGGCTACATCCCGGTGGACTCGGTGCACTCGCCGGTGCGCAAGGTGAACTATGCGGTGGACGCCGCGCGCCTCGGCCAGATGACCGACTACGAAAAGCTCTCGCTCGAAGTCTGGACCAACGGCGCCATCACCCCGCAGGACGCCATCGGCCTGGCCTCCAAGCTGGTGAAGGATCACATGAGCATCTTCATCAACTTTGAGGAAACACCCGAGCTTCCCGAGGAACCCACCGAGCCGTACAACGATCCGCGTCTGGAGCACCTGGACCGCTCCGTCGAAGAGTTGGAACTCTCCGTGCGCTCCTACAATTGCCTGAAAAACGCCAACATCCAGAGCATCCGCGAGCTCGTGCAGAAGAGCGAAAACGAAATGCTGAAGACCAAGAACTTCGGCCGCAAGTCGCTCAACGAGATCAAGGAGATCCTGCAGAAGATGGGTCTGGGTCTGGGCATGAAGTTTGACGAGCACGGCCGCATCATCTGGCCGCCGCTGCCGAGCCAGACCGCTCCGCCCACGCCGGAGGAGACCGCTGGGCTCTAAGCGCCAGGGGAAGCGACCATGCGACACCTCAATGCGGGCTCCAAACTCGGACGCAACCCGGCCCATCGCCGGGCCACTCTGCGCAACCTGGTCACCAACGTAATCGAGCGGGAGCGCATCACGACCACGCTTACCCGCGCCAAGGCGGCCCGCCCGCTGGTCGAGCAGATGATCACGCTCGGCAAGCGCGACACCTTGCACGCGCGCCGGCAGGCAGCCGCCTACTTGATGACCCCGGCGGCCACGAAGAAACTCTTCAACGACCTCGCCCCACGCTTCGCCTCTCGCCCCGGTGGCTATACGCGCATCGTGCAGGCCGGCTGGCGCATCGGCGATGGCGCCAAGGTCGCCATCCTCGAGCTGATTGGCTCCGAGCTGAAGAAAAAAGGAAAGAAGGAAAAAGGCCGCGGCAAGGAACAACCCGAAGCGGCCAAGGAAGAGAAGGCGGGCGCCTAGCCGCCATTGCGAACCGGCCTCTACGAGCCCGTCCCGGGACTCCGGGACGGGCTTTTTCTTTGTTGCTGCTGGAAACCCACGCGGCGGCCTTGCAGCCTTCGCATCGGAATCTTGTTATCGCAGCCCCAGCCAGCCTCGGAAGATTTTCTTCTGCAGCTCCGTCGGGTTTTCGACGGGTCTGAGTGCGTAGGTGACGTAGGGGTTGGCGTCGAGCGTAACCAGTAACTCTTTCAGCTCGCCCGCGCGGATGAGCGTAAGTTTCAGGGTATCCCCGGGCCGTCGCGCGCCCACTGTACCCGCGAACTCCTCCTCGTTCACAGCCTTGTTTTCCACGGCCACGATAACGTCGCCGCGGTCGAGCCCCGCGCGCTCGGCCGGGCTGCCGGGGGTGAAGTTGGTGATGCGCGCGTGGCCGTCGTCATTTCGCCGCAACGTCGCACCGAGCCACGCGGCCTCAGCGTTCACAAACTTTTCCACGCGGATCCCGGCATAGCCGAAGTAGGTCTCATAGGGCAGCGGTTCTCTGCCGCTGATGTAGCGGCGAAAGAAATCGCTCATGTCGCGCCCGGCCACCTCGGACGCGGCGCGCACGACGTCGTCGGGCTCAAAGCCCGGCCGCGGCAGGGCGTAGCGCTCGTAGAGCAAGCGCATCCAGTCATCGAGCGATTTCTCGTTGTTGGTCGTCTGGCGGATGGCAAAATCGAGCAGGTGGCCGGCGATCTGGCCGCCGTCGTAGTAGGAGTACCAAAGGTTGGAAAAATTGCTCTCCGTCGTGCTGTTGGGAGAGCGGAACCAGGTGTCCCAACTGGTCTCTTCAATACTTCGCTCGCGACGTCCGGGCTCCTGCTCGAATGCGGTGATCAGCCTGGCAATCGAATCGAGATACGTTTGGGGCTCCACGAGCCCGGCGCGCGCGAGCGCCAGCTCGCCGTAGTAGCTCGTGAGGCCTTCGGATACCCACAGAGATGGCGTAAGTGCCTGGCGCGAATAGTCGAATGGCCCGAGCGGCTTCGGGCGCAGGCGTTTCACATTCCAGGCATGGTAGAACTCATGCGCGGTGACGAAGAGCTTCGTGACGTACGCGTTCCCCCAGCGGTTCGGGGGCTGCGTGCTGGACCAGTCTGTGGCGAAATTGATTTGCGTGGAGTTCAGATGCTCGAGCCCGCCGTCTGAGCCCGGCCAGATATGGAACAGGAACCAGTACTCCGCAAAGGGCGCCGGGCGCCGCCCGCCGGTCGCGGCGGCGTACATCGGCACGACGGACTGGACGATCTTTTTCGTGTCTTCGCTGAATCGTGTGAAATCATTGTGTCCCATCACGTCGTGGACGACGATGTGGTAGGTGGTGCCGTCCACGGTGAATGTCTTCTCGGCGAAGTCGGAGATCTCGATAGGGGCATCGGCGAAGGTGTCGTAGTCGGCGGCGGAAAACACCCCTTCACCGGCACGCACCAGGCCGGTCGCAATGCGCCAGCCAGCCGGCGGCTGAATCGTCAACTGCACGGGCCGCTCTTTGCCGCCTACCAGGTACATCCACGCTGCCGGCCCGGGGATGTGCGCGTGGCGGTCGTTGTATTGCACCCAGGTGTTCGCGAGGCGATTGCCGTAGAGCTTGTAGCGCACTGTCACGGCGGTGGCGCTGCCCAGTTCCACCCGCCAGGTTTGCTGGTCGCTTTTGCGCCAGGCGAGCGGCCGCCCATCCGGTCCCGAGGCGCTGAACTCTTGCACCATCTTGGCGTACTCGTTGAGGTCGTACGCCCCTGGCGCCCATGCGGGCATCGCGAACTCCGCCGCCGGGCCGCGCAAGCCGCTCGCGCGAACGGTGATCACGAGCAGATGCGTGTTCGGCTTCTCGAAACGCAGCTCGTAGATGACCGGTTCAACCGCCGCGGCAGTTGCAACCTGCGCACTGGCTAGAACGAGGATCAGAGCGCCCGCCAGCAAGATTGAGCGCCGGCAAACAAGAACCGTCATGGATTCTCCCGGAAGATATTCGCTGCCGGAAACAAATGCGCCGGGGCCGTCGCGCGCTGCTTCCCCTTCAGGCGGGTTGGCTGGCGCGCCGGGCCTGCCGCTGAGCGTAAAGCCAGGCGACCATTTGCGCCACCACCCCGCCCACACTGTCGAGCAACGAATCATACATGGAGGCGGTACGCATGGGCACGAAGGCCTGGTGCACCTCGTCGATCAGCGCGTAGCAAGCCACAATCACCACGGCCGCCAGCGCCCATTGTAGATGCCAGCCCCTGCGGTCACCGCGAATCCCGCGCAGCACGAGCAGACTGAAAATGAAATATTCGACGAAATGACCCGACTTGCGGATCTCGATGTGCATCCCTTCAAGCAATCCGGGCGAAGCATTCGGCAGAAGCCAGTGCAGGATGGGAATGATGATTCGCGAGGTGTGCGGCGCGGAGAAAACACTCGTGGAGAGAAGCCAGATGACCAGTGCCCAGAGGATTGCGGGAGCCCAATGCCGCAGCCAGCGCATGCTAGCGGGATTGCCTCAGGCGCGAGCACTGCGGCTGTCGCGCACCGTCAAACGGGGCCTTACTCCACACGGTAGTTCGGCGCCTCGCGCGTGATGATGACGTCATGGACGTGGCTTTCGCGCAGTCCCGCCGAGGTGATGCGGATAAACCGCCCGCGCTCCTGCAACTCCTTCAGGTTGCACACGCCGCAGTAGCCCATACCGCTGCGCACCCCGCCCACGAGCTGCTCCACCAGCCCGGCTAGCGCGCCCTTGTAAGGCACCCGGCCCTCGACGCCCTCCGGGACCGACTTGCCGCGCTCGGCGGTTTCCTGCGCGTAGCGGTCCGCCGAGCCGGCCTCCATGGCGCCCAGCGAGCCCATGCCGCGGTAGGATTTGAAGGTGCGGCCCTGGTAGAGAATTGTTTCCCCGGGCGATTCCTCGGTGCCGGCGAAAAGCCCGCCGAGCATCACCACCGCGGCGCCTGCGGCGATGGCCTTGCTGATGTCGCCCGAATACTTAACTCCACCATCGGCAATGATCGGCACGCCGGTGCCCTTGGCGGCGCGCGCCGCTTCCTGGATCGCGGTGATCTGCGGCACGCCCGCGCCGGTCACCACGCGCGTCGTGCAGATCGAGCCCGGCCCGATGCCCACCTTCAGCCCGTCGATGCCCAGCGTGATCAAATCCTTCGCGCCTTCGTAGGTGCCTACGTTTCCGGCCACGAGTTGCATCTCCGGCAGGCGCTGCCGGACGGCGCGGATGGCCTCCATCACGCGCGTGGTGTGGCCGTGAGCGGTGTCGATGGCCAGCAGGTCCACGCTGGCGCGCGCGAGTTCCTGCGCGCGCTCGAGAAAGTCGCCCGTGGCGCCGATGGCCGCGCCAACGCGCAGCCGCCCGTGCTCGTCCTTTGCTGCGTTCGGAAACTCCAGTTTTTTCTGGATGTCTTTGACCGTGATCAGGCCCTTCAGGTTGAAATCCTTGTCCACCACCAGCAGCTTCTCGATGCGGTGCTTCTGCAGGATGCGCTCGGCCTCTTCGAGCGTCGTGCCGACCGGGACGGTCACCAGGTTGTCCTTGGTCATCACCGCGCTGACAGGCTGGTCCAGGGTCCTCTCGAAGCGCAAGTCGCGGTTGGTCAGGATGCCCACCAGGCGCGGGCCGCGGGTGACCGGCAGGCCGGAGACGCGGTACTTGGTCATGATCTCGAGCGCCTGGCGCACAGAAAGCTCCGGCGTGATCGTCACGGGATCAACGATCATGCCGCTTTCCGAGCGCTTCACGCGATCCACTTCCTCGGCCTGTCGCTCCACCGTCATGTTCCGGTGAATGAAGCCCAACCCGCCCTGCCGCGCCATGGCGATGGCCAGGCGCGATTCGGTCACCGTGTCCATGGCCGCGGAAACCAGGGGGATATTGAGCGGAATCTTCCGGGTCAGGCAGGTGCGCGTGTCTGTCTCGGTGGGCAGGATCGACGATTTGCCGGGCACCAGCAGCACATCGTCAAATGTCAGTCCCTCGGGTATCGGTACGTCAATCATTTTCCCCTCATGTAAGACGAAACAGTGCCGCTAAAAGCGTCGCAGCCCAGCGGAAGGCCGCTGGGCGTCGCGAAGGTCCGGTTGAGCCGCAAAACATTCATAAATGAACATCCATTCTAGGGGGCGCAAGCATCGAGGTCAAGAGCACTGCAGCGCGGTTTGCACGCCCTGGGGTGGTGGCGTACAGTCGGGAACGATGCGCACGTACGAACCACATCCGCTGCTGCGCAATCCCCACGTAATGACCGTGGCGGCGGCGTATTGGCCCCGCCAGTTGGCGGGGCTGCCGCGGGCGACCGAGCGCCTATTCGAGGTCGAGCCGGGCACACGCCTTCTGGCCAAGTGTGACTGGCAGGCCGAGCCACAAGGCCATTCGACTGTGGTGCTGGTCCATGGCCTGGAAGGCTCGAGCGAGTCGCGCTACATGTTGGGCATTGCCAACAAGGCTTTCCGCGCCGGCTTCAACGTGCTGCGGTTCAACCAGCGCAATTGCGGCGGCACCGAACACCTGACACCCACGCTCTACAACTCGGGGCTTTCCGGCGACTACCGCGCCGTGCTGGTCGAACTGATCGAACGCGACGCCCTGCCGGAGGTTTTCTTCATCGGCTACTCGATGGGTGGCAACCTTGTGCTGAAGATGGCGGGCGAGCTGGGGGCCGGGGCTCCGGCGCAATTCCGCGCAGTCTGCGGCGTTTGTCCGGGACTCGACCTGGCACCTTGTGCCGACGCCGTCGCCCGGCCGGATAATTTCCTTTACGAATGGAATTTCTTGTGGAGCCTGAAGCAGCGGCTACGCCGGAAGGCACGGCTGTTTCCCGGGCAGTATCCGCTCAACGGGCTGGGACGTCTGCACACGCTGCGCCAGTGGGACGACGCCATCACGGCGCCGCGTTCGGGCTATCGCGACGCGGTGGATTATTACCACCGGGCCAGCGCCTTGCGCGTAGTAGGCGAGATCCGCGTCCCCACGCTCATTATTACCGCACAGGATGACCCGTTTGTCCCCTTCGCTTCCTTCCGTGATCCAGCCCTCACCACCAACCCGGACATCACCCTGGTGACGCCGCCGAAAGGCGGCCACTGCGGGTTCATTTCACGCGCGGGAGGAGAAGAGCGCTTCTGGGCGGAGGCGCGGGTGGTGGAGTTCTGCCAGCAACACTCAACCATTACCCCTGCCGGAGAATCGGATTAGCCACAGAGACACAGAGGCAAGGAAGCAGCGAGCTTTTTCTGAGGCTGTTGATGGCTGAAAGCCGACGGCGGACAGCTAACCCACGGGACTTGCTAGCGAGGGGCTGAAGCCGGGCGCGAGGAGTTGCGCGGGGCCTTCCTCGGCGATGACCATATCGTCTTCGAGGCGCAGGCCGAAGTCGCCGGCCACATAGATGCCGGGCTCATTGGAAAAGGTCATGCCGGGTTCGAGAACCGTCTTGCTGCCGCGGACCAGATAGGGATGTTCGTGGCCGTCGAGGCCGATGCCGTGGCCCAGGCGATGGGTGAAAACCTGGTAGCCGGCGCCATACCCCGCTCCGGTGATGACGGTGCGCGCGGCGTCGTCCACCGAGCCGGAGAGGCGCCCGCGCCGTGCGGTCACGAGCGCGGCGTCCTGGGCCTTGCGCACAGTGTCGAACGCGCGTTGCAGCTTGTCGGAAGGCCTGCCCAGGATTCCGCAGCGGGTCACGTCGCTGGCGTAGCCCTCGACCTGCGTGCCGCCGTCCACCAGGACGACTTCGCCTTCGACCAGCTTCTGCGGCTGCGTCGTGCCGTGCGGCAGGGCGGCCCACTTTCCCAGCAGCAGGAGGGCGCCGCCCGAAAGCCCCATTTTCTGGAACCCTCGCGAAACCAGCGCGCCGATGTCGCGCTGGGTGATGCCTTCGCGCAGCGAAGCGAAGACGGCGCGGTACACCTCGCAAGTGGCCTCGCAGGCGAGGCGCATCAGTTCGAGTTCGTGCGCTGATTTCCGCGCGCGGCAGCCGATGGTGATCGGGTCGCCACTGACGTATTCGAGCGCGGGGGCGGCGCGGCGCAGCGCGTCGTAGAAAGTGAATTTCGTTGTCTCGTCGATGCCCAACCGGCCGGTGCGGAGCCTGCGCTCGGCGATCCATTTCGCCACCAAGGTCGAGGGATTTTCATCCTCCTGCCAGGCGCGCACCTCGATGGGCCAGTGCAGCAGTTCGCGCAGGCGGCCCTCCTCGAACGCCGGGCAGACCAGCAGCGGCTCGCCTTGACGCGGGATCACCAGGGCCAGCAGGCGCTCGCTGGCCGCCCAGCGGATGCCCGCGAAGTAGTAGAGCGAAGTTCCGGGCGTGAGGTAGAGCGCAGTGAAAGCAGGTTTAGCTTCGGCCATCAAACGCTGCGCGGTCTCGATGCGGCCCCGGAACTCCTCCGGGGCAATCGGCCGGATGGGTTCGCGGATCGGCTTGAGGGCGTCGAACGCGGGAGGCACGGCGGGCAGCTCGCGCGGCTCTTGCGCGGCGAGCCCGGGCAGCAGTGACGCGGACGAAGCCAGCGCTCCTGTTTTCAGACCCGTCGTCAGCAAGGTGCGGCGCGAAATGGGCATCAGGCCTCCGTTGTGCTTTGCGGAAGTGCTTCGCGCTTTTACCCGTGTGTTGGAGCGAAGTCAAGCGCACAAGAAATCAGGGGCACGGAGTTCCGTGCCCCTGCGAGGGATTGCTGTGCTGCGCGGCGTTGCGGGTCAGCGGCGCGAGCGGTTCTTTTCCGGGAAGTAGCTGACCTCGACGGGCTGTTCGAGCCGGAAGTCGAGCTTGGTCTCCGACGGGATGCGGATCTGCTTGCCCTTGGTCACGGCCTGTACGACGGTGCCGGAGCCAGCGCCCACGCCTGCGCCGATTGCGGCGCCCTTGCCGCCGCCGGCAATCGCGCCAATGACTGCACCGATGGCCGCGCCGCCGCCGATGGTTTCGGCGGTGCGCTTGCCGCGCGAGCTGCCCGCTTGCTGGTATTCATTGCTGACCAGCGTGTAGGACTTGCCCTGGAACTGCATGCGCACCAGCTCCAGCCCGAGCTCGCTGCGCCCGGTCATGTGTCCCGCCGAGCGCGCATTGACCAGCTTCACGTACACGTCGGTGCCGGTGGGCACGACGATCTCGTTGTCCACGACAATCGGCGCGTCGAGCGAAGCACGGAAGATCTCGCCAGTATGGTTGATCTCTGAATTGACCGAATCAATCATCCGGATCGTGATGGAAGTCCCCGCGGTGATTTCCACATGCTTGGGCTGCGGGGGCGGAGGCGGAGGTGGCGGAGCCGGGGCGGCTGCGATGTGCTCGGCCGGGGCCGATTGGGGCGCTGGCGGTGGAATCGACTCCCGCACCTTAACGGGCGCTGGGGCAACTCGTTTCACGGCCCGGCGGACCGGGGCAGGAGCGGGCGCAGGTTCGGGCGCCGGGGCCGGCGGAGGTGGGGCCTCGGCCAGCTTAACGGTCATCTGATCGTTCACTTTGGTGACGCCCGGGGTATCGCCAGCCAGCTTAAAGGCCTGGTAGCGCGCAGCGTCGCTGGGCACCTCGCCGCGCAAGGTGACTTCGCCGTTCTGCGCCGTAACATCGAGGTTGGCGGCCTTCAGTTGCGGGTCGGAGAACATCTTGGCCTTGATCACAGTGGCGACGTCCTGGTCGCTGCGGGCATTCGAGCAGCCGGCAGCAAGGCCCAGGGCCACCAGCAGGGCCACCAGCAGAATCGCAGACCTGCGCATAGCGCCTCCTGACAGGATCGCTCGCTCGTGCGTCGGCCGGGTCGCGCGCATGGCGGTTGTCCTCGTGAGTTCGTCTTCAGTGTACTACGATGCGTCGAATGTCCTGGGGGGTGTATCGGCACCTAGATGCCGAAGCGCATAACCCCTGCAGTTGCACGGTAGAGAGGGGGGTGAAGGACCAAAGGCCGGGAATCAGCAAGCGGTGCCGAGGGCCTGCTCGATCTTGGTCACCAGCTCTCGAGTCGGCGCGGCAAACGGGCCGTTGGGGTCGAGGCGAAGATACTCTTTGAACTGCTGCAAGGTTCTTGGGGTGTGGCGGTTAGGCAGCAGCAGGTTTCCCATGAGGAGGCGGGCCTCCGCGTAACGCGTAATCGGGTGGGAGCTTGAGGGGTTGTTGCGCGCGGGGTTCGTCATCTTCCCAGCGGCCGAGTGCCCACAGCGTCTTCGCTTAGAGAGAAGCAGGGTTGGCCGACTCAAGGTTCGAGGTAGCCCAGCCGCACCAAGCGCTCGTGGATCCGCGCCGCTTCCTCCGGTGTGTAGAAAGGCCCTGGTGCTGGCTCGACGTATCTCAACTCCTGGAGCTTGGCCATAATGCGGGCCACGGACTGCTGCGGAGTCTCCTTCTCGGTCTCGATCGTCAACTCGGAGTTTAACGGGGGCTCGTAGGGATCGTTCACGCCTGTGAAATTCTTTATTTCGCCCGCGAGAGCCTTCTTGTAGAGGCCCTTGCAGTCACGTTGGATGCAGGTCTCAAGAGAGGCTTTCACATAGACTTCAATGAAGTCCCCAATGGAGGCGCGAATCTCATCACGCACGGCGCGGTAAGGCGAAATCGCCGCGGCTATAGCAGCCACGCCGTGCCGGCTCAACAGGTGGCAAACGAAGCCGATCCGCCGGATGTTTTCGTCGCGGTCTTCTTTGCTGAAGCCCAACCCCTTGCACAGGCGCTGACGAACAATGTCTCCATCGAGCACTTCCACGCTGTGGCCGCGCTGCTGGAGCTCCTGCGCCACAAGGCGCGCAAGAGTTGACTTACCCGCCGAAGGCAGGCCTGTGAACCACAGTGTAAAACCTTTTGGTATGTGCTTCATCGCCCTGCTTCTCGCTTCCTGACTCTACGGGGGACTCACTTCTCGCGATACGCCTCCCGGAGGATGGCGGCCACTTCCGGTCGCGTAAACTCCAGCGGCAGATCGTCACCATTGCGCAGGAGTTCACGGACCTTCGTGCCGCTGAGAATCAACCTGTGCTCAGGCCCGTGAGAACAAGTTTTCTCTGAGGCGATCTGGCCACACTGCCTGCAATAGAAGGTGGCGTCGAAGCACACCGGTGTGATGCCCAGCTCTTCGGGCTTGTAGGAGAAAAACTTCTTCTGCGCGTCGAAGGGCCCGTAGAAGTTGCCCACGCCGGCATGGTCGCGCCCCACGATGAGATGGGTGCAACCGTAGTTCTTCCGCGCGATGGCGTGGAAGACGCTTTCTCGCGGCCCTGCATAACGCATGGCCGCGGGGTAGACACTGAAAACAGTGCGCGAGGTCGGCAGGGAATTGCCGAGAAGAGCGAGATAGCACTGGATGCGGACGTCAGCGGGGACGTCTTCGTCGCGTGTATCGCCTACCAGCGGATGCAACAGCAGGCCGTCCACGGTTTCGAGCGCGCACTTCAAAATATATTCATGGGCGCGGTGCACAGGGTTTCGCGTCTGGAAAGCCACGATCGTTCGCCAGCCATGATTCGCAAACAGATAGCGGGTTTCCTTGGGATCTAAGAGGTAATTCTCGAAGGGGCCGTGCTCGGGTCGGCACAACAGGCTGATCGGGCCAGCAAGGCAGTGATCGCCGACACTCCGTAGGTAACGAACACCAGGGTGCGCGTCACTCGTCGTCAGCAACACGGCGAGCGCTTCGCGCTCCCGGTCATACTGGAACACTTCTTCTTGGTGCAGGACAGCGATGATCCGATCTTGTGAGTCGGTGAGGGCGACCGCATCAGCGCAACCGATCGATTTCCGAGTCTCCTCCGACACCGCCAAGGTCACCGGGATCGTCCAGACGAGGCCACTGGCGAGACGCTCTTCAGCGAGAACAGCTTCGTAATCGCGGTGCCTCATGAAGCCATCCAACGGTGAGAAGGCACCGACGGCGATCATCTCGACGTCTGAGAGCTGGCGCGCGTTCAAGCGAACGCGTGGGAGCGTTGGGGCCCGTTCCATCCATTCGTCCCGCGCTTTGCCTTCGAGGACTCGATTGACCAGACTGCTGCCGTGTGGACGATTCGGAATCATCGGGCCTAGATCCAGCCCCTTTCCTGCAAATGTCGCCAAATCAAAGAATGGGCTCCGGAAGGATACCACGAAGCCTATAATACACGCGCGCCAGCCAGTCAACGCGCCGGGTTCCTTGAGCCCCTCCCGTATCGGCAGCTGGGGCGCCGCCCGCTCAGGGCAAAGAGGGCCAATCTCTCGGCGCAAGGACGTTCTGACGGGGTCAAGATGGGATCTAGATCCAACTCAAAGAGGAAAATTTGCGTACTCGGGCTTGATTGCGCGGCCCCGGAGATTGTATTCGGGGACCAGCGCCTGGAGAACATTCGGCGCCTGATGAGCCGAGGCATCTGGGGCCGACTGGAGAGTGTGATTCCGCCCATCACCGTTCCCGCCTGGATGTGTATGGCCACGAGCCAGGACCCCGGCTCACTCGGGGTGTACGGCTTCCGGAACCGGGCGAATTACACTTACGGCGGTTTGGGCTTCGTCAACTCCGGCTCCATTCGAGCGCCGGCAATCTGGGACTACTTGGGAAACGACGGCAAGCGTTCGATTATTATGGGAGTGCCGCCGGGTTATCCGCCGCGCCAGGTGCAAGGAATCAGCATCGGCTGCTTTCTTACGCCGGACCCCACGAAGAACGAGTTCACATTTCCGGCTGCAATCGGAAATGAGATCAAGGCTCTCGTGGGCGACTACCCGGTGGATGTTCCCGGCTTTCGCACCGAAGACAAAGGCTGGCTCAAGCAGCAGATCTTTGAGATGAGCCGGAAGCATTGGACAGTCGTGCGCTGGCTGCTCGCCGAAAAAACCTGGGATTACTTCCAATACGTGGATATCGGCCTCGACCGCGTTCATCACGGCTTCTGGGATTGCTACGACCCAAGGCACATTCATTATCACCCGGGCAACCCGTATGAAAGCGTCATACCCGACTACTACCACTGGCTTGACGAACAGATCGGCGCAGTGCTCGAACTACTCGATCGCGACACGATCGTGCTGGTGGTTTCCGACCACGGCGCGCAGCGTCTCGACGGCGGCTTTGCGGTCAACGAATGGCTCGCACGGGAAGGATGGCTGGTCCTGGAGGAGATGCCGAAGGAAGTCACGCCCTTCGCCAAGGTGAAGGTGAACTGGGCCAAGACTAAAGTTTGGAGCGAGGGCGGCTATTATGCGCGCGTCTTCTTCAACGTGCAGGGTCGCGAGCCACGTGGGGTCATTCCTGCCTCGGACTACGAATCCTTCCAGGAGGAGATGAAGCAGCGCTTCGAGGCCCTGACCGACGCTATGGGTCGCCCACTCAATTCCCTCGTCTTCAAGCCCCAGGAGATCTACCGCCGCGTGTGCAACGTCGCGCCCGACCTGATCGTGCATTTCGGCGGGCTCTACTGGCGCTCGATCGGCAGCCTCGGCCACGGCCGCATCCACGTAGAGGAAAACGATACCGGGCCGGACGCTTGCAATCACGCGCAGTTCGGGATGTTCATGCTCTCGGCGCCCAACTGTCCCCTTCGCGGTGAGTTCGCCGGTGCGCACCTTCTCGACATCGCACCGACGCTACTCGATCTCGCCGGCTACGAGATTCCCTCCACGATGCAAGGGCGGTCTCTAGCGGCCCGGGCGTAACGGTGGAAGGAGGAGAAAGCCCCGACAATCTGCTTCCCGCCTACAAGACCAGGAAGCGGACCCCGAGGGCCAGGATTGCCACTGCGATGATTCCTTCGGAGATTCGCCGCGGGAGTCGGCCATGCATATGGCTGGCGAGCCAAACCGCCGGGATTGATCCGCAGAGCAGGGCTCCCATGACCCGCCAGTCCACGTTACCTGCTGCCGCGTGCAGGATACCAGCACCGGCGGCGAGGAGAGTTCCCAGAAAGATGCTGGTGCCCACTAGCGTGCCTGAATCAAGCCGATAGCGCAGATAGAGTGCGGGGATGAGCGCGACGCCCGCCCCAATCGAGGTGAGCGTGACACTCAGTCCTACTCCGAATCCGACCAGCGGTGTCAGGGCGCGCTCCTGCCAGCCGGCTAGCGTCGGCAGACGGTCAGCGAGCATCCCCTCCCTAGGAAACGGGAGGAGTCGCGCAACCATCAGCAGAAAAACTCCGATCAAAGCCACTCCAATTGCCCGGAGCACAAAAACATTCATGAGTTGCGGCGAACTCGACCGCAGGCGTAGGAGCAGGAGAAATCCCAGGATGAGCCCCGGGAGAGCGCCCGTCAGCAACTCGCGGATGATTTTCAGACGGACCAGACCCTTCCGGTAGAAGCGCCAGCTTCCGTAGATCTTAGTGGCAAAGGCGAACACGAGGCTGGTGCCCACGGCTGTTGCGGGGGAAAAACCTGCGGCCATGATCAGCAGGGGTGTGAGTAAAGAGCCGCTGCCCATGCCCGTCAGCCCCAAGAGCAAACCGACGGCGAAACCAATCGCGACGATGGCGACAAGATTCAAAAGCGACTCCCAAACTGATTAACCGGCGAATCAATGGCGATAATTGCCGGGCGGTCATCTTAACAAGCTTGTTGAAGAAATGGGAGAGCCCGCTCACATCGTATCTCCCGGGCGAAATTGAATTGTTTGAGTGAGAAGCGAAGGAGGGAGCTGACCGTCCGGCTGGGCGAGAGTCGAGCGGCGCGGGGGCTGAATCCGGCCTCGCCGCCAGACCTTCCCGGCCTGTGCTCGAGGTCCTAGGCGCTACTCGATCTGTCCGTTTCAGTTGCGGGCAGGTCCGGGGGGCAGTTATGTTCTTTCAACTCGCAGGAATGTGCAGCGTGAAAGAGATGTCGTAAAACCGCTGCTCGTTGAGACTAGCGAGCGCCACAGTCTCCCGTGCACCGCGATGCTGCGGTCGGCCTCGGAGCAGGGGGCTCGAAAATACTGCGGCCCCGCATTTCCGTCGCCTTTTGGATCCCGAATTCCGCCAGGATCGTGGGGGCGATGTCGGTCAACGCGGGCGCGCCGGCCTGGATCTTACGGTTGCTCAACACCACGCCGGGCACTTGCGTGAAGTCCATGCAGTGATCGCCGTTCCAGTGCTCTGTATTGTCCATGAGCGTCGTTGTTGCCACACCGCCGAGCACGCTTTCCCACCCAACGCGATATCCACGATTGTATCCGACGATGAGGTCCGGGCGTCGCGAAGTCGCTGGCCCGCTGTATACCTCCGAGGCTCGGTCCACGCGGGTGACGACCGGCAGCTGTACGAGCGGATCCCGCACCGCCAGCAGCCGTGCCGAGATCTCCGCCAAGAGGGCATCCGCCTCGGCGCCGGGTTTTACGATGCCGTCGCGCTCACGCCCACGCAGATTCAGGTAGAGCGCGTTCAGCCCCAAGCCGTAGGCGCGCGTGCGTGACCAGTCAGCGTCTCGGAAGATGTCTCCTCCCTGGCGCGGCGCACCCTTTTGCAGTACCAGATAGCCGTTCTCCCTGAGCCACGTGTTCAGGTTGAAGGAACGATCGTAGGGCGCAAAGCCGTGATCGGACAAAACGAGCAGCGTCGTGTTCTCGTCCACGCGCTTCAACACCTCGCCGAGCAACTGATCCATCTCCTCGTAATAGCCTTCCAGAACTTTTCCGTATTCTGCGGCAATTACCGGATCGGAGGGAGAATGGTTCTTATCGATAGCGCGCCAGAACATGTGGGCGTTCTGGTCCAAGCTCGAGAAGTAAAAGAAGAAGAAGCCTGCCCGGAAACGGTTCAGTTCGTGGCGGAAGAGTTTCCGCTGGTCATCGAAGACGCTGTGGGCTTGCTCGAGATACTCCCGGTCGTTGAGCAGACCACCAGTGAGTGCCTTCGTGTCCTCGGCAATGCCTTGCGTGTAGAAGTGGCCCACATCCCGCCAAAGTTCGCGCGCATAGCTCGCTGGTGTCGAAATAGGCAGCGCTGGCTGCGAAGGATCGATGTTGATGGCTGTGACGTAAAGTTCAAATTGCGGGCGGACCTGCTTCAAATAGAAACGACAGATGCCCGTCACGCTCTCGAGCAGCGGAATGAAAGTGAACTTCACACGCACCCATGGGCTCCACTCACCCTCCCGGAGAATGAATTCCTGGTCTTGTAGTAAAACTCTGGCGACGGGTTCGATCGGGTCGCGATCTACCGTAAAGCTGACCGTGAGCTGTGGATTTTTCTTCTGAAACGTGTTGACCGGGCCCTGCAGGGCAGTCGAGACCCGGTCGCCTTCGACCTTCACCGGATAGATGACCCCACCATTGACCGGGCCAGAGGTGAAAACCGGATCATCGGTATAGAAGGCGAAGGTCCCGTAGCTTCCCATTAGATCCGGCGTGCCCATGCCAGCGAAGGTGCGTCCCTTGGTGGGCACCGGCGGGAAATTCGAGGGAATGCGAAAAACGGTGAGGGGTATTCCGTGTTCACCAAGGTATTGCCAGAAGGCCTTGCCTTTGCGAAGCAGGTTGACATGCCCGCTCGAGAGCGGAATGACCCAGTCGCCCAACCTCAAGTTGTGTTCGGGAGGCTTGACCTCCGAAGTGGAAAAATACGGAGTCATCGTGGCGGGATCGCGGTGGATGAAATCGAAGATGCCGTGGCCGCCAGGGTCCAGGCCGGTGATGAGATTCGACCAGGCCACAGGGCTCTGCGGCGGAATGCTCGTGCCCAACGGCAGGAAGCTTCCTTGCTCCGCCAGGGCCGAAAAACTAGGCATCTTGCCTTCGTTCATGAACTGGCGCAGCAGTCGCGGATCCATCCCGTCGATGCCCAGCACGATGACCTTGCGTGTCCGGTGGATGGAACCTCCGCTGGTCCTCGCCAGAATGACGGCCAGGGCCACACCAAGTAGGGCGAGCACGAACAGCCAAGCAAGGAGCCTTCGGACGCGTCTCATAGGTCGCCGGATCGTCGCCCGTGCCAAGCGGAAGGAAAGGCCGCTGTGTACATTGCCGAAAGACGCACAGAGAGAGGAAGCGCCGAGAAACGAATTGGAGCCGGCAGGTTCATCTGGCAAGGCCCGCTTATGAGCGGTGCACAAGGTTTCGCAAGGGCTCTTTCCGACACTCCCCGCATCGATAAGTCTCTACGCTTCAAGCTCCTGCGATAAGGTGCGCGCGGCATGATATCATACGGCGCCTTCTTGGAGGCATTGTCGGTGGGAGTAGAGTGCGCCTCCCAACTTTGGATGAGGCCGCGACCTCTGGTCTGGGTGGGCGTGCTGCTCTTATGTGCGAGCGCGTTGGCCCAAGTTCCATCGGGCTCCGTCGAATCCCTGATGCGCGAGGCACAGCAGGCCTTCGATCGCGGTGATTATCAGGCTGCAGCGAAGAGCTTCGAGCAGGTGCGACGCCTGGCGCCGGAGCGGAAGTCCGCCTGGCACAGCCTGGTCCTGAGCTATCTCCGCAGTGGCAAGAAGGCGGAAGCCCTTGAGGTTGCGCGCGAGGCCGACGCGCGCTGGCCAGAGGATGGCGAGACTCACCACCTGCTCGGCTTCGCCTTTTTCCAGAACGGCCTGCAGCAGGAAGCGGTCCAGGAAATACGTCGGGCACTCGAGTTGGAGCCGAACCGCTATGAGACCCATCTGGATCTTGCCCTTGTTTACCTGGGCGCTCAGCAATACAAATTGGCCGCCGACTCCCTGGAAAGCGCGCTGCGGATCAAACCCGAGGATCCGCTACCGCACATCTTACTCGGCCGCGCATACCAGAACACCAATCGCACCCTGCCGGCGGTCAAGCAATTCAAAAAGGCTTTGGCGTTGGACCCAAAGATTCCGCTGGGCCACTACCATCTGGGATTTGCCTATGAGAGCCTTGGGCGGAACGCCGAGGCAATTGCGGAGTTCAAGAACGAACTGGCCCTGCACCAGGAGAATGCGGAGGTCTATTACCGGCTCGGCCACGTACTGCTTGACAGCGGGAGGATTCAAGAGGCGGTCGCCAATCTCCTGCTTGCCATCCACCTCACCCCTGGAAATGCCAACGCGCACTACGACTTGGGCAAGGCATTACTGGAGCAAGGGCGACTCGCCGAGGCGATTGAAGCTCTCCGCAAGGCCACCACACTTAACGCCGAGGACCCGGGTCCCTTTTATCTTC
>JBGPZW010000093.1:0-13134 GCA_041493955.1 Terriglobia bacterium
AATAAGGCTCTACTAATCATAGACTTCTGAACTAGTTTGTTGCTGACGTGGTTTTCGCCTATTGCCGCCTACCTGAATGCGCGGTGCGCTCTGGACCTCTTCCGCAGGCGGGTATCTATTCCAGTCCGCCAGCCAGGGAGCTTTTCGATTTCCGCTCCGATACAATGGAGTTGGGTAGCCTTCCATTCGGTTGGATGGAACATGAAGCTTTCTGAACTCCATTACGAACTCCCGCGCGAGCGCATCGCTCAGGAACCGCTTGCCGAGCGCGACGCGTCCCGAATGCTCGTTCTAGATCGCGCTGCGCAGGGGTGGAGAGACCACCAATTCAGCGAGCTGCCCGAACTACTTCGCGGGAGTGAGTTGCTCGTGGTGAATAACGCCCGGGTTTTTCCTGCCCGGCTGTTCGGTCGCCGGGCGGGCGGGCGTGCCGAGCTACCCGGCCGGCAAAGTCCCGCCCGGCGCGAATTCCTGAAGTCTCCCATTGAGGTTCTGCTCACGCGACAACTTTCCCATGACGCCTGGGAGGCGCTGGTACGTCCCGGTAGGAAAATGGACACGGGGGAACGAGTCCTCTTCGGTGAGGGTGAACTGGAAGCGGAGGTGATCGGCCGCGGAGAGTATGGGCTGCGGGTGCTGCGGTTTTCAAGAACGGCAGACCTGATGGGGGCCATTGAGCGGCTGGGCCACGTGCCGCTGCCTCCGTACGTGGACCGTCCCGATCAACCCGCCGACCGCGAACGGTATCAAACCATTTTTGCGCGGGAGAACGGCGCGGTAGCCGCACCCACCGCCGGCCTGCATTTCACGTCCCGGATTCTCGAGCGGCTCCGCGCGCGCGGCATCGAACTCTGTGAGATCACTCTGAGAGTAGGTCTGGGCACCTTTCAGCCCATTCACTGTGAGAATCTGGAAAACCACCGGATGCACACAGAGGAGTATGAGATCCCAGAAGCTGCAGCGGTGAAGATCGCTGAGGCGCGCCACCAAGGCCGGCCAGTGCTGGCGGTGGGAACTACGGTCGTGCGCGCGCTCGAGGACGCCGCGCAGAGAGCTCTGGGGCGGCGCGGCGAGCGATCGGCGGTAGCGGAGGAAATGCGTCTCCCGCCCGGCAAGGCAGAAGCCGGCCTTTTTATTTTTCCCGGCTATCAATTCCTTGTCGTGGACCAACTGCTGACCAATTTCCATCTACCACGGTCGAGCTTGCTGGCCATGGTCGCGGCGTTTGCCGGGCGTGAGTTCACTCTGCGAGCCTATCGCTCCGCGATCGAGAAGAACTACCGCTTCTACAGCTACGGTGACTGCATGTTGATCCGCTGAGAGTGCGAAACGAAATGAAAAGGGGAGGCTGGCGTCTTTCGATGTGCCGCCTCCCCGTAGTCGTTCCGCAAGGGGTGAGTCTCTTGGGGGATTACGGTGTGGAAAGAACCAGGACGCGGTTCTCGCCGGCGAAGCGAACCTCCTGCACCTGGCCGTCGGCGCCCAGGAGCACGGAGCTGTAGCGGGACTTAGCGTCGCGCTCTTCCCAGCGGCCGGTCACTTCGGCGACAACGTTTTTGCCCTTCTGCACGGTCACCCTGGTGCCGTCGATGAGCAGTTGATATTCGCCCGCGGTGAGCTGGGAGGTGCCCAGCTTGGCCGGCTGCACGATGCTGATGTTCTTGCTGATCGGCTTGGCCATGACGGGGAGCGCCAGAGCCACGACCGCCAGCAAGGCGATGAACCGAACCAGATTCTTGTTGGTCATGATCGAGGTTTCTCCTTTTCAGTTTTCAGGACAACCGTGCCGTTTCGCTGCGGGCGTGGAAAAAAGGTTGACAGGGGCGGGAGCGAGAAGTAGCCTCCGCTCGACACACAGTCCTTCCTGCGCTGACTGCCGGTGAAGAGTTGCGTGTCGCCGCCCCGCGGCTGCCACCGCGGGGCTTTTCTTTCCCCCGGATTCCTTCTTACGACGTCTGCAACGGAAACTCTGTGGCTTCGGTCCGCTTCCCCCGGAGTGGGGCGCTGCGCCCCACCATTCAGCCACCCTCTATAGACGACAGGCCCCACACAAATGTTTCACTCGGGCGGCAATTGTTAGGGCAAATTCCGGAGACCGAACCCCCACAAATTGCCCGAGTCCTGCCCCAGGGAAGGCCAAAAGGCCGCGCCCGCGCCGGGACTTCTTTCCCGCGGCGCTCGTCCCGTGTCGAGAGTTCCGTTCTGCGCCACGTTGAATCCCTTCTTCAGGCCTCCCGGTTTCATGCCTCTTAGACGGCAGCAGGGGCCGGACAGTTAGCCGGGGAAAATAAGCAAGTTCCTGGCTCGGGATGCAAGATGGGAGCGCTTCGTCTATAATCTGTGCCCTGCCGGGGCGGAGATTCCTGAATGCGCTATCTCGTTCTCAGCGATATTCATGCCAACTTCACCGCGCTCGAAACGGCGCTGGCCGCCGCCGACGGCCGTTGGGAGCGGGTGGTGTGCCTGGGCGACGTGGTGGGGTATGGTCCGGACCCCAACGAAGTGATCGACCGCGTCCGAAAGCTGCAACCCACAATCATCCGGGGCAATCACGACAAGGCGGCCTGCGCGTTAGCCGACGCCGAGGATTTCAATCCCGTGGCGCGCAGCGCGGCGGAATGGACGCACGCACAGTTGCGCGCCGAGAATCTGACCTATCTCCAGGAGCTCCCGGCCGGGCCGGTCGAAGCCAACGGCCTGGCGCTGGTCCACGGAGCCTTCCACGACGAGGACGAATACGTCTTCGCGCCCGCGCAAGCCCTGGACGGGCTGCTCGAGTCGCCCTCGGCGGTGACCTTCTTCGGCCATACGCACTACCAGGGCGGCTTTTCCTTTCGCGACAACAAGCTTGAGGTCATCCAGTTGCGTCCCGACGGCGGAACGAGCTTCGCGGCCCTGCGCGTCGAAGCGGGGACGCGGTATCTGCTCAATCCCGGGTCGATCGGGCAGCCGCGTGACGGCGACCCGCGCGCCGCGTTTGCTATCGCCGATCTGAGCCACGCTGTGGTGGAATTCTGGCGCGTGCCCTACGACATCGCGGCCGTGCAGCAAAGGATGAAGCGCGCCGGACTCCCCGAACCGCTCATCCTCCGCCTTGCGTTCGGCCGCTGAGCGGGCCTGCCGGCGCGGAACCGACGGGGAAACCAGAGCTCCATGACCGAAGAATCCAAGAGTGGCATGCCGGTGGCCTTCCTGGCCGGCGTGATCGTAGTGGGCGTGCTGCTTGCCGGCGTTTTCCTGCTCACGCGGAGCACGCGGACCGGCGGGCCCGTCGCCGAGAAGCCTTTGCCCATGGGCGCGGCCGAGCAGGCTTACACCGGCCAGATCCACTTCTCCGATCTGAAGATGGGCCGCGCCGCCAACTTCCTGAACCAGGAAGTGACGTTTCTCTTCGGCTCGGTTTCCAATGACGGCGCGCGGGCCCTCCACGAGATCGAAGTGACCATCGAATTCCGCGACCTGTTCAACCAAGTGGTCCTGCGCGACACCCGCCACGTATTTGGGCCGCGCTCGGCACCGCTGGCCGCCGGACGGCGCCGCGAATTTCAGTTCGGCTTTGAGCATGTGCCCCAGGACTGGAACCGGCAATTCCCTTCGATCCGCGTCAGCGGCCTGCTCATCGAGTAGCCCGCAGCACCTGGGTCGGCGGGAAAACTACCGTACAAAAGCAATTACCACTCTATAATCCAAGTCCGTGGAAGACGCCACCGAACTCGAAGCGGTGCTGGCCACGCTGATGGGGTCAGGCCGCGTGGAAGTCCACGAGAACGGCCAATGGCTGGCCGCCCTGTCCGGCGGGCAATACGAGGTACGCCGCCAGGGCAACTCCACCCTGCTGCACATCTGGTCGGAGGAACACAACCTGGTGCGGCGGGTGTTGCGGGTGGCCGAGCAATCCGCCGAGCGCGTGGTCCTGGAGGTGCAGCGATTTGGACAGGCTCGGCCCGGAACGCTGGAGATCCTCTGTGCCGGTGCGGAGAGGTCGGCGTACCGCCTGACCCGGGAAAAGTTCCGCGCGCGATTCCGCCAGATGCTCGCCGAGCAGTTCCCCGATGAGCAGATCGACTCGCTGACCACCACGTCCGACCTCGAGCATTCCCTATCGGGCCGTTTCACTCGCGGGCTGCTGCACCGCGGCCAGCGGGCCTGGGCCGTCCTGGGTGTTTCCCCCGCCGAGGATGCCACCACGATCGACACCATTCTGACCTCCGGCCTGATCTGGCTCGACCGCGCGCGCCAGCAGGCGCGGGGCAAGAGCGTCGCGGGCTTGCGTCTGTTCCTGCCCGAGGGCGCGAGTCGCGTGACCGCGCACCGCCTCAGCGCGCTCGCGCCCTCCACGCGGATCGAACTCTACGAACTGAACGAGACGCAGTGGCGCGCGCGGCCGATCGATCCCCGCGACATCGGCAACCTCGCCACCTGGCTCACCCCGCGACGCGAAGTGGATTCCACGTTGGCCGCAGCGCGCCCGGCTGTCGAAAAGATCCGCGCACGGGCGCCCGAGGCGATCCGCGCCTGCGTCTCCCCCGGTACGAGGGAAGTGGCCCTCCGCTTTCGCGGTCTGGAATTCGCGCGCTGGGAGGGCGGCGCGGTGTTTTTTGGTCTGGGCGATGAGCGACAGGAACTCACACAGAAGAACTGGAAGAACCTCGAGAAGCTGATCCAGCAACTCGAAACCGCCCGGCACCCCCTGGCCACCGACACCGCGCACCCGCTCTATCGCGTGCAGGCCGAGCGCTGGCTGGAGTCGATCGTGCAGGAGGACCCCATGCGGATCGACGCGCGCCTGGACCCGACGCACCTCTACAGCCAGGTGCCTGCCTTTGCGGCGGGCGACCGCGGCGTGATCGATCTGCTGGGCGTGACGCGCGATGGACGCCTGGCCGTGGTCGAGCTGAAAGCCAACGAGGATCTGCATCTGCCGCTGCAGGCCGTGGACTACTGGCTGCGGGTCCGCTGGCACCACCAGCAGGACGACTTCCACCACTACGGCTATTTTGCCGGGACCGAATTACGGCCCGAGCCGCCGCTCCTGTTCCTGGTGGCGCCCGGTTTGCGCTTTCACCCGGCCACCGACGTAGTCCTGCGCTACCTCTCGCGGGAAGTGGAAATCATGCGCGTCGGTTTGAATGAAAACTGGCGCCGGGGCCTGCAGGTCATCTTCCGGCAGTAGCGCAACGAGGCGACCAGCAGAACCGCCCATAAAGAAGGGAAGCAGCCTTGGCAGAGCCAACGCTGCTTCCCGGGGTGTGTCCTAGAAGTGGTTTTATAGATTTCGATGCACGGGCCGCAAAAAGGATGCCTGGCGATACTCTCACCGCAGAGCCTTTGATTTGTGTTGAATTACGTCCGGTTTCGGGCCCTGGGGAAGAAAAGGGGCGGCAGGCGCGGCTCAGTAAAACAGGTACTTGCGCCACTTCTCGTCCTTGTGGCCGATCAGACGCATGAGCTGGCGTGAGGTGTGCAGCGTGAAAGGGCGTGGCCGGCGAGTCAGTTGCAGGCCCGCCTCTTCCGGCGTGCGGTCGCCCTTGTGGTTGTTGCACTGGTAGCAGCAGGCCACCAAGTTTTCCCAAGAAGAGCGTCCACCGCGCGAGCGCGGCACGACGTGGTCCAGCGTCAGCTCCGAAGCTGGGAAGATATTTCCGCAGAACTGGCAGGTGTTGCGATCGCGCAGCAGGATGTTCTTGCGCGACAGCGCCCGCGTCTGCTGCGGAATGTGGCGGTAGGCCAGGAGACGAATAACCGATGGCACCTTGAGCGAGCGGGTGGCCGAGTGGACCTCAGCATGGTTGAGCTCTTCGGCCTGGGCGACGCCCTTGAGCATCAGCACCATGGCACGGCGCACCGCGGTGATGTTGATGGGCTCAAATGTGGCGTTGAGGACCAGCACAGGTTCCTGCATGATCGCGGGGCGGGTGGCGGCGGATAGAGCGCCGGGCAAACGGGTCTTCTCCGCCGAGGTAGGGGCCGGCATCATCCTCGCCCGAGGATACCTTCCGTCCTGCCTGTCGCCGTTCATGTCGACAGTTCTCCCGCCAACTCGACTGCCTGTTGCTCCCGGGTCCAACTCGGTACCGCCCAATCGGACAGCGCCCGGGCAACGGTCAAACCGACGACGCGGGCCGCGCCAGCTTTGCGTAGGACCCTGGCACAGGAATCCAGCGTCGCGCCTGTGGTCAATACATCATCTACCAGCAAGACCCGCAGGTTGTCAACTCGCGCCCGTTCCCGGATGGCGTATGCGCCACGCACGCTTTCCCAGCGCTCATGGCGGGTGAGTTTCTGTTTGGCCGGGCGCGGCTTGACGCGCACCATCAATTCGGACCGGCAGGACAGGTTGAGCCGCCGGGCCAGCGGGTGCGCGATGAGTTCCGCCTGGTTGTAGCCCCGTTCACGCAGCCGGGCGGGGTGCAGGGGCACGGGCACGACGACGTCGGCTGCCAGGGATTCCGGCTCGCGAGCCACCACTTCGACCAGCCGCGCGGCGAACCAGTCGCCCAGCGGCGTCACCGCGTGGTATTTCAACAGCACCATAGCCCGCACCATGGCGTCATTGTAAGCACCGTAGCTGCGCACCAGATCAAAACCGTAGACCCCTTTGCGGCAGAGCTGGCAAAGCGGTTCCCTCACCAGCGCGGCCAGCGCCGAGACGAACGGCCGGCCGCACTTGTGGCAGCCGGCCCCGGTGAGAGGCCGCAGCGAGTCGAGGCATGCGCGGCAGATGGGGATCCGGCTGGCCGTGTCGAGCGTGGCCTCGCAGACGCGGCACGGCGCCGGGAAGGCCAGCGAGGCCAGCGCATCGCCAACCTTCCGAAGGACGTGCCCGACAGAAAAGCGGAGTGGTGACATGGGGAGCAGGCTACTCCCCCTTCACGAATATTAAAAGAGGAAGTTATTCAGAGAGCTAATGAGCCTGGCGCGAGGCTTCCACGTGGATGGCAACCGGAAAGGAAAGGACGCCGGACGAGGTCAGAGCTGGCCCTGTTCCTGCTTTTCCTGGCAAGTGATGCAATGGCGGGCCCAGGGAACCGCTTCAAGCCGCTTCTGCTGGACTTCTTGCTGGCAATGCGTGCACAAACCGAACTCGTCCTCTTTGATCCGAGCCAGGGCCTCGTCCACCAACTGCAGGGTGACGCGGTCATGGTTGGTCTGGCCGAAGAGAAATTCTTTGGTATAGGAGTTTGCGGCCTTGTCGGCGAGGTCCACGGTCGGATCCTCATCCGCTTTGCGCCCTTCCTCCTCAGTGCGGGCGATAATCTTCAGGAGGTCCTCGCGCTTGGCCAGCAGCTTCTTCTTGTAGTACTCGAGGCGTTTCTTGTCCATCGTTGAGGTCCCATAGCGAGCCATATCGCGCCTGCTACAAATGGATGATTTTAGACCCCGCGCGGGAAACTGTCAAGAAAGCCCCGTGAAACCTGTTTTCTAAGCAGACAAGTGGCCACCCACCGGAGAGAACGACACGCCAACGGTTCCCGCAGGGGTACGCAAACCATAGCGGAAAAACTGCGGCAGGCGCCGGGCAGGGTTGCGGCTCTTTGGAGCGGCTGTTAGAATCGAGCTTTATTCATCGGGCCGGGGCGGCGATGGGTGGGCGGGCGCCTGCCTTTTTGAACCCAAATCGAGCAGCCAAGGAGCCTTGCACCGCCCCACGCGGAGGAGCCTCTTGACCAAATACGATCTGGCCATCATCGGCAGCGGGCCGGGCGGCTACGTGACCGCCATCCGCGCCGCGCAGTGGGGTCTGAAGACCGTGGTGGTCGAGAAGGACGGTTTTCTGGGCGGCACCTGCCTTCACGTCGGCTGCATCCCGACCAAGGTCTTGCTGCACCACGCCGAACTCTATGATCACATCAAAAATGCCAGGGAATTCGGGATTGAGGTGAGCGGCTTCAAGCTCGACTGGCCCGCGGTATTGGCGCGCAAGGACAAAATCGTCAAGAAGCACGCCAAGGGCATAGAGTTCCTTTTCCGGAAAAATAAGGTGGAAACCCTGACCGGCTGGGGCCGCTGGGCGGGGCCCGGCCGCCTGGCCGTGGAGAAGGACGGCAAGACCACTGAAATCGAAGCCACCAACATCCTGCTGGCGACGGGCTCGGAAGCACGCTCACTGCCCGGCGTGGAAATCGACGGCAAGACCATCCTCAGCAACCGCAGCATTCTGTCGCTGCCGGATATTCCCAAGTCGCTCCTAGTGGTGGGCGCGGGAGCCGTGGGAGTCGAGTTCGCCTCCATTTATAACTCCTTCGGCGCCGAGGTCACCCTTCTCGAAATGCTGCCCCGCGTGGTACCCCTCGAAGACGAGGAGATCTCCGCAGAGCTGGACAAGGCTTTCCGAAAGAAAGGCATCAAGATCTTCACCGAAGCGAAGGTCGAAGGGGTTAAGAAGGATGCCAAAGGCGCGAAGGTCTCTCTTCAGGACAAGGTTGGCAAGTCGCAGACGCTTTCGGCAGAGAGAATCCTGATCGCAGTCGGGCGCAAGCCGATGACCGAGAAGATCGGCCTGGAGAAATCCAGGGCCAAACTCGAGCGCGGCTTTGTGCACACGGGCCCGTACATGGAGACGGCTGAGCCCGGTCTCTATGCCATCGGGGACATCGTCGCCGGGATGCCGCAACTCGCACACGCCGCGTCGATGGAAGGTATCATCGCGGCAGGCAAAATGGCCGGAAAGCAAGTGCCCGCGCTCGACCGCAACCGCATTCCCAATGCCACTTACTGCGAGCCGCAGATCGGCTCGATCGGGATGACCGAGAAGCAGGCCCGCGACGCCGGGCTGAAGATCAAGACCGGGAAGTTCCCTTTCGCGGCCAACAGCAAAGCGTCGATCCTCGGGCAGCACGAAGGGTTCATCAAAGTGGTCGCCGAGGAGAAGTACGGCGAGTTGCTGGGCGTGCACATCATCGGCCCGCTGGCGACCGAAATCATCGCCGAGGCGGTGGTGGCGCTGCAACTGGAAGCCACGCTTGACGATATGTTGTTCACCGTGCACGCGCACCCCACGGTGTGGGAAGCCATGGGCGACGCGTTCGCGTCGGTGCGCGGCCTGGCCATCAACGCATAGGAATATTGCTGAGCATGAAGAGTTGTCTGATTGTCGATCTGGGACTCGCGCCCTATCGTGCGGCGTGGGAGCTGCAGCGGCGTCTGGTGGCGGCGCGCAAGGCGGGCGCGCTGCCCGACGTGCTTCTGCTCTGTGAGCACCCGCACGTGGTCACGCTGGGCCGCAACGGCAAGAGCGAGCACCTGCGCGCCTCGGAGTATGTGTTGCGGCAGATGAACGTGGAGTTCATCACCACGGACCGCGGCGGGGACATCACCTATCACGGCCCTGGGCAACTCGTAGGCTATCCGATCCTGAACCTGGGCGAGATTCGCCGCGATGTCATCTGGTACGTGCGGCAGCTCGAAGAGACCATGATCCGCGCGGCGGCGGATTTCGGAGCGCGAGCCACGCGCTCGACCGGCAAGACCGGCGTGTGGGTGAATGTTTCGGGTGCGGGTGAGGAAAAGCTCGCCGCCATCGGCGTGCACATCAGCCGCTGGGTGACTTCGCATGGATTTGCGTTCAATGTGGCCACCGACCTTCGCTACTTCGACCTGATCGTGCCCTGCGGCATCCCGGACAGGCAGCCCACCTCGCTCGAACGCCTGCTGGGTCGCCCGGTGAGTGTCGCGGAGGTCGCTCCGCGGATGGTCGAAAGGTTGGGGGAAGTTTTCGGGTTGCAAATGCAGCCGGCGACGCGCGAGACGCTCGAAGAGCTCTTGCGCGCGCACGATGAACTGCCGGCCGCCGCGAGCGCCTAGGGATGACACAGGGAAGCCGGAGCCACGGATGAAGGTATCGCTCACGCGCGAACAGCACCTCGAGCTCTACTACTACATGAAGCTCAACCGCATGCTCGAGGAGCAGATGGTGCGGCTGTTCCGCCAGAACAAGATTGTGGGCGGGCTCTACTCCAGCCTGGGGCAGGAAGCGACCTCGGTGGGCACGGCCTATGCGCTCGAGCCGCGTGACTGGATGGCCCCGATGATCCGGAACATCGGCGCGCTGATGGTCAAGGGCTTCCGCCCGCGCGATATCTTCACCCAGCACATGGCACGTTACACCTCGCCGACGCTGGGCAAGGACGGCACCAGCCATTTCGGCGACCTCACGGTGCGCCACGTCGTCTCGCCCATCTCCATGCTGGGCGACCTGATCCCGGTGATGACCGGCATCGCCATGGCCGGACGCTATCTGGGACAGAAAATTGTAGCCATGACCTGGATCGGCGACGGCGGGACGTCCACCGGAGCGTTCCATGAAGGCATGAACCTCGCCGCGGCGCAAAAAGCGCCGTTTGTCTGCGTGATCGAGAACAATCAATGGGCTTACTCGACGCCGGTGCGGCGGCAGGTGCCGCTGCGCGACCTGGCCGACCGCGCCAAGGCCTACGGCATCCCCAGCTACTCGGTCGATGGCAATGACGTCTTGGCGGTCTACCGCGTGGCGAAAGAGGCGGTCGAGCGGGCGCGCGCGGGTGACGGCCCGGTCCTCATCGAAGCGAAGACCATGCGCATGCGCGGCCATGCCCAGCACGACCCCGCCGAGTATGTGCCCCAGGAAATGTTTGAGCACTGGAAAACGCGCGACCCCATCGAGCGCTATGAGAAGCATCTCACCGAAAACAAAATGCTGGCCCCCAAGACCCGCGCCGCGATGGACGCGCGGATCGAGCGCGAGCTGATGGAAGATCTCGAGTTTGCCGAGAACTCGCCCTTCCCGCCGCCCGAACTTGCCGAGCAGGGCGTGTACTGCGAGGGCTGCCACACGATCGAGGCGGCCTGGCAACGCCCCGTCGAAGAACTGATGCCGCCGAGATCGAGCGTCGAGCCGGTCTGGAAAGTCGAAGGCTTCGGCGGGCCGGACGGAGCGGCTCCGGCTGGCAAACGCGCGGCGGCCGCTGCGATCCCCGGCGACGGCAACCACCGCCCGGCACAGAAAACCTCGCGCAAAGCAAAACCGGCTAAGGCGCCGGCGCGCAGCAAGGCGAGGAGCTAGCCGTGGCCGCGGTCACCTTTCTGGAAGCCATCCGCCAGGCGCTGTTTGAAGAGATGGAGCGCGACCCCACGGTCGTTCTGCTTGGCGAGGATGTGGGCGTTTATGGCGGCGCGTTCAAAGTTTCCCAGGGGCTGCTCGAGCGGTTCGGCTGGGAGCGCGTGATCGACACGCCGGTCAGCGAAACGGCCATCGTCGGCGCCGCCGTGGGCATGGGCTACCTGGGCCTGCGGCCGGTCGCGGAGATGCAGTTCATCGATTTCATCGCCTGCTGCTTCAACCAGCTCACCAATTTCGTGGCCAAGTCGCACTACCGCTGGGGCGCGCCGGTGCCTATGGTTCTGCGCGGGCCGTCGGGCGGCGGTGTACACGGCGGGCCTTTCCATTCGGCCAATCCCGAGATGTACTTCGTGCACACGCCCGGGCTCAAGGTGGTCTATCCCTCCACTCCCTACGACGCCAAGGGCCTGCTGAAGTCGGCCATCCGCGACAACAACCCGGTGCTCTTCTTCGAGCACAAGTTCCTCTATCGGCGCATCAAGGAAGAGGTCCCGGCTGACGACTACACCGTGCCGATCGGCAAGGCTGTGGTGCGGCGCGAGGGACGCGATTTGACCATCCTCAGCTATGCGGCGATGATGCATACCTCGATCGAAGCCGCCGAACTGCTGGCCAAGGAAGGGATCGAGGCCGAGGTCATCGACCTGCGCACGCTGCTGCCGCTCGATCGCGAGACGATTCTCGCTTCAGTGAAGAAGACCAATAAGGTGCTCGTCGTGCACGAGGACACACGCACCGGCGGCATTGCCGGCGAAATCGCCGCGCTGGTCTGCGAGGGCGCTTTCGAGGACCTGGACGGCCCGGTGCTGCGCGTGACTTCGCTCGACACCCCGGTGCCGTATTCCCCGCCGCTCGAAGCGCGGTTTCTACCCAACGTGGCCAGCGTGGCCAACGCCGCGCGCGACCTGGCGAGATATTGAAGGTCGGAGAACCAGCAAGGAGAAGCGCATGCCAACCGATGTGATCATGCCCCAGATGGGCGAGAGCATCTTTGAAGGCACCATCACCAAGTGGCTGAAGAAGCCCGGCGACAAGGTCGAGCGGGACGAGCCGCTCTTTGAGATCTCCACCGACAAGGTGGACGCCGAGATCCCCGCGCCCGCTGCCGGCGTGTTGAAAGAAATCAAGGTGGGCGAAGGGCAAACGGTGCCCATCCAGACCGTGGTCGCGGTGATTGATGCCGATGGCGCCGCCGGCGCGGCTGTCCCGGCGCCGCCTGCCGCAAAGGCCGAAGCGCCCAAACCCACCGCGGTCGAAGCGAAGGCTCCCGCGGCAGCAGCGCCCACGCCAGCTCCTGCGCCAGCCAAGCCGGCAGCGGCCGCAGGCGCACCTGCGGCGCCGCGCCGCGATGGCCACAGGATTCACAGCTCACCGCTCGTGCGCCGCCTGGCGCGAGAGCACAACATCGATCTCTCCACCCTGAGCGGGACCGGCGCGGGCGGGCGCATCAGCAAGAAAGACATTCTGGCGGCGATTGAGTCGGGCGGCGGCGAGCCTGCCGCAGCCCCTGCCGCAGGCCCGGCGGCAGCTCCGGCGGCGCCGGGCGTTTCCGGAGCGTTGGTGCACGCGGTGCTGGAAAATGCGGTGCCGCGCGAGCGGATTTATTTCGGCCGCTACGAAGTGCAGCCCATGAGCGTGATGCGGCAGCGCATCGCCGAGCACATGCTGGTCTCGAAGCGCGTTTCGCCGCACGTCTATTCGATCGATGAGGCGGACATGACGCGCATTGTCGAAGTGCGCGAGCACAACAAGGGTGATTTTGAGAAACGTCACGAGGCCAAGCTGACCTTCATGCCCTTCTTCGTGCGCGCCTGCATCGACGGCCTGCGGGCGTTCCCCACGGTAAACGCTTCGGTGGACGGCACCAACGTCGTCCTGCACCGCGACATCAATGTTGGCATCGCCGTAGCGCTCGACTGGGGGCTGATCGTGCCGGTGCTCAAGGGCGTCGAGGAAAAAAATTTCCTGGGCCTGCAGCGCGCCATAAACGATCTGGCCGAGCGTGCACGCACGAAGAAGCTGAAGCCAGAAGAGGT
>JBGPZW010000038.1:0-25061 GCA_041493955.1 Terriglobia bacterium
GAGCACTCCGCGCACGAGCATGGCAAATCCAGAAGGCAAAGTCGTAACCGTGGGTGTCACCGGCGCCAGCGGCGCCATCCTGGCGCAGGCGGCGCTGCGGCTGCTGGACGCCGACCCGCGCGTCGCCTGCGTGCACCTGGTAGTCACCGAGACCGGCTTGCGGCTGTTCGCCTACGAGCTGGGGATTGTCGCGACGGATGCCAAGCAATTGCCCTCGCTGGTGACCGGCTCCCGTGTGACAAAAATCGAAGTGTTACCCAACAAAGACGTCGGCGCCGCGATCGCTTCGGGCAGCTATCCGGTGGACGCCATGGTGGTGATCCCCTGCTCGATGGGCACGCTCGCGGCCATCGCCAGCGGCACGAGCGAAGATCTGCTGGCGCGCGCTGCCGACGTCGTGCTGAAAGAGGGCCGCCGGCTCGTGCTGTGTATCCGCGACACGCCGTTCAACCGCATTCACTTGGAAAACATGCTCCGCGCACAGCAGGCCGGCGCGGTGATCATGCCGGCGATCCCGTCCTATTATCACCAGCCGAAGACAATCGACGACTTAGTGGAGCAATACGTCTATCGCGTGCTGGCGCAGCTTGGCCTGCCGCAGGAGAAACAGTACCAGTGGCGTGGCCAGGGGAAGAGCAAGGCGCAGCAAGCCTAGCGCGGCTCGCGTCCCCTTGGTTCCTCAGATGAGTGCCAGCAGAATCCGCACCGTGCTCGAGATGATCAAGTTCGAGCACTCCGTGTTCGCTCTGCCGTTTGCGCTGACCGGCGCGCTGCTCGCCGCGCGCTACGCCGTCGCGCCCTCCGGCTGGCCGACGCCGCGTCAGGTCCTGTGGATCATCGTGGCGATGGTGGGCGCGCGCTCGGCGGCGATGACCATGAACCGCATCGCCGACCTGCACTACGACCGCCTGAACCCGCGCACGGCGTCGCGGCCGCTGGTGACCGGCCGTCTTTCGCTGCAGTTCGCGTGGGCCTTCGCACTGGTCTCTTCGGCGGTGTTGGTTATTGCAGCGTGGCAGCTCAACCCGCTGGCGTTGAAGCTCTCGCCCGTGGCGCTTGCGGTGCTCTTCCTCTATTCCTACACGAAGCGCTTCACCACGTGGTCGCACCTGGTCCTGGGTTTTTGCCTGGGGATGTCGCCCGCGGCGGCGTGGATTGCCGTTTCGGGCGCGCTCGACCCGCGCATGCTCATCCTCTGCGCGGCAGTGACGCTCTGGGTGGCGGGCTTTGACGTGCTCTACGCCTGCCAGGACATCGAGTTCGACAAGCAAGTAGGCTTGTACTCCATCCCCAAACGCTTCGGCGTCGCCGGGGCGCTGGGTATCGCCCGCACGATGCACGCGATGATGGTCGCGCTGCTGGGTTGGCTGGCCTGGAGTTTTCATCTGCCCTGGCCGGCCTGGGCAGGGATCGCTGTGGTCGCGCTGCTGCTGGCTTACGAGCACTCGCTGGTGAAGCCCAATGACCTGTCGCGAATCAATGCTGCCTTTTTCACCGTGAACGGCTATATTAGCTTCTTGTTTCTCCTTTTCTGGGGTGCGGCCGTGGCGCTGTCGCACCCCTGAGAGCGTTTGGGAACCGGAAAACTCGATGGCGGAAACCATCATTGATGACGCACGGCTGAAGCCGATCGCCGATAAGGTTCTCGCTGGCGAGCGGTTGAGCTTTGACGATGGCATCGTGCTCTATCGGTCGCCGGATTTGCTGGCCATCGGCTGGCTCGCCAACTTCGTGCGGGAGAAGCGCCACGGGAACGTCTGCTACTTCAACGTCAATCGCCACATCAACCCGACCAACGTCTGCGTGGCGCACTGCCGGCTGTGCGCGTTTGGCCGCAACCCAGACGCGCCGGGCGCCTATACTTTTGCGCTCGAGGAGATCTACGCGCGCGCCGAGCAGGGCGTTTGCGAAGGTGCCACGGAATTTCATCTGGTTGGCGGCCTGCACCCCGACCTACCGTTCCAGTATTTCCTCGACCTGATGCGCGGGCTCAAGCAGCGCTGCCCGAGCGTGCACCTGAAGGCCTTCACCATGGTCGAGGTGGGCTACTTCGCGCGCATCGCCAGGTTGTCCATTCGAGATACGCTGCTGGCGCTCAAGGAAGCCGGTGTGAACTCGCTGCCCGGCGGCGGCGCGGAGATTTTCAATCCGCGTGTGCGCAAGGTGATTTGCGACCACAAGGTGAGCGGGCAGCAGTGGCTGAATATCGCGCGCACCGCGCACCAGATCGGCCTGCGCTCGAACGCCACCATGCTCTACGGCCACATTGAAACCGAAGAAGAGCGCGTCGAGCATCTGCTGCTGCTGCGCGAGCTGCAGGACGAAACCCACGGCTTCGTCGCGTTCATCCCGCTCGCGTTCCACCCGGAGAACACCGCGCTGGCGCACTTGCCCATGACGACCGGCTTCGCCGACTTGAAGAACATCGCCATCTCGCGGCTGTTGCTCGACAACTTCGACCACATCAAGGCCTACTGGATCATGCTCACCCCGAAGATCGCGCAGATTGCGCTGCGCTTCGGCGCCGACGACATGGACGGCACCGTGGTCGAAGAGAAGATCTACCACGACGCCGGCGCGACCACGGCGCAGTTCACGCCGCGCGCCGAACTCGAGCGGCTGATCCGCGAGGCCGGGCGCGTGCCGGTCGAGCGCGACACGCTCTACCGCCCGATTGACCGCTCGAAAATGCCGCCGCTCGGCGGCCGCCCCGACGTCACGCTCACCCTCAACGTCTAGGCCAACGCCCGCGTTTGCCGGGGAAAATCAGTTGACCGTGCGGCCACGGAGAGTAGACTCTGCCCCGTCCTTCAATTCATGCGCAGACGCCGGATTTCTATCTTTTGACCGCAGCGGTGCCAGTGGAGAACTTTATGTCGGGCGGCCCCGCAATCATTCAATCTGGAAATGCCCTCCGGAGGTGGGCAGCGATGAAGAGAACTCTCTTTCTGATGTGCGCGCTGTGTCTGGCACTGGCCGGCGCGGCGCAGACCTTGGCGCAGACGCCGGCTCCCGGCGGCCCGCCCAAGGTCCTGACAATATTTCGCGAAGAAGTGAAGGTCGGAAAAGGCGCTGTGCATGAGAAATTCGAGACCAATTTCGTGAAGGCCTCGGCGAAGGCGAAGTGGCCCACGCACTACCTGGCCCTGACCTCACTGTCCGGATCGAGCGAAGCCTGGTTCATCACCCCATACGATTCGTTTGCCGCCTGGGAGAAGGATCAAAAGGCCACGGAGAAGAACGCTGGCTTCCTCTCCGAACTCGAAAAGCTCGGCGAGCAGGATGCCGCATTCCTCAACAATGGGCGGTCCATCCTTGCCATTTATCGCGAGGACCTGAGCTACCACGCCGACACCATGGGCGTGCCCAAGGCGCACTACATGGAAGTCGAGACGGTGCGCGTGCGCCTGGGCCATGGCCCGGAGCTCGTGGAGATGGAGAAGCTCGGCATGGCCGCGCACGACAAAGCCAACACGGGCGAGCACTGGGCTTGCTACCAGGTGGTCGAGGGCGCCCCGGCCGGCACCTACCTCTTCTTTTCGGCCATGAAGTCACTCTCGGAAGCCGACGTGGACAACAGCAAGGCCGTCAACGAGGCGCTGGGCGAGGAAAACGCGAAGAAGCGCCGGAAGTTCGCCGCGGAAGGAATCCAGTTTGTCGAGTCGAACCTGTTCTCCCTCAGCCCGAAGATGAGCTACGTCTCAAAGGAATGGGCTGCGAACGACCCGGACTTCTGGAGGCCAAAGCCCAAGGCGGCGGAGAAAGCCCCGGCCGCAGCGAAAAAGGAAGGCGCCGCAAAGGAAGCAGCGAAGCCAGCGCCGCCGGCAAAGAAGGCTGAAGGCAAAGCGCCGCCAAAGAAGTATTAGCCTGGCGGCTTCGTCACAAACCCTGCACGCAAAAGGACGCGGTGCGGAAGTTTCCGGGCCGCGCTCGTGCTGTTAGAATTCCTCGTCCGGCGGGAGCGCGGGTGGCGCCGTGGCGGGCGGCATAGGTCTGCGCTCGAAGAAGCGAGTTCCCGGCCGTGGCCCGCGTCGGATTACTTGCCGAATTGTTCAGTTCGCCGCCTGCAACACATACCTGAGGACTTTGACCGCCACGGCGTTCGGCCCGTGGTCTGCCGGGGTGATGTAGTGGTGGTGGATGCCGGGGCCGGGGTTCACTTCCAGCATCACGCCGCCGCTCTGTTTGAGGGGAACGCAGGGATCGTTGGTCACGATGTCCACCCCGGCGATCTCGTTTTCCATCGCGGCGAGCAGCGGGCGGATCTCCTCGATCATGGCCGTGGAAATCAGGTGGGAGATGGTTTCGTTGTACACGGTGCGCAACTCGCGGCTGGTGTTTTCCCCGGCCGGCAGCGAGCGCACCAGGATCTCGCGGCCGGCCTCGAGAACTGTCTCGCGCGTCAGGCCCTGCCCCTGGAGCGTCATTTCGGTGGTGAGGTCGAACGGAACCTGCCCCCGGCTTTGCTGTGCGAGGAGCTGCGCAATCGTTGAGCGCCCGTCCCCGGTCACCCGAACTCCCCGGCGCCGCACAGCGTGGATCAGTTCCCCGCCCAGCCACAGCAGCCGGCAGGTCTCCCCGAAGATCATCCGTTCGATCAGGAGCTCCTCGGCAAACAGGGACGCGGTGACCGCGGCATTTTCCAGTTGCTGCGGCGTCGAGATGTGTGTGCTGAGGCCCACGCCGGAGCTGGTCCCGCTGGTTGGCTTGACCACGTACACTCCGGGGTTCTGCCGCAGGAATTCCTTCGCGTGGTCCAGCGCTTCCAGCCGGAAAACCAGATGCTGCGGCACCGGCACACCCAGTCGAGTGGCCCACTGGTAGCAGAGAATCTTGTCACTCGCGATCCGGTTCACCACCGGGTCGCCGAGCTGCACCATCCACAACTTGATTCGGGTGTGGCGGCCATTGAGGCGCACCTCCCAGAGGGAATCCGTGAGGGAGAAGAACTCTGCTCCCAGGATGCGCGCGCCTTCTTCCCAGTAGCCGCGATACTCTTCCACTCTCTCCTTGGCGTACACGGTTTTGTTCCGGCCCAGAAAACGCCGCACAGAGCGAAGGATGTAGAAGAGAAAGCGCTTGAACTCTAGGCGGGTTTCGAGCCGCTTTCCCATGGAAGCTTCCTCCCGAACCGTACCGTGCGTGCGCTCTGTATTCTCCCCGGTGTCGCTCCAGCCGGGAATAGCCGGGCCAGCCGCCTGTGCGAAACAAACAATTGCCCGCGCGCCCTCCAGCTCCTGTCGCAACCGCACACAGGACGCTACGGGCCCTGGTCGCTCACGCCCGGCAGATCGTCCTCAGTGCCGCCCCAGCGCGGCAGCGGCTAGGCCCGCGAGCGCGCCACCCAGCACCAGCCACGCGGAATTGACGCGGTAGCGCAAGAGCAGCGCGCCGCTGGCGGCGGCGATGATGATCGTGGTGACGTCCACCAGCGCGGCCCGGCCGAGCTGCCAGCTCACCAAGGCCATCAGCGCGACTGCGGCCGCGTTCACGCCGTCGAGAAAAGCCGCCGCGACGCGCGACTCGCGCAGCCGGGGCACCAGCCGCCCGCTGGCCGCCACCAGAACAAACCCCGGCAGGAAAATGCCAATCGTTCCGAGCAGCGCTCCCCAGGGTCCCGCGAGCAGGTAGCCAATAAATGTCGCCGCGGTCGAAAGAGGTCCGGGCGTCACCTGGCTGACGGCAACGGCGTCGAGCAACTGCGCCTCGGTCAGCCAGTGCCAGCGCGCCACCAGGTCCGCGCGCAGAAACGCCAGTAGCAGGTAGCCGCTCCCGAACAGCACCGCGCCAACCTTCAGGAAATAGAAGAACAGTTTCCAGATGCCGATTGCAGCCGCCCCCGCCGTGGCCGCGGGCAACGCCAATGCGCCGGAAAATATTGCCGCCAGCCGCGCGGGTGGATTCTTCCCGGATAGGAGCACGCGGCCTGCTGCAACGACCACTCCGGCCGTAAACAGCACGAGCAGCGGATTGGCGCCAAGCGCTCCCGCCGCCACGGCGGCTGCGCCAATCACGGCAAGAAATTTTGTTTTCACCGCCGTGCGTCCCAGCCCCCAGAGCGCCTGCACCACCACGGCGATAATCACGGGTTTCGTGCCGTAAAGGACTCCGACGGCCTGCGGAAGCATGCCCCAGCGCACATAGACCCACGCCAGCGCGGCGACCAGCACCGCCGCCGGCAGGATGAAGGACACTCCTGCCACCAGCAGGCCAGCCCAGCCGCACCGCAGCAGGCCGATGTAGAGCGCGATTTCCGTCGAGTTCGGCCCGGGCAGCAGGTTGACCGCGCCCAGCAGGTCGAGGAATTTTTCGCGCGCGAGCCAGCCCCGCCGCCGCACCAACTCGTCTTCCATCAGGGCGATGTGCCCAGCCGGCCCGCCAAACGCGATCGTCCCGAGACGCAGGAAAACCCTGGCGAGTTCAGCCAGCGAGGGCGCCGAGTCTGCACGCGCCGCGGGCCGCTCCCTCATGGCGTCTCCGCGCCAAACGGTTTTCGGTCGCGCCACGCTTGCCAGAGCAGCAGGGCGTAGAACGGGCCGTACGTGAGCCACTGCATAAGCGGATCGAAGTGCCAGCGGCCGTCGGCCTGGTAGTCGATCAGCACGTTGTAGGAGAGAAACTGCAGCACGGTCAGCAGCAGCCACGCCGGGTTCGGGAAGAAGCACAGCAGCGGCACGATCCAGGTGAAGTACCACGAATAGCCGTTGGGCGCGAGCATCAGGATAGCGCCGAACAACAGATAAGCCGCGCGGATTGGGTCGGTCCGCCGCGCCGCCATCCACACCGCCATCCCCGCCACGATGCCGACGCCCAGCCCCGCCGCCAGCTCGCGCGAGCCGCTGAACCACGCGATCACCGAGAAGAGGCTGGCGTGGTAGTTCTGCCAGCGCGACTCGTAGTAGTTGAATGTCTCGCGCACATAGGGCCACGCCGAACGGTACGGCCAGGCGCACGCCGCCGCCAGCGCCGCCGCCCACAGGGCATTGCGCCAGCCGCCGCGCCGCAGCCACAGCGGGAACAGCACTGCCGGGAACGCTTTGGCGAGCGCCGCGGCGGTGAGCAGCAGCGTTGACACCGCCTGGTACCGCCGTATAATCAGCAGGGCGGCGACGACGAGAACCAGAGCGAGCGCGTCGTTGTGCGCGCTCCCGGCAAACTCGACGATCACCAGCGGGTTCCACGCATAGATGGCTAGATGGAACGCAGTTCCGCCGCTGGAGCGCATCCATCCGGCCAGCATGGCCACCACCAGCAGGTCGGCCAGCAGGAACGGCAGCTTGAAGCCCACCGGCCCGGGCAGCACGCGCCACGTCAAGCGATAGACCAGTTCGGAAACTGGCGGATAGATGGTCCGGATTTCGTGGCCGGGCATTGCCGCCCAGTGGCTGGGCCCCAGCGAGTCGCGCAGCGGCGCGAGGCGCGGGTCGGCCGGCGGCACCGCGTAGGGATTCCAGCCCGCCTGCTGGACGGCGCCTTCCCAGCGGTAACGGTGGATATCGTCGGAAAGCGTCGGTTCGAGCGGCGCAAGCGTCAGGCGGAAGAGCAGCGCGCCGGCCAGTACCAGCCAAGACGCGGCGCGGCGCTCGGGCGAATGCTCGAGCGCGTAGAGCGCGACGAAGTAAACGACTCCGGCGGCGAGGCCCAGCGCGATCGTTTCGATCACGTGGACTTTCAGGTCGCCCAGCCGCCGCAGGGCCGCGAAAATGGCTTCGAGCGCGGCAAGTCCGGCCAGCGCCGCGGCCGCCTGAGGCCGCGCGAGCGAGCGTAGTCGAGCTAGCATAGCGGCGGCAGTGGACTCAGCATGGGGAGGGAAGTGCGGTTTGTGGCACGCGCATAGCTTCGCGATGATGCTCTGGGTCGCGCAGAACCCGCTCTCGAACTATTGGAAACGACTGACCGACCGGACCTTCACCGGCCTTTATCACGCGAATTCGTTCGACATTGCCGTGATGATCCCGTACTTCCTGGTTCTGGTCGTGCTCGCCGCGTACGGCTTGCACCGCTATTGGCTGGTTTATACCTACTTCAAGTACCGCCAAAACGTTCCCGGCCCGCCGCCCGAGCTCGCGAGCTGGCCCAAGGTTACCATACAGCTTCCCATCTATAACGAGCGCTACGTCATCGAGCGGCTCGTGGAAGCCGTCGCGCGCTTCGACTATCCACCCGAGCTGCTCGACATCCAGGTGCTCGACGATTCGACCGACGAAACTTGCGCGGTCGCCCGCGCCTGCGTCGAGCGCTACCAGGCGCTTGGCCTGCCCATCCATTATCTCCACCGCAGCAACCGCGAAGGTTTCAAGGCCGGCGCGCTCGGCGAGGGCCTGAAGACCGCCACCGGCGAGTTCGTCGCCATCTTCGACGCCGATTTCATCCCCTCCCCGGACTTCCTCCGCCGCACGCTGCCGTATTTCGCCGACCCCGGCGTGGCCATGGCGCAGGCGCGCTGGACTTATCTGAACCGCGACTACTCCCTGCTCACCGAGGTCGAAGCCATCCTGCTCGACGGCCACTTCGTCATCGAACACGGCGCGCGCTCCCGCAGCCACAGCTTCTTCAACTTCAACGGCACTGCCGGCGTCTGGCGCCGCGCGGCCATCGAAGACGCTGGCGGCTGGCAGCACGATACGCTCACCGAAGATACGGACCTCTCCTACCGCGCGCAGCTTCGCGGCTGGCGCTTCCTCTACTTGCCCGAAATCGAGTGCCCCTCGGAGCTGCCCGTGGAGATGAACGCCTTCAAGGCGCAGCAGGCGCGCTGGGCCAAGGGCCTGATGCAGACGGCCAAGAAAATTCTCCCGCGCGTCCTCCGGGCGAAGCTGCCCGCGCACGTCAAGGCCGAAGCTTTCTTCCATCTCACCGCCAACATCAGCTACCCGCTCATGGTGCTGCTCTCGACCATGCTCCTGCCGGCCATGATCGTGCGCTTCTATCAGGGCTGGTTCCAGATGCTGGTCATCGACCTGCCGCTCTTCCTGGCCTCCACGTGCTCGATTTCGAGTTTCTATCTGACCGCGCAGCGCGCCATCCATCCCAAGACCTGGACGCGCACGTTCCTCTACCTGCCGTTTGTCATGGCCGCGGGCATCGGGATCTCCGTGCGCAACGCCAAGGCCGTGCTCGAAGCCATCTTCGGCGTGCAGTCGGAGTTTGCGCGCACGGCGAAGTACCGCATCGAGGGCAGCCGCGATACCTGGATCAAGAAGAGCTACCGCAACCGCGCCGGCTGGATGCCCTTCGCCGAAGTCGCGCTCGGCCTCTACTTCGCCGCCACCGTCGTGTATGCCATCCAGAACGAGAACTACGCCACCGTGCCCTTCCTGCTTCTGTTTGTTTGGGGCTACCTCTACACCGGCCTGATGTCGCTCGGACAAGCCTACCTTGAGCGCCTGCGCTTCGGTGTCCGGGCCCCCGAGGAGCGCACCGCCGCCGCCGGCGCGCCCGGCTTCTAATCCCCCATGGCGCCGGAGCAAAAAGCAGCGCCACCCGGAATGCCCGTTGCCGAGGCGTTTGCCCTGGCGGCCTTCGTCGAGTATCAGCCCGGCTCGGTGGTCAGCCGGACGCTGGCGAAGAAGCCCACCGGCACGGTCACGCTGTTCGCTTTCGATGAAGGCCAGGGCCTGAGCGAACACACCGCGCCGTTTGATGCCCTGGTGCAGGTGCTCGACGGCGAAGCCGACATCACCATCTCCGGCAAAACCCTCCGCGCCAAGCAAGGCGAAATGGTCCTCATGCCCGCCAACCAGCCGCACGCCCTGCTCGCCGTCCGCCGCTTCAAGATGCTCCTCACCATGATTCGCTCCTGAACGGTCTCGGCCTGCTCACTCGGGAGAATGCACCACGGTCAGGGACCCACACTGGCTCGGGTGGCCCAAGTGCGACGCTGGGACCCCACCTACTTATCCATGTGTTAACATTCCACTGTCCTTCCCATCCGGCCGATAGGAGGACGTCGATGAGTAGACACAGAATCTACCGTTCGATTGTTGATGCGGTTGCTCGAGGCGTGCTGAGAGAGCCTTTCACAAAGGGGGATTTTCGGAAGGCTTGTCCGGGATTCGCCGAAGGCACCTATAACGCTTTTCTTGACAAACATGCGCAAGGCAACCGAGGTGGAACTTCCGAGCTGTTCGAGCGAGTTCGTCCGGGCCAGTTCAGGCTACTCAGGCCATTCAAGTATGGTCTCTGATGCTGTAGAGGTGTATTCGTCGATCTTGATAAATAAAGGAGCTCTGCGATGGCACAGCGTGTCCGTTGGAAATTGGGGGAGAATGAGGTTGAGGTAGAGGGGAGCGACAGGTTCATCGAAAAGCAACTTAAACGCTTTTTTGACAAGATTGGTGTGACTCATCAGGTGACGCCCTCAAGCAGCCTACGTAGGCTTGCCACCGCCCCAAAGCCAGGGAAGACCCCAGCTCCGGCGGAGTATTACCGCCTGAAAAGGCCAGAGGGTGGGACAGAGATCCTCTTGATACTGGGAAAATACCTTGAGGACCATCGTTCTCAGGGGCAGTTTACGCGGAAAGAAATCAACAAGCTGGCAGCCGAAGCTAGGATCAAAGACGTTCATTCGCAGTATTTCATTTACGCAGTGAAGCAAGGCCTTCTTCGTACAGCGGGAAAGGGCAGTTACGCTCTAACTATCAGCGGAGAGGATGCCGTATCCGCTATGCCTTCTCAGGCAAAGGCCGACTAGTGGCGTGCGCCCTCGCGAAAATCTTTCCGACTTTCTCCTCACGTTGCCAAACGTTGGGAGTCTCTCTCACCGATCGCATATCCTTTTGGTCGCCTACCATCTTCGCAGCGTTGGCCAGACACATTTCTCGACGGCTGACCTCTCAAGGGCCTTCTCACAAGGAGGGTTGCCACTTCCGCCGAGCTTGGGCAAGCGCCTCCGGAATCTCATAAAGGGGAAAATGGCCCCATTAGTTCGAGCCGAGAAGCAGCGCTATTCTCTATCAGTTATCGGCGTCCAAGAAGTGCAGCGCTATCTGCAAACCGTATATGGTCTAGCCGCTGCCCGTGCTTCACTAGAGAAACTAGGTGATAAGCTTGCTGACGACAGCGACCGTCAGTTTCTTGCTGAGGCGATCGGTTGTGTTGATCTAGGTGCAAGGAGAGCAACTGTTGTAATGGCATGGCTGCTTACAGTCGATCATCTCCAGGGTTTTATCTTGGCACACAAGCTTGCGGATTTTAACCAGGCTCTTGGCGGCAGGAATGACCACAGGGGGCTAGTCATCAGAACCAAAGACGATTTTTCGGAGATTCGCGATGATCGAGCGTTCATCGAAATCTTACGATCTGCTAGAATTATTACTAGAGACGTGCAGAGGATATTGGACGAAAACCTTGGCTTCAGGAATACCTGCGCACATCCAACCGCGATTGCAATACCAGAGAACAAGGTGGTCGCTGCGATCGAGGATTTGGCGGAGAACGTCATTCTGAAATACCCTCTGCGATAGGAACTCCTCCTTCTCTGGGAACAATAGGCAAGACCTTTACAGCCGCTCCAGTTAGTCAGACTTCATCAGTACGACGTTGAGAAAGCACAAAGAGGTGGTTCCATCAAGGGTGAGCTTACGGCGGCAACTGGTCGGCTCTAGTTCCCGTTGTGGGTCATAGGTGGGTGGCCGAGCCTTCCGGCCGGTGCTGCGCACTCCATTCACTGAGGAGGATACACCCACGCGGTCTTGTGGTTGCACCACCCGGGCGAATTCGTGGCGGGTTTGCTCGTCGAGCCAGCCCTCCGACCGTGCGGGAGATGAGATCTCCCCGCACGGTCAGGTGAGAGGCTGGTTCGTTACTGACTCTGGGCGCGCAGCAACATTCGCGTGCCACTATCCAGGTGAACGTTCTTCGTCGAGGAGAGGATCAGCGAACCCTGCGTAGCATTCGCCGCCTCAGAGTTCAGTGACAGTCCCTTGAGGCCGATCACCCCGTTGCTGGACGAATTCAGCATGCCGGTCGCGTTCGCCCCCTTCACGCCACCGGTCGCTGAAGTGGCTGTGTTGACGGTGGAACCGGCGGCGCTACCGGTGGTGTTGCCCACCGCACCGGCCGTGTTTGTCACCGTGCCGGCGGCGGCGCCGGCCGTAGACCCAACACCACCGACCAGTCCTCCACCGGAGCCGTGGCCGGAGGCGTGGCTGGAGCCTGCGGCTGAGCCCACGCCGCTCGCAGCTCCCGTCACGTCGCCCTCAGCGAGCGAGGCTGATGCGGCAGTTTGGGCTGCAGCCAGCGCCTGGATCGCCACGTTAATGGGGATTTCCTGCCCATTCTTCAGAATTGCTTTCTCAAACGCGATCCCCAGCGCGGATTCGGACTCCCCCTTGGCTCGCGCCTTGGCCTGGGTCACGTGGCCGACCAGCTTGCTACCCTTGGGGATTACCACCTTTCCGTCCGACTTCACGTCCTGTGTCGTCCGAGCAACCACTTGGTCGCCTTCCTTGTTCTTCCGGGCATCGACCGAACCCGAGAGCACGGCCTCAAAGGTGGTTCCGCTTGTGACGCTGGCGGAGCCTTGGTCAGCCTGGGCCGAAGCGGACGCCTGCCCGCTGGGCTTGTTGGCGCTATCCTGAGTCTTGCCGTTGACCGAAGTGCTCGTCTGCGAACTGCCCGATGTTTGCCCCGAGGCATTCCACGGCACGAGCGCCCCGACCAACAATACTAACCAAATTCGTCTCATGGTTAAAGAACCTCCCGGTTGAGAGTCACTTCCAGATGGGTCTGGTGAGCTTCATTTTCTCACTTTTGCTTGAGTGGGCGAGCCTGAGGAGGCAACTGTGTTTCCAAAAACCAACCCCCCTGATGATAGCCGGTTGGGCCGACTCACCGATCATAGACCGAGCTGGTTGAAACGAAGAGAAGTAAGGATCACAGGAAAAACTGCCACGATATCAGGCCGAAGCTGTCGACTCCCGTCTTGGCTGCGATCGTCCCGGCGGGGTAGCCCATGGTTCAGGAACTGGAGGGTCGTCCAACTCCCCGGCCGACACCGCCTCCTCCATTCACCGAGGAGCATAGACTTTCGCAGTTTTGTGGTTGCCTCACGCTCGCCCCAGCGAGGATGGAGCATTGGAATGCGCACTTACAAGAAAAGGGGGGTACCCCCCTCTGCGCAGGCACCAACTTCCTCCCGTGCCGCGGAAAACTTCGGCTACAATCGAGGAGCCACACGCCCTGTGGTCGCCGGACTTTCCGGCGTTCATCCTTCTGGAACCCAGAGGTCCGGGGTCCCTCCCCTGACCTCTTCCCGGAGGCTCAATGAATCGGTGTTCTTTAGTGGCGCGTAACCGTGCCTTGCTGGCCTTAGTTGTTTCGTTGTTGCTGGCAGTGGGTGCAATGCCGTCGCTGGCCGAGCCGCGGACGCGCGAGGCCAACAACGTTTATGCCGAGCGCCGCGCCAAACTGCGCGCGCAGGTGGACGGCCCGGTGATTCTGTTCGGCTACACGGGCAAAGAGGACTCCACGCCTTCCTACGTTTTCAATCAGGAGTACAACTTCTACTACCTGACCGGCCACAACGAGCCCGGCGCGGCGTTGATCCTGGTGCCCGACGCGCACAACGGCAGCTCGAACGGCAACGCCAAGAGCAATGGGAAATTGAATGGCAAGGAGTGGGACGGCCCGCGCGAGATCCTCTTCCTTCCGCCACGCGACGCGGTTCGCGAGCGCTGGGAAGGGCCACGCCTTGGTCCGACCGATCCTGGCGTGCTCGAGAAAACCGGCTTCGGAGCTGTGGAGGCCTTTCCCAAGCTCCGCGGCGAAGTCGAGAAGCTGGCCAAGATCTACGCGAACCTCTATACGCTGCTGCCCGGTACTGACGACCTCGGTTACCCGCACGCGCGCAACTGGACTAACTGGTTCTATCAAACGGTGCCGCAGGCACGCCTCAACAATATCGCCGCGGCAATCGCCGTGATGCGACAGGTGAAGTCGCCGGGCGAGATCGAACTGCTGACGCGCGCGATCGAGCTTTCCGTGGACGCACAGCTCGAAGCCATGAAGATGGTCCGTCCGGGCCTCTATGAATACCAGGTCGCGGCGCGGATGGAGTATGTGCACAAATCGGGCGGATGCGAGCGCGAAGCCTATGCCCCCATCGTGGGCGCGGGCTTCAACTCCACAGTGCTGCACTACTCCGGCCTGCGCGAGATGATCGGCGATGGCGACGTCGTGGTGCTCGATGTCGCCGGGCAATATTCCGGCTACTCGGCCGACATCTCGCGCACGCTCCCGGCCAACGGCCGCTTCACTGCGCGCCAGCGCGAAATCTACGAGATCGTCCTGGGCGCGCAGAACGCGGCCCTGGCCGCGCTCAAGCCAGGGATGACCTTTGCGCGCACCGGCCCCAACAGCCTCTATCTGATTGCCTACGAATACATCAATTCACACGGGAAGGACAAACAGGGGCAGGCGCTCGGCCGCTACTTCATTCACGGCCTGGGCCACCACATCGGACTCGACGTCCACGACGCGGGCGTCTCCGACCGGCCGCTCGAGCCCGGCATGGTCGTCACCATCGAGCCCGGCATTTACATCCCGGAAGAAAACCTGGGCGTGCGCATTGAAGACGACGTGCTGATCACCGCGACGGGCTACAAGCTGCTCTCCGCGCGCCTGCCGCGCGAGATTGCGGAGATTGAAAGGATTATGGCCGAGGCGCGGAAGAAGTAGCCGGCCGCGGCAGAGCGGCGGGAGCCGGCAGGTCGAGCCGGTAGGTCACCAGGGTTGCGCCATGCAGCAGGCGCAGCGGCGGCCGCACATCGTAGCTTTCCTCGAGCGAGATCAATTCGCCGCGCTCGGTCGGCCAGACATCGGCGCCCTCGGCGGGTCGCGGGCCGAGTTCACAGAGCACCTTGCCCGTGTCCAGTTGCCATACAAGCAGGCGCGTCTCCCGGCGGTCAGTCCGCGCCAGGCTGCGCTTCAGCGGGTTGAAGCGGTGGAAATGCCCGACGGCGAAGTTGCCTGCCTCGCTCACGCGCAGGGTTTGCAGCTCGCTGAAGTGCATGTTCTTTTCCGCTTCGCGGCGTGTTTTGCCGGTTTCAGCGTCGAGCCAGCTCAATCGCGCGCCCAGCACGAGCAACTCCTTGCCGCTGTTGGACCAGAGCAAGTCTTCGCCTCCGATTTTCCGCTCCCAGAGCAGCTTGCCGTCTTCGACCGCGAAGAGCAGCAGGCGCGCCTTGCCCGGCCAGCGCGTGGGGCGCAACAGCACGGCGAGCCGCGAGCCGTCGGGTGCCAGCGCCACCTCGGTCCATTGGTTCGCGGAGCCGAGCGCCAGATTGAGGCTTTGCAGCAACTTTCCGCTGGCCGCGTCGTAGAGGCGCACCTCGACGGGTTTGTTCGCTTCGGCATCTGCCAAATAGGATTCCACTGGCCAGAAGGTGACCGCCAGGCGGTCGCGTACCAGCGAGAGTTTGCCCGGGTAGATCTGCTTCTCCGTGTCGGCGGCGATCTGGTAACGCGTCGCGGCCGTATCAGCGTCCAGGACCCAGATCTTTCCCACGCTGCGGACGGCGAGCAAGCTGCCCGATGGCGTGAAAGCCACATCCTGGATCTGCCAGATGACGCCGGGGGGAAGCGCGGGCGGCTCGAGGTGCGCGCGGTGCTCTCCGTCGGTGCCGCGCTCGCGGATGCGGATTTCCGCGCCGTGCGTAGTGTGGAAGTACTGCACCAGACGGCGCCCGGCGGGAGAAACGCCGATGGCCGTGCCGGCCTCCACCTCTTCCCGGGCGACTACCTTCAGCGCCGGGCAGAGCGAGAGCGCCGTCTGCGGCACGTGAGTGTCTTGCTGGGCCTGTGCCGCCGATTGAACCAACAGGCCGGCAACGAGTACTCCGGCACCGAGCCAGGCGAAGTTGGAGCGAATTCGGGTCAGCATACCGAGTTGCACCAGTTTGACCGATTCTCGCATCGGCGGCTATAATTATAAGTTGCTCTGCGCGCAAAGTGCGCGCCTGTTGAGCTGCGCAACGGAACCGAAGCAGCCGGATCCCGCCCCGGCGGGCCTGCCGCCAGACCCCTTTCAGGAGCGAGAGATGGTAAAAGCCACGCAACTGCGCCCCGGCATGATTATCCGCCACGATGGCGATCTCTTTACGGTGTTCAGCGTGGAACACCGCACCCCGGGCAACAAGCGCGGCGCGATGCAGACTAAGATGCGCAACCTGCGCACCGGCTCCATCATCGACTACCGCTTCCGAGCGGAGGATTTCGTCGAGCGCGCCGTGCTGGACGAGATTGAATTCGAGTTTTTGTATGCCGACGGCGAAGGCTACCACTTCATGAACACAGAGAACTTCGAGCAGATTCACCTCGCCCCGGAGATTCTCGGCGACGCAGTTTACTACCTGATCGGCAACATGCAGATCAAACTGGAGTTCTACGAAGGCAAGCCCATCGGCGTGTTGCTGCCGGACACGGTGGACCTCAAAGTGGTGGAAACCGAACCGACCATGCAGAAAGCCACAGCCAGCGCGGTGATGAAACCCGCCAAGCTCGAGACCGGCCTGACCATCCAGGTGCCGCCGTTTATCAATGTGGGCGACAAAGTCAAGGTGGACACTTCCGAGGCGCGCTACGTCCAGCGGGCGCAGTAAAGGCCGGCCTTGCGCCGGCGGGGCATCTCACCGCGACCGACGCGCCAGCCTACCGCAGCTCTCAGGCTGGACTCCTCAATAAACTGGCCGGGTGGCGGGGATCGGCGCCGCACACTGAATCATCGCCTCCAGCTCACTGACCAGGGCGGGGTCCCACCAGCCGCGCCGGACCTCCTCGTGCAGAATTGCGAAAGCCTCTTCGCGTGGCAGCGCCCGGCGATACGGCCGGGCAGTAGTGAGCGCGTCGTAAACGTCCACGGTCTGCAGGATGCAGGCGGTCAGCGGTATGTGGTCTCTGCTGAGACGGTCAGGATAGCCGGTGCCGTTCTGCTTCTCGTGGTGATGGCGGATGATGGGCAGAACCAGCCGGAATGACTTCAGCGGCGAGCAGATGTGTTCGCCGACCACGGGGTGGGTCTCGATGATCCGGCGTTCCTCAGGATCGAGCGGGCCGGGCTTGAGCAGGATGTGTTCGGGGACCGCCACCTTGCCGATGTCGTGGACAATTCCCGCGCGACGCAGGGCCACGCGCTGCTCCTCCGGCAATCCCAGCCGCGTGGCCAGCGCCACCGAATAGCGCGATAGCCGGTCGCAGTGCCCTTCCGTGTAGGGATCCTTCGCTTCGATGCTGAGCGCCAGGCTGAAGAGCACGGCTTCGGCGTTTTCAAGTTCATCGGTAAAGCGTTTGAGGCGCACCAGCGAGCGCACCCGGGCCAGCAGCTCTTCCTTCCGTATGGGCTTGTTCAGAAAATCGTCCGCGCCGCACTCGATCCCCTGGATTCGGTCCTCAGCCTGGGTGAGGCCCGTGACCAGCACGACTGGGATCAGTCGCGTCTCCGGCCGGGCCTTCACCGCGCGGCAGACCGCAAAGCCGGTGTGCCGCGGCATCATCACATCGAGCAGCGCCAGATCGACGGTGTGACTGGCGATTGCGTCCAGGGCCTGAGCTCCGTCGGCGGCACAGATCACGCGGTAGCCCTCGGTGAGCAGCATCTGAGTCAGCAGCTCGCGGGAGTCCTCCTGGTCGTCAGCGATGAGGACGGTGGCCAGCGGCAATCCATTTCCCGACATGGTTTCCTCCGATCTGGCCTGGGTAGGGAGTAGCTGGGAGAGGGGCTGCCCTGGCGCACGTATCAGGTTGTGTGCTCTTGGAAGGGAACTAGATTTTCCCAAGCCGTTTGGACGAAGTCAAGAGAACGAACATTCTCAGTGGGGCGAAGAGGAGCCGAAGACCCGCGCGAAGATAGCGTCCACCGAGCGCAGTTGCCGCTGCAGATCGAAGGTATGCGCGAGCGCAGCTTTGTTGAGGAACCCGGTGATGTGCGGGTCGGCTTCCACGCGTTCGCGGAAACTGGTGTCTGATTCCCAGGCGGCCATGGCGTGCTCCTGCACCCACTTGTAGGCCTCTTCGCGTGGCGCGCCCCTTTCCACCAGGTCCTGCAGAAGCTGGCCGGAGAAGATCAAGCCGCGCGTGGCCTCGAGATTGCGCCGCATGCGCTCGGGGAAGACGCGCAGGCCGGCGATAATTTCGGTCATGCGCGCGAGCATGTAGTCCACCAGGATGGTGGAATCCGGCAGGATGATGCGCTCGACCGAGCTGTGGGAGATGTCGCGCTCGTGCCAGAGTGCCACGTTCTCGAGCGCGGCCAGAGCGTTAGCGCGTACCACCCGCGCCAGGCCGCACACCTGCTCGCAGCTCTCAGGGTTACGCTTATGTGGCATCGCCGAGCTGCCGCGCTGCTCGCCGCCGAAGGGCTCTTCGGCCTCGCGGACCTCGGTGCGCTGCAGGTGGCGGATTTCGAGCGCGATTTTCTCGAGCGTAGCGGCCACGATCGCCAGAGCGCCCAAGTAGTGTGCGTGGCGGTCGCGCTGGATCACCTGCGAAGAGATCGGAGCCGCCTCGAGGCCCAGACGCCGGCAGATTTTCTCCTCCGCCTCAGGCCCAAGGTGCGAGCAGTTGCCCACCGCGCCGGAGATTTTGCCCACGGCCATCTGTGCGGCAGCCTGGCCGAAGCGCGCGAGGTTGCGGCGGTTTTCAGCGAACCAGTTGGCGATCTTCAGACCGAAAGTGATGGGTTCGGCGTGGACGCCGTGCGTGCGGCCGATCTCCGGCGTGTCCTTGAACTCGCGCGCGCGGCGCTCGAGCACCTCGCCGAAGCGCACCAGGTCGTGCTCGATGAGCCGCGAGGCCTCGCGCACCTGGAGCGCCTGCGCCGTGTCCACCACGTCGCTTGAGGTCAGGCCGTAGTGCAGCCAGCGCGCCGCGGCCGGGTCGCCGATCGATTCGCCCACGGCCAGGGTGAAGGCGATCACGTCGTGCCGCACGCGCGCTTCGTGTTCGTGGATGCGCGCGACATTCACCTTGGCGAGCTGGCGGATTGTCGCCGCGGCCTCGCGCGGCACGACTCCGGCTTCGGCCAGCGTTTCGGTGGCCGCCAGTTCGACTTCGAGCCATTTCTGGAACTTGTTCTCATCGCTCCAGACGCGGCCCATCTCCTCGCGCGTGTAACGTGGAATCAATCCAGGCTCCCTCTGGCCTCGCACACATTTCCCGGAAAAGCGCGCGCGGTGGCGCACCGAGGGCTGACGCGGGCTTGAGTGGCTTTCTTCAAAACGGCGGGGAAATCCCTACCCAATGATACCCGAATTTCAGCGCACCGGGGAAGGAAACAAGCGCTTTGCCAGTCCGCCGAGTTGATCGCGCGTTGGATCACGCGGTCGGGGCGCGCAGCCGTCAAAGCGCTTCGCGGCGCAAGGCTGTGGTATGCTGGCAGCGTTGCGCCCGCATTTTTCCGCACGGAGACCCCCGATGAATCTCTCCGCACGCAAGAGGACGACCCGATTCCCCGCCGCAATGATGGCTCTGGCGGTGGCTCTCTTCATTCCGGTTTCTGCCGCAGCGGAGCAACAGGCCGCGGCCGAGCGGCGGTACCTGATCGAGCAGGTGGACGGCTACGCGGTGGTGCAGTATTACGTGGACGGGTTCGACAAACTGACGCCGGAGCAGCGCCTGGTGGCCTACTACCTGGCCGAGGCGGGCATCGCCGGCGATCCCATCTATTACGACCAGATTTCGCCCTACGGCCTCGAGCTCAAGCAAGTGCTCGAAGGTATCTGGACGCACCCGCAGGGTATTGACGCAGCAGTCCTCGAGAAGCTCCGCCGCTACACGAAACTCTTCTGGGTGAATCACGGCAACTACCACCTGGACAGCTCGCGCAAGTTTCTCCCGGATTTCACGCCAGCGGAGCTGCGCGCGGCCGCGCTGCGGGCGCTCAAGAACGGCGCAAACCTCGGCGTGAAGGATTCCAAAGCCCTCGACGCCAAGTTGAAGCGGCTTGAGCAGCCGATATTCGATGCGAACTACCGCCCGGCACTCACGGTGAAGAGCCCTCCGCCCGGGCAGGACATCCTCACCGCGAGCGGGAACAACCTCTACGAGAATGTGACCCTCGCCGAGGCCGAGAAACTCCAGAGCGCGCACGGGCTCAACGCGCGCGTGGTTAAGCGCGGCGGAAAAGTGATCGAAGAGGTCTGGCGCGCGGGCACGCCGGACCGGAAAGTCCCGCCGGGGCGCTACGCCGCCTCCATCCGCCGGATCATCGCCAACCTCGAGAAAGCGGCCGTGGTGGCCGAGCCCGAGCAGGCCGATGTGTTGCGGAAGCTCATCCGCTTTTACCAGACGGGTGAGAAAAGCGACTGGTATGCCTACAACATTGCCTGGGTCAAAGCGCCCACGACTGTGGATGCGATCAACGGCTACATCGAGCAGTACCTCGACCCACGCAGCGAAAAGGGCGCCTTCGAGTCGGTGGTGAGCTTCGTGGATTTCGAGCAGACCAAACTGATGCGCGATTTCGCGGCTAACGCGCAGTATTTCGAGAGCCGCGCGCCCTGGCGCGATGAGTTCAAGAAGCAAAACGTGCAGCCGCCGGTGGCCAACGTGGTCACCGTAGTTTCCGAGTCGGGCGAAACTGGGCCTCTCAGTCCCGCGGGCATCAACCTCCCAAACGAGCAGGACATTCGCCAGAAATACGGCACCAAGAGCGTGCTGCTATTCAACGTCTCCGGCGCGTTTGCGGGAGCGACCGGTGAGAAGGCCGCCGAAGAGTTTTCCGCCAGCGAGGAGGAGAAGGCGCGGGCCCGGAAATATCGCCAGCGCGCGCGCAACCTCCTGGTCGCCATGCACGAAGTGCTCGGGCACGGCTCGGGTAAGGTGAGCGAAAAACTCACCGGCGACCCGCGGTCGTATCTGAAGGAGTACTACTCGACGCTGGAGGAAGCGCGCGCCGACCTGGTGGCGCTGTGGAACTTTACCGATCCGAAGCTGGCCGAGCTGGGCGTCGCCGACCAGGAAGAACTGATGCGGGCGGCCTACGATAGCGAGGCCCGGCAGGCACTGGTCATCCTGAGCCGCTACCGCCAGGGCGATCAGGTCGTAGAAGACCACGATCGCGGCACGCAGATGATCGTGCACTACCTGATGGACCGCTTCGGCTGCATCGAGGCGGTCACGCGCGACGCCAAGGTGTACCTGCGCGTCACCGACTACGCGAAGATGCACCAGGGAGTAGGCGAGCTGCTGGCCGAGTTGATGCGCATCAAGGCTGAGGGCGACTACAACGGCATCAAGAAGCTGATTGACACCTACGGCGTGAAGCTCAACCCGGCGTGGCGCGACCAGGTGGTAGAGCGCGCTACGCGCATTGGCCTGCCCACGCGTGCCGCGTTTATCTCGCCGCTGGTTGAACCTGTGCGCGACCCCAACGGGAAGATCGTGGACGCGCGCATCGTGCACACGCAGGATTTCGCCGCGGTGATGCTCACCTACTCGCGCAAAGGCCTGGGCTATCTGCCGGCACGATAAGACCCCGGGCGCCCGTTTGGCGCGCACAGCCAGCAGGGCAGGCGGTGGGTGAGCTGCGGGAGTCCTAGAGGACGATGGGGCCGAGCGGCACGCGCTGCGAGGCGACCATCAGCTCGCCGCGAAACGCCCCCGCGGACGGCCGCCGCCCCAGGGCCTCTTCCGCCGAGATGCGCGCCACGTCCGGGTTGTTGTTGTTCTCCGAAAGGTGCGCCAGGACCAGAAAGCGCGCCAAGCCGTCGAAAGCCTCCGGGTCAGCGAGGAATTCGCTGACGCTGTGGTTGCTGAGGTGTCCGATGCGGCTCATCACGCGCTGCTTGACGTGCCACGGGTACGGCCCGACCTTCAGCATATCGATATCGTGATTCGATTCCAGAACCAGACAATCGGAGTCGCGCAGGTGATGCTTGACCAGCTCGGGCAGGTAGCCCAGGTCGGTCACCAGCGCCATTTTGGTGCCGTTGGCGCGGAAGGAGAAGCCCAGGGGGTCGGCGGCGTCGTGCGGAATGGAAAACGCCGACACCTCGATATCGCCGATCGTGAAGCGTTGCCCCGCGCGGATGTATTCAACGCGGTCCAGGCGTTTCCGGTAGGCTTCGGGCAGCACGCGCTCGATCTCTTCGTGCGTCGGCTCGGTCAGATAGACCGTTGTGCGCCACTTGCCGAGGATTTGCGGCAGGCCGCCGATGTGGTCGTTGTGCTCGTGGGAGATGAAGATGCCGTCGAGCTGGTCCGGGGCGAGCTTGAGCGCGGCCAGGCGCCGCAGGGTTTCCCGTTTCCCCAGGCCGGCATCAATCAGGACGCGTGTCCGGCTGGTTTCGAGCAAGGTGCTGTTGCCCGAGCTGCCCGACGCGAGAATCGAGATCCGAAAAGTGATGCGCGCCCCCAGTTGCTCCAACCCGCCCGCAGCGGGTTTCGAGGATGATGGCAAAGCGCGGCGGCGGCGTCAATGGGGTAACAGCGGCTGCTAGCAGGCGAGGAGGTCGCGGGTCACGTTGAGGCCCCCGAGATTGCCGAGAATGGTGACGCCGATCCTCTTGGAGTTGAAAAACTCCAGAGCGATCTGCTGGACATCCTCGCGGGTGACGCCTTCGATCGAGGCGAGCATCTCGTCCAGGGTAAAGAAGCGGTCGAAGTAAATCTCCTGGCGGGCGAGGCGCGACATCCGGGAGCTGGTGGATTCAAGGGACAGCATCAGTGAGCCTTTTAGGTGGTCTTTGGCGCGGCGCAACTCTTCCTCGCTGACCGGGAGCTTCTTCAAGTTGCGAAATTCTTCGGCCACCAGGCGCACCACCTGCTCGGCGGTTTCCAACGCCGTGCCGGCGTAGATGGAAAGCATCCCGGCGTCGCGGTAGGGATTCATTTCGCTGAACACGGCGTAGGCCAGGCCCTGCTTTTCGCGGACATTCTGGAAAAGGCGCGAGGACATCGCGCCACCCAGGATGTTGTTGAGCACCGAACCAGCAAAGCGGCGCTCGTGCGCGATCGGGTAAGAGGGCACCCCGAGGCAGATGTGCACCTGCTCGAGTTCGCGCTTGGTTCGAGTCGTGATGCGCGCGTGCGCCCGCGGCGCGGTGTCGGCGTGGCCGTTGGGCACAGGAGCAAGCTCGCCGAATTCACGAGCGACCAACTCCACCAGGCGCGCATGCTCGAGGTGGCCCGCGGCGGTGATCACAATGTTGTTGGGCGCATACCACTGCCGGAAACAGGCGAGCAGCGACTCGCGGGTGAACGCCTTCACGGTCTCGCGGGTGCCCAGGATGGGTTTGCCCAGGGGGTGGCCCTGCCAGAAATTCTGCGTGAAAATTTCGTGGACCAGGTAGTCGGGGTTGTCCTGGTCCATCTTGATCTCCTCGAGCACGACCTGTTTTTCCTTGACGATATCTTCCTCGGCGAAGCGCGGGCGCAGGACCAGATCGGAGAGCACGTCGAAGGCGATGGGCAGGTGCTGGTCGAGCACCTTGGCATTGAAACAGATCATCTCCTTGGCGGTGAAGGCGTCCAGCATCCCGCCCATCGAATCCATCGAGCAGGCGATCTCCTCGGCGCTGCGCCGCTCAGTGCCCTTGAAGACCATGTGCTCGATGAAGTGCGTGATGCCGTTCAGCTCAGCGGGCTCACGGCGCGACCCGGTGCGGATCCAGATGCCGACCGAAACGGAGCGGACGTGCAGCATGGACTCGGTGATTACCACCAAGCCGTTCGGCAGCACGTGTTTCTCGATGTCGCGTGGCGCGTTGAGCATGGTTCCTCTTGCCGGCTCCATTCAGTTTGGCATACGCGCGGCTGAAATACCAACCGCTGCCGGTGACGGTTTCGACGCGGGCAAGAAACTACCCGAGATTTTAGGCGCACGGTTCTGGGGCCTATGCCGTCGGTTTCTCCAGAAGCGCCACGGCGCAGATACCTTATATTTTGTGTTGGATACAGCACTTATTCACCGGCGGCACGGACCCTGGCGGGGCGGGCGGAGACTAGAGCAGCTTTTCGTCCCGATTCAGCTTGCCGTACTCGCTGGTGTAGTGCAGCGGAGCGTCGAAATAGGTGCCCTTCTCGCGCGAATAAACTTCGCAACTTTCGAACGGGCGCGAATAGACGTGAATGCTGACGGCGCGCTTGGCAAACTCCGGCAGGTTAAGCACCTGGTGGACCGGCTCGAAGGGATTGACGGTCGAGGGGTGCTCGGCGTCCATCTCGAAGGCGTCGGTGGGCACCAGCCGGCAGATTTCTTTCGAGGGGACGCGATCCTCAACGCGAAAGTTCTGGACGCGCAAACGGCCAACGGGCGCGGCCATCCAGCAGTTCTGGTCCCGGTGGTTGTGGATGCGGCTGGCCTGGCCGATGTCCCAGCAGATGGTCATGGCCTCGAAGAGCGCGTTCTTGAAAATCAGATTGCGCGTATAGTTGCCCTTGGAGAAGAATAGGTAGCGCTCGAGCGTCTCGGGGCGCACAGCGTGCGCGTTCATGAAGGATTGCACCCGTTCCAGCGTAAAGTCGCGCGCGGGGATCGCCCTTAATTTTTCAATCCAATCTTCAATCGTGAGCAACTGGGCCATGGGCACCTCCCGGTCTTCGCACGCTTGGATTTCCGGATAAGTTCGGAATTATAGCCTTCCGGCGGCTTCCGGGGCGCGGAAATTGCGCCCTCAGGCATCGTGCTATGATGAATGAGAGCCCCCAGGTCAGGAACATGCCCGTCGAATTGCTGGGAAAATCTGCTGCGGACCTGCGTGCATTCGCCGCAGGGCTGGGCCAGCCCACCTATCGCGGCGCGCAGATTTATCACGCGCTCTACGCCGAGCGCCGGTTCGAGCTGTCGGCGATGAGCAACCTGCCCGCGGCGTTCCGCGCGCGCCTGGCGGCGGAAGCGAGCGTCACGCTGCCGCGCATCGCGAGGCAATTCCAGTCATCCGATGGCTCGATCCGCTACCTTCTCGCGCTCGACGGCGCCGCTTCGGCGGTCGGCGAGCGGCCCACAAGCATTGAGGCTGTGTACATGCCCGAAGAGAGTCGCCAGACGATCTGCATCTCGGCGCAGGCAGGCTGTGCGGTGGATTGCCATTTCTGCCTGACGGCGCAGCTCGGGCTGATCCGCA
>JBGPZW010000083.1:0-14761 GCA_041493955.1 Terriglobia bacterium
ATCGGCGAGTCTGCGGTTGTACTGTTCGCCCCAGAGCTGCGAGCCGCTGGCCACCTCCACTAGTTCGGCCTGGACGGTGAGCAGCTCGCCGCGCGGTTGGATGCGTCCCACCAGTACAGCGCCCACGCCCAAGTCGCGCCCAATCTTTTGCGGGTCGTCTTCGCGGCCCTTGTAGCGGAAGACCGTTGTGCGGGCCATCACGCGGAGTTGCGGCAGGCGCGAGAGGCTGTTGATCACGCCTTCGGTGATGCCGTCGCTCAGATATTCCGCGTTGGGGTCGCCGCCGAGATTCGCAAACGGCAGCACGGCGACCGAGGTGATGGCCTTGCCGCGCGCGGGAACCAGAGTCAGCCACGCGGCTAGTGCGAGCCCGGCCTGCGCAGCGTCTTCGACCGCATGGTGGAGTACCGCCGTCACGTGCTCGCCCTTTTTGAAGCCCTGATCGGCTTCGACGCCAGGACCCAACACCTCCAGTAGTCCACCTCCTTTTCTTGCCTTCCGCTAAGGTTCTATTTCCTCCCTTGCGTCCGCTTCGTTTGCTTCCGTGGCTTCGCCCGCAGGCCAAGGAATACCTGTCCGTTTCTTGTCCTTAAGGGCAGGCGACTTCTTGCAGTCCCTTGGGACATGATCGTTTCTGCGCTCAGGGAAGTTAACGCGAAAAAGGAGCGCAGATTGGGCCGCGGCTTGAGGCCGCTAACTACGCCGGGGACCCCCGGTTACAGATCCGCTGGTACTATTCAAGAAGTGCTGCAGGAGACGATGCGTTCTCTCCTTGGAATTCTGTCGATGACCTACCTCGGACGGAGATAGAAGGGTAATGGCCACGGCCGTTGAAGTGGAGAAAACTTCGGTTCCCCAAGAACCCCTGCCCGCAGTTCTTGGTAAGCAGGAATTGGCGGAGATCCTTGAGCAGCACCAGAATTGGGTCGAATCGCGGGGCGAGTCCGGGAAGAGGGCTAACTTGTGCGGTGCCAACCTTGGGGGGGCCGACTTGACTGGAGTCAATCTCCAGGGTGCCTTGTTGCAGAAGGCGAATCTCAGGGGAGCTGATCTTTCTTTGGCTGAGTTGCAGGGTGCCTCACTCATCCAGGCAGACCTTCGAGAAGCAAACTTGCTGGGCGCCGAACTACGCGAGGCTGATCTTCAAGGTGCCATTCTCGAGAATGCCGGAGGACTTTGGGTCGGACGACTGGGGGGCACCAATCTCTTCGGGGCCTTGCTGCCGGAGTCAATCTCTGCGCTGGGCGGACCGAAGGCTGTTGTTCAGGCAACTAAAACGACCTTTAGGCTTTTTCTGGCGATGCTGCTAGTGAATCTGCTCACTTGGTGCATTATCGCCACCACAACGGACCCCCACCTCTTGAAGAATTCCTCTGCCTTCCCGCTCCCGCGCATTGGGAACGCAGTGCCCATGGTCGGGTTCTATTTGGGTGTGCCCGTGCTCTTGTTCGCCTTCTACATCTTCTTCCATTTTCTCTTGCTGCGCCTATGGGGAGGTCTTGCGATACTCCCGGCAGTCTTTCCTGACGGAAGCACGCTGGACAGGAGCGGTCCCTGGCTCGTGATGGGACTGGTGCGCAGCCACCTCCGGTGGCTGCGGGAGAGTCGCTCGCCGTTGTCTTTTGTAGAGACAGCAAGTGCGACACTCCTGGCCTATTGGGTCGTTCCGGCAACACTGCTCCTTGTCTGGGCCAGGTACCTGACGCGGCAGAATCTGCGGGACACAATGCTGCACGTATTCTTGGCCCTGATAGCCGTTGCGCTCGCGACGATACTCCCCAATCTCGCTGGCAGAATTCTTCGCGCTGGATATCTCCAACCACTGGAGCCGAAGAAGGCATCGAAAGTCTATGCCTTCGGAGCAACGCCCCTGGCCATTGGTTTGATCCTGACTGTTCTCTCCCTAGGCATCATTCGGGGCGTGCCGCAAGACAGCAACCAAGCTCGCGAATTTGAGCCTACGGATATCGGGAGGTGGGCAGCAAACCTATTTGGGCTGATCGGTTACAGCCCGTATGCCGAACTGGCAGAGGCGGAGATTTCGACCAAGCCACCCAACTGGGACGGGCGAGACGAAAGTCTCGAAGAAGTACGAGGAGCGCGGCTTGGTCATGTGAGCCTCCGTTACGCTCAAGCGTACCGCTCCTTTCTGGTGAATGCTCGCCTTTGGAGGACCGACCTGCGGGGCGCCTATCTTTCTGAGGCCGATCTACGGGGCGCTAACCTCCGACGAGCCGACCTTCGGCGGGCTGTTCTCGATCGCGCGAGGGTGAATCGTGCAATCCTAGCGGAAGCCGACCTCCGCAGAGCAAATCTTGCAAGGATCGACCTCCGCGAAGCCGATCTTTCCTACGCTTTGTTGGGGGATGTAATCCTCGCCGACGCCAAGCTGGACGGCGCAACCCTGTATTCGGCAAACCTTCAGAGTGCCCAACTCCGGCGGTCGAGTTTGGAAAGAGCCGATCTGCGCGAAGCAAATCTTGAAAATGCCACGCTGGAGCTCGCGGACCTGCACGAGGCTGATCTGTGGTCCGCCAAACTGCCTGGAGCCCGCTTGAGGGGAGCCCAACTCATGGGCGCCATCCTGATTGAAGCGGATCTGCGAAAAACCGATTTGCGTGGTGCCCATCTTCAAGCCGCCGTTCTGCGGGGGGCTGACCTGAGCGGCGCCAACCTGGATGGCGCTGACTTGCGAGGGGCTTTCGGAGTCACCGCTGCTCAGATCTGTTCCAGCATGAGTCGGCATGCGGTGCAGCTGGAGCAAGACTTGCAACATGAAGTAGAGAATCGGTGTGGCACTATCAAGTAAAAAAGAAGACGTGACTGCAAAACGGCCGCAAGAGGTAGCCAGAGTCTCCCCACCTCATTCAACGCCAGGAAAAGGGTGGTTCCACCGGCAGCTCCCGTGAGGCTTTCTGGAAGCTCTGACAGAAAAAGTGATTCGCTGAAAAAACGAGTGTTTGTGGGCAGCGAAACTCGCGAGTTTCAAGCACGCAAGATCAGGCACTTGCGGGGGAGATGTAAGGGGATTTTTGGGCAGGATTCGATTCCCCAGCTGGACTTTTCAATTTCTCCTAGGTGGAGGATGACTGAATTCCCGTCGTAGGAACCGTATGCAGCGGGAAATCGGAAACTAGGTTCAGAGGCCTGGATCCGCACGCTGACAAGGATGATGATAGGATCATTCATCCCATAGACCTTCTTGTCCGTACTCCGTCGAATCTCGACAGCACGCTTAGGGCTGATACGAATGGTTGCTCGCCCGTGTCAACCAAATAATGTAAATCTTGCACAGCACGGCTGCCCGGCATTTTCAGAACCCGTCTCCGGCGTTCTGGCGCGCCGCTGCTTCGCTCGATCTTGCCCGTTGGCGCGGGATTCAAGGGGGAAGCAGTTTCCCGAGAGGGAGACGCTGGAGGAGCGACCGGGCCGAGTTGAGAGGAGCCGAGCGGAGTGCTATCCTGCAGCAATGGCTGAAGGCCCGGCACAAATCCCGCAGGCAGTCGCCGCCGCAACGCAGATGGCGCCCGCGGAGCTGACACTTGGACAGTCGCAGGCGCTACTCCAAGTGGCGGAATCGATCGCGCTGCACCGCGACTTGGGCGAGCTTTTCCACGACTTGGCCGAGCGGCTGCATCGCATTGTGCAGTTCGACTATCTCAACCTGGTGCTGCATGACCCCGCGCGCCAGGTGATGCGCCTGCACATCCTGGAAACGTCCCGGCCGCCGACCCGCATCCAGCCGGGCCAAGAGTTTCCCATCTCGGACACGCCAGCGGGCTGGGTCCTGGAGACGCAGCAAGTGCTGGTCGTTCCCGACATCGAGCAGGAAGGCCGCTTCCCTGAGCTGATCCGGATTCTGCACGAGGAAAAGGTGAAGTCGTTCTGTCTGCTGCCCCTGACCACGGCGCAGCGCCGGCTGGGTGCGCTGGGCTTTGGCCGGAGCGTGCCACACCGCTACACCGACGCCGAGATCGGTTTCATGCAGCAAGTGGCGCGGCAGGTGGCCGTCGCGGTGGACAACGCTCTCAACTACCAGAGCGCGCAGGTTTACCAGCAACAATTGGCGCGCGAGCGCGACCGGCTGCGCGCGCTGCTCGAGGTGAACAACGCGCTGGTATCGCACCTCGAGCTGCCCGAACTGTTCGAGGCCATATCTGCGGTCTTGCGTCGCGTGATGCACCACGAGTTCACCAGCCTGGCGCTGTACGATCCCGTCGCCAACCGGATGCGCCTGAAGGCGCTGGACGGTCCAGAAGGTCGCACTGTGGTCAGCGAAAAAGAGATCACGGTCGCGGTGGAGAGCTCGCCGCCGGGCTGCTGCTTCTCGAATCGGCAGCCGCTACTGGCTAGCCGCGCCGACCTGGAAGGATACGACTCAGAGATGGCCCGGCAGCTGCTGGCCAAGGGCGTGCGCTCGGTCTGCTGCGTGCCCCTGATCACGCGCGACCGCGTGCTGGGTGTGCTCAGTGTTTCCAGCCTCCGCGATGCCGCTTTCAACCAGGCCGACGTGGATCTATTGTGCCAGGTCGCCAGCCAGGTGGCCATCGCCGTTGAGAACGCGCTGGCGTTCAAGGAAATCGCCGAACTGAAAAACAGGCTCGCCGAAGAAAAGCTCTACCTCGAAGACGAAATCCGCACGGAATTCAATTTCGAGGAGATCATCGGTGAGAGTCCAACGCTGAAAAACGTCCTGAGGCAGGTGGAAACCGTCGCGCCCACCGATTCGACGGTGTTCATTCAGGGCGAAACCGGCACGGGCAAGGAACTGATCGCGCGCGCCATCCACAATCTGAGCGGGCGGCGCGAGCGCACCTTCGTTAAGGTGAATTGCGCGGCGATTCCCACCGGCCTGCTCGAGTCAGAACTGTTCGGCCACGAGCGCGGCGCGTTCACCGGCGCAATCGCACAGAAACTCGGCCGCTTCGAGCTGGCACACGGCGGCACGCTCTTTCTGGACGAAGTGGGGGACATTCCGCTCGAGCTGCAGCCCAAGCTGCTGCGCGTGCTCCAGGAACGGGAGTTCGAGCGGCTGGGCAGCACGCGCACGATCCGCGTGGACGCACGTGTGGTTGCCGCTACCAACCGCGACCTAGCCAAGATGGTGGCTGATCGCGAATTTCGCAGCGACCTCTTCTACCGGCTGAACGTCTTCCCGGTTGTCGTACCGCCGCTGCGCGACCGCCGCGAGGATATTCCGACCCTTGTGCGCTACCTTGCCCAGAAATACGCGCGGCGGATGAACAAGCGCATCGAGACGATTCCTGCCGAGACGATGGACGCACTGGTCCGCTACCACTGGCCCGGCAACGTGCGCGAGATGGAGAACCTGATCGAACGCGCGACGATTGTTTCACCCGGCCCCGTGCTCCGTGTGCCTCTGGCTGAGCTCAAGCCGACGTCCGAGCCTGCCGGAAGCGTCACGACACTGGAGGACGCGGAGCGGCAGCACATCCTGCGCGGGCTCGAGGAAACCAAGTGGGTTCTCGGCGGGCCGAGGGGCACCGCCGCTCGCCTGGGCCTGAAGCGAACTACGCTGCAATCGCGCATGCGAAAACTCGGCATCGTCCGACCCTCTGCCTAATACCCTGAGCAAACGTCCTTTCCCTCTGTGCGTTGCTGTTGACGTGCTGGCCTCGGACGCTGAACCAATCCAAGCGAATCCCAAGCTCGCACGGTAGCTCCCAGCGGGGCTGAGGCAATGGCGTGCAGGGAGGGCCCCAGGCTAGCCTGACTTCCCTAAACCACTCTGCTAAGCGCCGAAATATAGGCATGTGCTGATATATCGGCAAGACTCAATCGTCACCGCGAGCACAGGGGTCCCGTCACTCAGTTAAAGAACAGCATTAAGAGTATGTAAAATCTGGAGTTATTGGATACACATAGGATCGAGAGCTTCTGGCGGTCAGCATGCATTCGTCTTAGGCTGCGCCGAAGGAATTCAAGTGCTGAAGATCACGATAGATAAGGAAGCTGGAAAAACCACCCTAGTGTTGGAAGGTAAGCTTGCAGGTCCGTGGGTGGGAGAGCTTGAACAGTGCTGGCATGCAGAGACCACTGGGGAAACGCAACCCGCCATCCGTGTGCACCTGCAGGCGGTGAGTTTCATTGACGCTGCCGGCAAAGGGCTGCTGGCCCAGATGCATCGACAGGGAGCAGAACTGGTGGCGACGGGTTGCATGACCCGGGCAATCGTGGCGGAAATCACCAGCCAAAAACCCGCCTCCGCCTGCGAGCAGAACCACGGGGGGGCGGGGAAGAAGACGTTGGCCGTTCTCCTCTGTGTTGCGACACTGGTTTCTAGTGCAAGCCTGCGCGCTCAAGTAAAAGCGCCGGTGCGGTTGACGCTCCGCGAAGCGGCTTCTCTAGCCCTCAGACAGAACCCGCAGGTGCAGATCGCCATCTTAAACCAGGCACAGAGCGGCCAGGACAAGAACATTGCGCTGTCGGCGCTGCTGCCTCAGGCAAGTCTGGAGATTAGTGACAGGGTGCTGCGGGAGAACCTCGAAGCCAATCTCGGCCGGCGCATCCCCGGCTTTCCGCAGCACGCTGGGCCGTTCCAGGTCTTCCAGGCAGGCCCGCAATTCGGGATGCCCCTGCTGGACCTGACGCTCTGGCGCCGCTGGCAATCCTCTCGCGAGAACGTGCGCGCCAGCGACGCGCAGAGGCAGTCGGCGCGCGAGCAGGTGGTGTTGCTGGTGGTCTCACAATACTTGGGCTGCCTGCGGGCCGTGGCCGATGTGCGTGCGGCGCAATCGCGTGTGGAGCTGGCCCAGGCGCTGTATGACCAGGCGGCCGATTTGCAGAAGAGCGGCGTGGGCACGGGCATCGACACGCTGCGCGCCAACGTCGAGCTGCAGAACGAAAAGCAGCGGTTGATCGTGGCGGAGACGGCGCGGAAGACCGCGGTCTATGGCCTGGTGCGGTTGCTGAACCTGGACCCGCAGCAGACCATCGACCTCGGCGATGAGTTGAGTTTCTTCGAGACGCCTGGATTCGGCGTCGAGCAAAGCCTTGAGCGCGCCTATGCCGCGCGACCAGAGATGCGGGAGCTGAGTGCGAGAGAAAGAGCGACCTATTACGATAAGCGCGCCGCGAGCGAATCGCGCCTACCGGCGGCCCGCTCTGACGGCGCCTGGGCGTACCAGGGCCTCTCGGCGCCGAGCTCCATCCCGACTTACCAGTACCAAGTCAGCATGCGGATGCCGCTCTTCACCGGCGGGCGCATCCGCGCGGAAATCACCCGGGCGGACCTGGAGCTGAAAAAGTTTGCGCAGCAGCGCGACGATTTGCGCAACCAGATTGCGCTTGAGGTCAAGACGGCCGTGGCCAATCTGGACTCGGCGCGCAATGAAGTGGACGTGGCTAACCTGGGCATGAAACTTGCCCAGGAGGAAGTCAGCCAGGCGCGCGACCGCTTCGAGGCCGGCGTGGCCAACAACATCGAAGTCATTTCCGCGCAGGACGCCCTGGCCCGCGCCAACGACAACCAGATCGCCGCTCTCTACCGCTACAACCAGGCGCGCGCCGACCTGGCCCATTCGATCGGACAGATGGAATCGCTCTACGTGAAATGAAGATCCCAGGTGAGGACCATGACTAGTGTTGAGATCGAACTCGGGTTCGAAAATTTCGACAAGGTGCCGCACATTCCGGAGCCGCCGCCAAAGCAAGGCTGGAGCGGCGGCTGGTCCAATCCCCGTGTGCGGGGCGCCATTTTCGGAGCGGCGACGCTCTCGGTCTTAGCGCTTGCGCTGCTCTTCTTCTACTACAGCAGGAGGGAATCCACCGACGACGCGCAAGTGGACGGCCACATCGCGCCGGTGGCGTCGAAGATTTACGGCAACGTCGCCGAAGTGTTGGTGGACGACAACCAGCCGGTCAGGGCGGGCCAAGTGCTGGTGCGCATCGACCCGCGGGACTCCCAGGCCAACCTGGACAAGGCGCGCGCGGCGCTGGCCCTGGCCGAGGGCCAGGCAGGCTCGGCGCACGTGGGCGTGCCGTGGACACGCGAACTCGCGGAGAGCGGCCGCTCCAACGCCGACGCACAATTCGCCTCGGCCGAAGCGGACTACGCCCGCGCCAGGCTGGCCTACGAGCAGGCCACCAGCTCCGACCTCGCCTATGCCCGCGCCAACGTGGAAAAGCGTCAGGCCAGCAACGACCGCGCTCGTGCGGACCTCGAGCGCATGCGCCCGCTCGCCGCCAAAGCCGAAATCTCGAAACAGGAGTTCGATAGCTTCGTCGCCGCGTCGCGTGTGACCGAAAGCGAGCAGAAAGCCGACCAGGAAAAGCTGGCGCAGGCCGAGAAGAACGTCGAGATCACCCGCGCTGCGCAGCTGGCGGCCCAGGCGCGAGTCGACGAGAGCCGCGCCGGCATCTCGCAGGCACGCGCCAATTTCAGACAAGTGAACATGCGCACGGCCGAAGCATCGGCGGCATCGGCAGGGGTGGCTTCCGCGCGCGCCGCGCGTGAAGCAGCCGCGCTACAACTGAGCTACGCCACCATCATCGCGCCGGTGGACGGCGTGGTGACGCGGAAATCAGTTGAAGTCGGACAGATTGTCCAGCCGGGACAGGGGCTGCTAGTGGTCGTGCCGCTCCAAAACGTCTGGGTGACAGCGAACTTCAAGGAAACGCAGCTTGCCCACGTGCGACCCGGGCAAAGGGCCGAGGTCAAAGTGGACATGTACGGCAAGACCCTCACCGGCCACGTGGATTCGATCGCCGGCGCCACCGGCGCGCGCCTAAGCCTGCTGCCACCGGAAAATGCCACCGGTAATTACGTAAAAGTCGTGCAGCGGATCCCGGTGAAGATCGTGCTCGACCACGTTCCCGAGGATAAAGCTATTCTGCGACCGGGCATGAACGTGGGCGCGACGATCATCACGCGGTGAGCACTAGAGGAGCCAACGGGCGATTGCCGGGGGATAGTGATGAAGAACCTGCTCGCCAAACTGCGCACAGAAAACGGGGAGGTCAACCCTTGGGTAATCGCCGTCACGGTCACCCTGGCGACATTCATGGAGGTGCTCGACACGAGCATCGCGAACGTCGCGCTGCCGCACATCGCTGGCAACCTTTCGGCCGGGGTAGACGAAAGCACTTGGGTACTGACTTCGTATCTGGTGTCGAACGCGATCGTGCTGCCGCTTTCAGGCTGGTTTTCCTCTATGATCGGCCGCAAGCGCTTCTACATGACCTGCGTCGTACTGTTCACGATGAGCTCGTTCCTGTGCGGTCTGGCCCCAAGCCTGGGAATGCTGGTGTTCTTCCGCATCCTGCAAGGCGCCGGGGGCGGCGGCTTGCAGCCGAGCGAACAGGCCATCCTGGCGGACACGTTCTTACCAGCCAAGCGTGGCATGGCTTTCGCGGTCTACGGCATCGCCGTGGTCGTGGCGCCCACGCTCGGGCCGTGGCTCGGCGGATGGATCACCGACAATTATAGCTGGCATTGGATTTTCTACATCAACGTTCCAGTAGGAATACTTTCGCTGCTGCTTACGTCAGCCCTGATCAGCGATCCGCCCTACATGGAGCGCAAGGGCTTCCGGTCAGGCGTGAAGATAGACTACATCGGCATCGGCCTACTAAGCCTCGGCCTGGGCAGCATGCAGATCGTGCTCGACAAGGGCCAGCGCGAGGACTGGTTCAGCTCGAATTTCATCTGGTTCTTCTTCCTGGCGATGATGGTCGCCCTGGTGGCGGCGGTGATCTGGGAACTGAGACAGCGCGAGCCCGTGGTAGACCTGCGGATGCTCGGAGAGCGGAACTTCGCGCTCTCGACGATCAGCATGTTCTTCCTCGGCTTCGTGTTGTATGCGAGCACGGTGCTTCTGCCGCAGCTTATGCAGACGTTGATGGGCTACCCGGCTGAAACTGCCGGGTTGGCGCTTTCCCCGGGCGGACTGGTCATCATGGCGATGATGCCCGTTGTGGGCGTGCTCGTTTCCAAGATCGAAGCGCGCTGGCTTATCATCTTCGGCGCTGTGATCAATGCATTGGCGCTCTTCAGCATGGCGCACTGGAATCTGAACATTGATTTCCGCACCGCGGTTCTGGGCCGAATGTTCCAGGCGCTGGGCCTGGCGTTCCTATTCATCCCGATCAACGTCGCGGCATTTGCCTTCGTGCCCAGAGAAAAGACCAACAGCGGCACGGGGCTGATCAACCTGGCGCGCAACCTCGGCGCCAGCGTCGGCATCGCCACGGTGACCACGCTGCTCGACCGCCGCGCGCAGTTCCATCAGGTCAACCTGACCAGCCATCTGGACCCGTCTAATCCGGCATACCGCTCGATGGTGGCCGGGACCTCGGCGCAGTTGATGGCGCAGGGCTCGAGCGCCGCACAGGCTTTGGCGCAAGCGCACGGCATGCTTTATGGGATCGTGCAGCGGCAGTCGGCGATGCTCGCGTTTGTGGACAACTTCTGGTTGTTGGGCATCATTTTCCTGGCCGTGATCCCGCTGATGCTGCTGATGAAGAAGTCGAGGCCGCAGGTAGGGGCCGTGCCGGTGCACTGAGCAGTCGGGGCCGGCCCCGCCTCGGCGGTTCCGGCCCGCGATTCGGCGAGTGGTTCCAATCAGGAGGGTACCATGCAATCGAAGAGCGATTCGCACGCGCAACACAGCACGTCCACCCTGAACGACGCCCAACTGATTTACCGGGGCCTACGCGGCGACCCGGACGCGCTCGAGGCCCTGTTTGCGCGCCACAACAGCGCCCTTTACCAGACCGTCCTGGGCGTGCTGGGCAATCCCGAGGACGCCGAAGACGCGCTCCAGGAGGGCCTGCTCGCCGCCTACCGCAACCTGCGGCGGTTTGAGGGCCGCTCACAGTTTTCCACCTGGTTGACGCGCATCGTCATCAACGCCGCGCTGATGCGCCGACGCAGCCAGCGCGCCCGGCCGGCCGTCTCGCTCGACGAGCCGCCGCGGGAAGATGAGCTGCCGCTCGCCGAGCGGTTCGCCGACGAGGGACCGAATCCCGAACAGGTCTATGCGGGCAAAGAGCTGCGCGAGTTCGTGGAGGAAGATCTGGAAGACCTCTCACCGCTACTGCGCTCCGCATTCCTCCTACGAGAGGTCGAAGGGCTTTCTACAGGAGAAGCCGCGGAAGAACTCGGCGTGAGGGAAAACACGCTTAAGGCGCGGTTGTGGCGGGCGCGCCAAAAACTGGCCGAGCGGCTGGCTCCGCGCCTGCGCCGCAAGGCCGCGCACAAGGCAGAATCATCTTCCGGCGAGGTGTTTTCGATCAGCGCCACCCCCTACGCCTACGGCACAGACTGAGGGAGGGACAACATGGCTACCGCACAGAATAAGCCGGCCGGCCCAGTGCTGCGCCGGCGGCTCGGCCGCAGCCCACTCGTGGTGTCCGCTCTGGGCCTGGGCTGCATGGGCATGTCGGAGTTCTACGGGCCGCACGATGACAGCGAGTCGGTGGCCACAATCCGGCACGCACTCGACCGCGGCGTCAACTTCCTCGATACGGCCAACGTCTATGGCTTGGGGCACAACGAAGAGTTGTTCGGCCAGGCGATTCGCGGGCGGCACGACCAATTGATTCTCGCCACCAAGTTTGGTGCCGTGCGCAGCGATCCGGGCGCGTGGGAGGGCGTCAACGGGCGGCCTGAATACGTGCAGCAGTGCTGCGAGGAAAGCCTGGAGCGGCTCGGCGGGCTGAGCAAACAAGGCAATCCGCTGTTAAGGTTTCTGTGGTGTGAGGTGGCGGTACACGCCGTACGCCGGGATCCGGAGCTGCAGCGTTTCTACCGCCGCAAGTTGATCCAGAAAGGTCTGGGGAAGGCGAGAGTGGCCGTCGCTCGCAAACTCGGGATCCAACTGTGGAGCATGTTGCGCGATCAGATTGATTATAACGAGTTCTGTCGTCGTGGACAGATGCGTCAGAAAAACGGTGATGCCTGTGCGGGGATGCCTGAAACGCGCTATGGTGCGGAACAGTCACCGGCCGAGTGATTAAGCTACCCGCCTCCCCAAGGGGAGTCCGAATAACTCATCATGGTTGATCGTGACCGAAGAGATGGTTGGTGGGCAACACCGAGCTGATGAACGGAAACAGGCTGAGAAAGTTAGGGTGACACAGGTGAACAAAAGGGATACGGAGGGACACGGTTCGTGCGCCGGCGAAGAAGTGTGCTCGAACCCAGTGATCATGCAAAGAAAACACTCTTGCAATGGCCGGCGTCGTTAGAGTTAGCGCGTTAATCGCCCAGGTTCTCTCTCCCGAAATCTCACCCTCAGTTGTGCCGAACTTGTATCGAACGTGATTCTTGCCCCAAACATTCGATTAACAGCCGACATGCTGAAAAACCTAAGTGCCCTGTCTGGTGTCGCTTGCAAGAAATGCGGAGCCGTTTTTCTTGATCCCCGCCCTCACGGGAAGGAGAACGAATTCTCGCATCCAAGACAAGCGAGACAGATGACACAAGAATCGCAATATTGCTCCTTCAGTGCTCTTCTTCCGGTTCATTTTTGATCAGCACGGCGGCGCTCAACGTACTTGCCAAACCGAGGAAGGCTGCGACCCACGCGACGACGCGAAAACCTGCGACAAAGCTTTCTTCAATAGCCCGGCGGCCAAAGCTATCGGTCGTTTCAGCGGCGGCAAGTTTTGGCCGCTCCGAATCGATCTCCCTCCGAACTGAAGCTGGCAAGGATAGCGAATGTAGGCGTTGGTCGAGGGCGCGATTGAAGACGCTGCTCAAGACCAGTCCAAGAACGGCGATCGCGAGCAGGGCGGCGATGCGCGAGACCGCATTGTTGACGCCCGAGGCTGCACCCGCCCTCTTCTGGTCAACCGCGCCCATCACGGTGGTTGTAAGCGGCGCAACGCTGATCGCCATGCCTAACCCGAGCACAACTACGCCAGGGAAGAATGTCGTCCAGTAAGGACCACCAATGCCAGGTCTCGCAAATAGTGCAAAGCCAGTCGCAGCAATAAGAGGACCGATCATCAACAGTGGCTTGGCACGGTAGCGTGTGAGAAGTCCACCCGACCAACGCGACAAGAGAAACATCAATACGATAAGTGGGAGCATCGCCCCACCTGCTTCGGTCGCGGTGTAGCCCTGCACCTGTATGAGATTCAGCGGAAGAAAAAACAGTATGCCGCCCAGCGCGGCGTAGAGAAAGAGCGTTAATAGATTCGCTCCACTAAAGTTCTGCGAGCGAAAAAGTGCGAGCGGAAGCATGGGTGACGACGAGCGCGCCTCTAGGATCACAAAAGCGATCAGGGCGACGACGCCGATCAGACCTGCTCTCGGTGCGGATTCGATGAATGCGTAAACAATGCCTCCCAAGGCAGTTGTGATCAGCAGAGCGCCGAACCAATCCAGTTTCAGGCCTTCATTCTTGGTTTCACCTTCTGGGACGCGCCAGGTCGTCAGCGCCACAACCGCCAACGCAAGGGGCAGGTTAATGAAAAACACCCATCGCCATGACGCGTGCTGCACGAACCACCCTCCGAGCAAGGGGCCAATGGCGGTTGTAATCGCTGTGAAACCAGACCACGTTCCGATGGCGCGGCCACGTTGTTCGGGGGAAAAAGAGACACTGATCAGAGCGAGGCTGTTTGGTACGAGGAACGCTCCCCCGACGCCTTGCAGGCTCCGAGCTATGATGAGCTGCCCGATGTTACCGGCAACACCACACCACGCCGACGCGACCGCGAAAAGAATCACTCCGATCGCAAACATCTTTCGGCGACCGTAGAGATCGCCGAGCGATCCGCCAACGAGAAGCAGCGCAGCGAGAAAGAGAGCGTAGGACTCGACCACCCATTGAACCTCGCTGATCGTCGCCCGCAAATCAAATTGCAATGCCGGGAGAGCTACGTTCACGACCGTCCCGTCGATGAAAGCCATGCTCGAACCGAGGATGGTCGCCGCGAGCACCCAGAGGTCGCTCCCGGCGCAAGTACGCTCAAACACGCCGGCCTGGATGGCCGCTTCGTCACACGGAGACCTCCAGATGTTCGCCATGCGGTTTCCGCAAAGAGCTAGTTCTTATTGCAGTCTCTCGTCTCGCAGCGGCACGGCGCGAAACAGGAACCAGCGATACTCCCCATCGAAACGTCGCAGCCGCGCCTCTCCTTCACCTGGTTCTCCGGAAGCAAGAAGGCCTAGCCACATGTCTATTAGCTTCCCTAAATCGTCGGGATGAATTGTGGCTTTCCATCCGCAGCCCAGTACCTGTTCCATCGAGAGACCCGTGTAGTCGAGCCACCTGTGGTTGAGGAATTCGGTGGTGCCGTCTGGCAGACAAGACCACGCCAATGCAGGAATCTTGTCGATCTTCATCCGAAGTTGGTCTTGAGTGTAATTCATTTCGTCAGACCGTTTTGAGATATAACTCAAAATGGCGAAGGGCTCCTATCCAAATCATCTGGAGGAGAGCCGAAGGGTCAGTATAGCTTAGCTGAAAACAAGCGCCCGAGATGACTCGTCACCTTCGTCTGGTGAGGATGAGCTGCGGAAACGGTCAGCGTCAATCTGGCAGGCATGAAACTGTGGGCACAACCCGAAGCGGGCACGGCCCAGAGTTAGCTCCACTTTGAATCTGAACGGCTACAAGCGTGCTCTAATACTCGCGACTCCTTTTGAGCCTTAGCAGGGTGCTGAAGAACGGGTGATTTTTGAGATGCGGATGCTGCCGAGAGTGAAACAACGACGGGACCTAGTGGAATCAGGCGCCCCGGGCATCCCTGTTTTGTTCTTCGGCACCGGTTCCTTTCTCCGATTTTC
>JBGPZW010000193.1:0-5347 GCA_041493955.1 Terriglobia bacterium
ACGCTGCGGCCGCGCCTGGCGCGCCTGCTCGAGCCGCGCGCCCCGCGCCCCGACCTGCGCCTGGCCGCCGTGCGCGCGCTGGCCGATGCCGGCCTGGCCGTGGGCGTCTTCGCCATGCCGGTGCTCCCCGGGCTCACCGATCGCGAAGCCGACCTCGACGCGCTGGCCTCCGCTGCACGCGACGCCGGCGCGCAGTGGCTGGGCGCGAACGTGCTCTTCCTGATGCCCTCGGCGCAGAAACAGTTCCTGCCCTTCATGGAAAAGAGATTTCCCCGGCTCGCGCGCCAGTACCGCGACTGGTACGCGCACTCCGGCTACGCGCCGGAGGAATACCGCCGCAAGATCGACCAGCGCATCGCGCAACTCCGCGCGAAATATGGTTTGAGTTCGCGTCCCTACGCGCCGGATGGCCTCGCCTGGCGCTCGCCTCAACTGCCGCTGGCCTGGCCTGTCAACGCCAGCAACACCGCCGACGGTGCTCCGCCGCAAGCCGCGGCGCTCCGCTCCTGCGCCTGCGCGCGCTGAAACGCCCGAGAAATAAGAGGGCCGCCCGGAGTTCTGGGCGGCCCCTCTATTGGGGTTCTCCGTCCTGCTCAGGGCATGATGATTCGCGGGGCTTCGGGTTCCGCGGCGGTCTTGGGAAACTGCGCGCGGAGGAATTCCAGGAAGCCGCGGGCGCGCGGGCGACCGTTGGTGCGCGCCCGGCCCACACGCGCCAGGAAGACCAGCAGATAGAAGACCTCGGAGTCCTTCACTGTGGTGAAGCCGGCGCTTTCGGCCTCCTGCTTTTTGAGCTCCTCGATGGATTTCGCGAGCTCGCCGTACAGGGCGTGAGGCAACGCTGCGGCGGGCGGTTTCTCGTAGTAGATGCCGGAGCCCAGCGTGCGATAAGTCTCCGCCAGCGCAGCGAGCGCCGCCACGGCGTCGGTATCCACCAGCGAAGGCTGCGCGGCGGCGAACTTCAGTATGGTGAAGGCGAGGCCAGAAACCATCGGGCGGCGCTCGTGAATCAGGTCCGGCGAGAAGCGCACGTCGGCGAAGGGCACCTCCTCGGTCGGGACGGGCTTGCGGTGTTCCTCTTCGTAGCGGTGCGCGGCAACCAGGTACGCGCAGTCCGCGGGGCAGTCGATCGTTACCTCGCGCTCGGTCCCACAGCAGACCGCGCAGATCTTCTCACCCTTGGCCGGGCAGAACCGTCTGGGTTTGCGCGTGTTGCAGATAGGACAGGCCACACAGTCTCCTGGAAGCGCGAAACGTCAAAAGAGTGAGAGTACGGTAAGTATCCGCACTCTTCAAGTGGGCCGGGTGTGTAGAATCCTTCGCGGAGGGAACGATGAAGCTGAATGTAGCGGTGGCACAGGCGACACCCGTGGTGCTCGACCTGGCAGGTTGTGTTGCGAAAGCGTGTGAATGGATTGCTGAAGCCGGCCGCTGCGGCGCGCAACTTCTGGCCTATCCCGAAACCTGGCTGCCTGTCTATCCGCTCTGGTGCGACGCGGTAATCGGCCCCGACGGCGCCTACGTCATCAAGCCGGTGCGCGGCCGGGAGGAGATGCTGACTGCCGAGCTGGACCTCGATCGCGTGGCTGAAGAGAAACTCGTGCTCGACGTTGGCGGCTACTACTCGCGCCCTGATCTGTTCGAGTTGCGCGTCAACCGCGCGCCGCTCACGCCGCTCCGCTAGGGCCACAGGCTGGGTTGTTGGTAGAATCGCTCCGCTGCAGAATTGCGAATTCCAAAGCTTTCTCCGCAGGTGAGATCCGATGTGCTTGGCTGTTTACATCGCTGCAGACCAGCCCCTGCCGGAAATTGCCTGGGACGAACATCACCCCGCCTTTTACATCCGGCGGATCCAGCCGACTGAGTTGAGCGTGCGAAAGCACTTCACGAAGCCGCACATCTACTCCGCGGGAGCCCACGAAGGCTGCGGGTGCGGGTTCAGCTACGGCTTGCTGCGCCTCAACGGCATCGAGGAAGATCCGGTCGCGCTGGCTGCCGGCCAGGAGTCTGTGCGGCGCCTCTCCGCCTATCTCTCCGAGGCTACCGCGAAGCTCGGCCCGGTCGAGCTGTATGCCTGCGATAGCGAAAGCGTCGAAACGCCACCGGAGTCGAGGGCGACCATCCGCCCCGGCGAACTCGGCGGTGATTCATTTTGCTTCCAGGTGAATGAATTCTTCGTGGTGCAGCCCGAGACTTAGCCTGCCCTCCGAATTCTGCCGCACATCTCTGCCGAGAGCAGACACCCCGGCGCGGCCGGGGTGGACCAACGGCCTGGCCAGAGAATGGACTTCCGCTTTACTGCAGGGATTTCGGGTCGGAGAGGTTCTTGGGCGATTTCTTGGTCAGCAACGAGACCAACTCTTGCCCCGCCGGCGGCACCGCCACCTTGCCCCAGCGGAGGATTTCCCGCGTCTTGATCTCGCGGCCATAGATGCGCCGGTTCGCATCGCCGTCGGGCCGCACCGTCGAGCCTTCGAGCGACACGCCGGCAAATAGCCCGCGCGCCCGCGAATAGGTCAGCACCTCGGAGCGCAGCGTCACGTCGGTTTCGGCCTGAGCTGTGCGACCCTTGGGGCCGGCCGCCGCGGAAGCGTCTGCACCCAGCTTCACCTTGCTGGAGATGATGGCGTCGGCGCCGCGCGGGTTCATCACCAGCAGGACAAAATCGGTGGCCTCACCGCCGATCTGCAGGCCGATGCTTCCGCCCTCGAGCGCCATCATCGAGGGAGGGCTCCAGGGACCGGTGTAGTGCTCGCCGGTGCGGCAAGTCATTGCGCCGCGGCCGTAGCTTCCGCCCACGATAAAGGCGGCCTTCAGGACTGAAGGAAACACGATGACGCACTCGGCCTTGTCGAGCAGGTCCTGCGGGATATCGTCGGGGATGTTCAAGATCTCGTTCAGGACTCGGCCGGAGTTCTCCAGGCGGTCCTCTTCCTTGCTCTCTTTGGCCCCCAGGGGCAGGGCAATCAGCGCCGTGGCAAGCAACAGATGCAGAACTCTCTTCATTTTTCTCCTTTTCGGGCTGGCAGCAACATCATAGGGCTTCTGCGGGCCGGGCGCAATGTTGACGCAGGGGAGATGCAGGTCCGCCGCGCGCGGGTTGGCCGCACCGGCGCGTCATCCCGGCGGTTCTCCACGGGCGGATTGGACTATAATTCTGCGCCCGCCCTTTTTGACGGGGAGAACCGATGCATTGCGATCGACACCCGCCTCGCTCTCGATTGGTGGCGGCTGCGCTTTTTCTGCTCTCACTTGCAGGGCCCGCGTCGGCCCAGCAGAAGCCGCCCGCGACCCCAGCGCCCGCGCCGCCGGCGGCCGCGAAGTCCGCGGCCGAAACGAAGCCCCGCGCCGACGTGGCCGCCTTCCGCAGGCGCGTGGAGGCCACACTGTCCGAAGCCCGGGCTGACAAAGGCACCTGGGCCGTGCTGGTCACCCAAGCGGCAACGGGCGAGGTTCTTTTTGCGCTCAACCCGCAGCGCTATTTCATGCCCGCGTCGAACACCAAGCTCTTCGCCACTGCCCTAGCCCTGGCTACGCTCGGCCCCGACTACCGCTTCCGCACCACACTCGAGACGCATGGGGTGCTGCGGCGCTCCGGCCGGCTGGAGGGTGATCTAGTGCTGGTGGGCCGCGGCGACCCGAATCTTTCCAACCGCAAGTTTCCGTTTGCGCAGAAGGTCGAGCACGACGGCCCGCCGGAAAAAGTTCTGGCCGAGCTGGCCGACGCCTTGATTGCCCGCGGCGTCAGCCAGATCGCGGGTGACATCATCGCTGACGATAGCTATTTCGCCGTCGAGCGCTTTCCCTCCGGCTGGACAATTGACGACATGATGTGGAGCTACGGCGCCGCGGTCTCGGCGCTCGCGGTCAACGACAACACGATCGTTCTCGAGTTGCGCCCCGGCGAGCATGAGGGTGATCCGGCCTGGTTCGGTGTTGAGCCCTGGGCCGCCTACTACAAAATTCAAAGCGAAGTCCGCACCGGGCCGAAAGGCTCCGAGCGCAAGCTCGAGGTCGTGCGCGACCCGGGTTCGCGCGTGTTCCTGGTGCGCGGCACCATCCCGGCGGCCGCCGAGCCGCACACGCTGACCTTCGCAGTCGAAGAGCCGGCTGAGCACGCCGCGGCGCTGCTGAAGCGGCTGCTCGAGGCGCGCGGCGTGCGCGTGTACGGCGAGGCGCGCGCGCGGCACACGCCGGAGGCGACTTCCGACGCGGTGACAGTGCTGGCCGAACACGTCTCGTTGCCGTTGGCCGACGCCATTCGCCTGGTCAACAAGATGAGCGTCAACCTGCACGCCGAGCTTCTGCTGCGCACGGCGGCGCGCGAAAAAGCCGGTGCCGTCAAGACCGAGGACGCGCTGAAGTTCGCGCAGGATTTTTTCAAGTCCGCGGGGATCGAGGAAGGCGACGTCGCGCTCTCGGATGGCTCGGGCCTCTCGCGGCGCGACCTGGTGACCCCGCAAGCGGCCGTCAAGCTGCTCCAGTACGTCGCCCAGCAGCCCTGGGCGGAGACGTTTCGCTCCACGCTCCCGGTCGCGGGCCAGGATGGCACGCTCGAGGACCGCATGAAAAACACGGCTGCGGCCGGGCGCATCTGGGCGAAGACCGGCACGCTCGAGCACGTCAACGCACTTTCTGGCTATGCGACGACGTTGCATGGCGCGCAACTGGTCTTCTCGATCTTCGGCAACAACTATCTGCTGCGCAGCCGCGACGCCAACGGCGTGATTGACGCCATCTGCGTGGCCATGATCGAGGAGTTGGGCGTGCCGGCGCGTGCGTCCGAGGCCTCTCCGCCGGCAAGAAAGCACTGATGCTGTGTCTCAGCTGATTCCGAGCGCAGCGATCGAGGATTCCGGCCTTGCCGGAAGTAATTCCTCTGGAGGGTTTTCCTTCGCATGACTGCTACTCTGGTAAGGGTCGTCACCCTCTTCGGCTCCTCCCGCCCGCGTGCGGGCGAAGCCGATTACGAAGAGGCCCGTGCGCTCGGCGCTGCGCTGGCTCGCCAGGGTTTCACGGTGTGCACGGGCGGCTACGGTGGCGTGATGGAGGCGGCCTCGCGCGGCGCCAAAGAAGCTGGCGGCCGCACGGTCGGTGTTACGGCTGAATTCTTCCGCTCGCGCACCAACGCCTGGGTGGATGAAGAGGTACGCGTCGCGACCTGGCAAGACCGCCTGTTTGAATTGATCCGCCGTGGTGACGCCTACGTCGCCTGTAAAGGCGGCACCGGCACCCTGGTTGAACTCGCCACGGTCTGGGAGATGCTCAACAAAGCGGTGATGCTGGGGAAGCCCTTCGTCGTGCTGGGCGATTTCTGGCAGCCCATTCTGGATCGCGTCCGCGAAGT
>JBGPZW010000164.1:0-7193 GCA_041493955.1 Terriglobia bacterium
CGTCCGAGGGTTACCAACTTGGTGCGGCGTTGGCAAGGCCCCGGGCGGCATGCGAAAATGGGCGCTAGCGGACCAGGCCTGCGATTGCCGGCGTCCCGCGCCAATTCTCATGAACCCGTGGCCGATTGCCGTGCCCGCCGCTCTCGCCGCTGCTGGGGCGGGGCTCGCCTCCTGGGGCGCCATGGTACCCTCGGCGCAACTGTTTGGCCCCACCCTGCGGCGCACCGGCAGCACTCGGACGCTCGCCCTCACCTTTGATGACGGGCCGAATCCGGCCATCACCCCGCGGCTGCTCGACCTGCTCGAACAGCATCAAGTGCGCGCAACCTTTTTCCTTGTCGGTCGGTTCGTGCGTGCATGTCCCGACCTAGTTCGGGAAATCGCCGCGCGCGACCACCTGATCGGCAACCACACCGATACGCACCCGAACCTCTTCTGGCTTTCGAGGGCGCGCATCCGGGAAGAGTTGGCGCGCTGCCAGGAGTCCATCGCCGAAGTCCTGGGTCGCGCCCCGCTGTGGATGCGCCCTCCGTACGGCTATCGCGGGCCGCAGCTCGATGCCGTAGTGCGAGGACAGGGAATCCAGGCCGTGGTGATGTGGTCGGTGATTGTGGGTGACTGGAAACCCCAGCCTGCGGCGCACCTGATCGAGCGGCTGCGCCCAGTGCGTGGTAGCGATATCCTCGTGCTGCACGACGGCAACCACCGCGCTCTGGGCGGCGACCGCCGCCACACCGTCGCCGCGCTGGAGTACTGGCTGCCGCGCTGGCTCGGCGCGGGCCTCGAGTTTGTTACAATTGACCGGATGGACGGCAGCGGCTCGCCGGCGCGGCCCGCATCGGGCGAAAGCGAACAAAACTGATGGACGAACGCAACTTCTATACCGAAAAGCAGGAGACCAAGAACCTCACCCTGATGTGCCCGAGTTGCCGCAGGGAAGACTCTTATCCGGTCCGTTGGATTGTGCGCACCAAGAAGAACGAGCTGCCCCGCGGCGCCAACGAGGAAGACCGCAAACGTTTCGAGAACGCCCGCTCTTACATGGTCCGTGTGGATGAGCTGGTGGCCTGCCGCAAATGCCGCAAGCGGTTTGAGCTGACCGGTCAGTCCGTTGTGCTGATCTCGGGCGCGCCGGCCGGCGGCGCCGACTTCGATCCGGAAAACTTCGGAAACCGCTGAGGGCCTCTGCTTCGTTTTCTCCTACCTTGTTTTGCGCCCTTTGTGGCCCCTGCGTTTTTCTCTTAGATTTCCGGGTAGAGCTCGAAAAAGGCGGAGATGGATTGTCGGAGGGTGTTTTCGATCTCTTGTTTGCTGCCCTCGATCAGGTGCATGGTCACGCGGGCCGTGCGGCCGTTCTTGAGCTGGATGGTGGCTTCGGTCACTTCGCTCAGTTCCTCAGCCGGAAACAGCCGCATCCCGTACACCAGCGCCAGCTTGGCCATGTCTCCCTCCTCCATCCGCTGAGGCCCAGCCTATGCGCATTCGCCGCGCGGGTCAAATTCCTGCTGGCGCAGAGCATTGACACCGCCGCGCCACCGGAGCATCCTCCTGTGCAGGCCCGGCATCGGAATTTGTAGGTCTCCGCGGGAGGGTGTGATGAAACGCGTGGCGTCCGTTGGCAAACCCTTCTGGGCGTTGCTGCTCTCGCTCGTTCTGGCGGGCGCAGCCGCCGCGCAGCAGCAGGCGCCGCCAGCAACTCCGCCGGCTCCTGCGGTGCAACAGGCCCCGGCTAGCGGAACGCAGCCTGCGCTCAAGCCACGTGCGGATAGGATCGTTTTGCCCGCGGGAACGAAACTCCCGCTGGTGCTCCACAACGCCATCACTACGCGCAACGCCAAGCCGGGCGATTCCATTTATCTCGAGACGCTCTTCCCCATAACCCAGGACAACCGCATTGTGATCCCCGCCGGCTCCTACGTGCAGGGTGAAATCCTCGAAGCCAAGCGCCCGGGAAAGGTGAAGGGCCGCGGTGAGATTCGCGTGCGCCTGACCACCATGATTCTCCCCAACGGCTACACGGTGAACTTCAACGCCGTGCCCACCAACGCCGGCACCGGCGGCAACGAATCGGTGGAAGAGGAAGGCAAGGTCAAGGGCGGCTCCGACAAAGCCGGCGACGTCGGTACGGTGATGAAGACCACCACCGCGGGGGCCGGCATCGGCGCGATCGCCGGCCGCAGCGGCAAGGGCGCCGGCATCGGCGCGGGCATTGGCGCGGCGGTGGGCCTGGCTACCGTGCTGTTCACTCGTGGGCCGGAGCTCGAGCTGCCCCGCGGCACGACGTTTGACATCGTGCTCGATCGCTCGCTCTACCTCGACGCTGACAAGATCCAGTTCACCGACCCCGGGCGCGCCTCCACGCTGGCGGGCGCCCCCAACCGCGAGCCGCAACGCAACCGCATTCCCTTTTAGTTTGCCGTTTTGCTCTGGGCGGCGAAAAATCGCATCGGGCTGAAGTTTTCCCAAGACAGCGAGGTGCGCTGTTCGGTCACCCACTCGCGGATGAGTTTTCCAGTGACCGGTGCGAGCAGAATGCCGTTGCGGAAGTGGCCGGTGGCCACTAGCAAGCCTTCGATATCTGTGGGGCCGAGCACCGGCAGATGGTCTGGCGTGTCAGGCCGCAGACCTGACCAGGTTTCCACAATCTCCGCGCTGGCCAGATCGGGCACCATCTGGAGCACTGCAGCGAGGATTTGCTGCAGCCCGCCGGGCGTCACCCGCTTCTCGAAAGCCGCATACTCCAGCGTGCTGCCCACCACGAGCCGGCCGTCATCGCGCGGCACGATGTAGCCGCGTTCAGAGCGCACCACGCGCGTCAGTTGCACTGTCGAGGAGCGCAGCGCCAGCATCTGCCCGCGCGCGGGGCGCGTGGGCGCATAGTTGCGCAGCCCTGCGATCTCGCCTGAGTAGCAACCCGCCGCCAGCACCACATGCGCTGCGGAGATCACGTTCCCACCCGCGATCACGCCGGTGCAGCGGCCCCCCTGCTGCGTCACCGAGGTCACCGCGGCGCCGGCGCGAATCTCCACGCCGGACCGCGCGGCGGCCTCCAGCACTGCGGCGGTCAGCGCGCGATTGTCTACCGAGGTTTCATAAGGCAGCAGCGCCGCCGCGCGCGCCTCGCGCCCCAACGCCGGCTCGAGCTGGTGCGCCTCCTCGACGCGCAGCGGCTCGGTCGGCAAGCCCAAGGCGTGATGCAGCGCGATCAGCGTGCTCAACTCCCGTTCGGCATTCCCGGCAAACAGTGCCTCGATCGTGCCCTCCTGCCGGTAGCCGACTTTGCGCTGGGAGAGTTCTTCGACGGTGGCGATGTATGCGGGGTAGAGCTCCAGGCTGGCTCGCCCCAAGGGCACCAGCGGAATCGAGGCCGGGGTATCCGGCGCGGGCGAGAGCATGCCCGCCGCGGCCCAGGAGGCTTCCCCGCCGGGTTGCTGGCGGTCAAGCAGCACCACGCGCAGCTTCTGCCGCGCCAGTTCCAGGGCAATCGTGCCGCCGATGATCCCGCCGCCGATAATGGCCGCGTCGTAGCTCGCCATGCCCTCATTCTAGCAGCGCACAATCCCGGGAGGACAGGGCCCTGTGCAGCGCCGCGCCCGCGCGGTCTGCGCCGGCAAGATTCCTGCGTTGCGAGACCCGCCGGCGCGGATTCGGTGGCAAAGCCCTAGAGCGAGTTGACCAGCTCGTTCGAGAGCACCTGGGCCTTCTGCGCCAGGTTGCGCGCGCGCACCCAGTCGGAAGCGCGAATGGCCTCGCGCGCCTGCCCGATAAAACCCCGGATTTTCTCGACCAGGTCCTGCTGCGCGGAGTTGAGCGTTCGGCCGGCGGCCAGCACCAAGTTCTTTTCCGCCAGGGCGATGTCGTCGTTGGTGCGCCGCTCGGCTTCGGCCTGTTGTTCGGGGGTGAGCCGCGGCGAGAGCTGCGGCGGCGCGGGTTTGGGTTGCATTGGCTCGGGCGGCGCCGGGCGCGGTTTGGCGGGCGCGGGTTTCGCCGGCGGAACGCTGATGGCCGACGGGGGAGCGGGAGTGGTCGCGGGTTTGGTCTCCGGTGGCGCCGCAGGCTTCGGCTCAGGCTCAGGCTCGGCGGGCGGCACGGAAACGATGGCGGGCGGCGCGGCGTGCACGCTGCGCTTGCGGCAACCCGCGCTGCCGAGCGCCAGGGCGCAGAGCAGCGCGCCCATCAGGATGTTGCGGCTGGGCATTCAGACGGTTCCTGTGTGGGCCAGCGGCAGCTCGATGCGGAACGTCGTGCCGCGGCCGACCTCAGACTCAAAGTCTATCGAACCATTGTGAAGCTGGACAACGCGAAATGCGCTGGCCAGTCCGATTCCGCTACCCCCGGGCCGCGTGGTGAAAAAGAGCTGAAAGATGCGCCCGCGGTGTTCGGGAGCGATGCCGCGGCCGGTGTCGGCGACGCTGATCTCGGCCATCTCCCCGCGCCGCGCCAGCGACACGCTGAGCCGTCCGCCCTCCGGCATGGCCTCCAAGGCGTTGAGCACCAAGTTCAACACGGCTTGCCGGAGGAGTTGCCGGTCCACATTAGCAGGCGGCACGTCACCGGGAAGTTGCGTCACTGCTTCCACGCCCGCGCTCTTCACCTGCGGCGAGGCGACCCCGACGAGCTCGCCGAGCAGCTCGGCCAGATTGGTCTCCTCGAGGTGTAATTCGACGGGGCGGGTGAAATCCAGGAAGCGCTTCACCACGCCATCCAGCCGGTCGATTTCCTTGTCCAGCACCCTCACGGCCTGCCGGGATTCCTCCTGTTCGGCCGGTAGATTCTCCTTCAGATTCTCGAGCCAGAGCCGCATGGAGTTCAGCGGGTTCTTCACCTCGTGCGCGACGCCGGCGGTCACGCGGCCGAGCGCGGACAACCGCTCGGAAACCTGGAGCTGCGTGCCGATGCGCTCGAGCGATTCGAGGTCGCGCAGCGTCACCAGCGCGCCCATGCGCGAGCCGCCCTCGGTGATCACCTGTACGCTCACCCCGGCACGCCGCCCGGAAGCCTCCGGCCTCGCGGCACCGTTGAGGTCCACTTCGGCGGCGACCGGTTGCAACTGGTCACCCTCGATGCGCAGCGCCTCGCGCAGTGGATGGCCCGCGGGGAAGATTTCGGAGACCCGGCGGCCCAACAGCGCATCGGCCGGCGTCCCCAGGAATTTTTCCACCGCGGGGCTCACCAGCACCGCGCGGCCATCCGGGGTGAACAGCAGCAGTCCGTCCTCAAGACCCGACATGATCTGGTTCAAGTTTTCGCGCAGCGTGCTGAAGATTTCGCGTACGCCGCGCAACTGTTGCCCGACCTGGCTGATCTTCTGGCTCACCTGGCCTAATTCATCGCCGCGCCCGACGGGCTCGGCCGCGGGCTCGGGCACGGCGTCGAACTCACCAGCCGAGATGCGGTCCAGTTGCGCAGAGATGCGGGCCAGCGGAGCCAGGGAAATATGGCTCACTAGCGCCGCGAGCAGCGTGGAGAGCAGCACCGCCCCGAGCCCAAACCACCCGGCGCGGCGGAGGCCGGGCAGGACTTCGTTCCGCATCAAGCCGGTTTCCGCGGCGACCCGGATCTCGCCGAAGCTCTCGGTGCCGAGATTGAATGCATACCTCACTTCGTAAACACGCGGCTGGCCGAACAGCACGCGGACCTGCTCGAGGAAACCGCCGCCGGCCAGTTGCGCCAGCTCGCTGCGGCGCAGCATCTGCCGCCCGGGGAGCCGGGGGTCGCTGGAAATCAGTGCCGTGCCGTCGCCATCGACGACGGTCACCTCGTAAATCAGCGGCGAGTAGCCCATCACGGCGTCGATCAGCGAGTGCAGCCCCACGTTTTGATTCAGCGTCTGCCGGACGTACTGCCGCAGATCCGCCGGGCTCTCCGACGCCGGTGCGGCGCCCTCCTTCGCCGCATCCTGTAGGGCGTGTTGCGCTTGCAAAAAAACTTGCTGGGCGACGAGTTGCGCGCGGTCGTTGGCCTGGCGGATGACCTGCCGGATGAGGATGTTCGCCGAGAGCAGGGAGGTGAGGGCGCCGACGCCCAGCACCAGCAGCGCCGTCGTGAGCGTGAACTTCGTTTTCAGCCGCAGCGGCATGGCTTGTCTGCGACGGTCCTCACCGCGCCAGCCGCCCCGCCGCCTCGTACTCCTTCAGCTTGTTGTGCAGGGTCTTCAGGCTGATCCCGAGCAGCTCGGCGGCGCGGGTCTTGTTGTTGTTGGTGGAGGTCAGAGTTTGCAGGATCAGCTCGCGCTCGGCGGCGTCCACGGTGGTGCCGACAGGGAAGCGCAAGCCGGAGAGTTCTGAGGCGTCGGCGGCAAGCACGCGGCCGAAGTCGCTGGGCAGGTGCGGCCGGCCGATCATTTCGCGGTCGCAGACGATCGCGGCGCGCTCCAGCACGTTGCGCAGCTCGCGGATGTTGCCCGGCCAGGTGTAGCTCGCAAACAGGTCCAGCACCTCGGTGTTCACGCCGCGCACTTGCTTGCCGTGTTTGGCATTGAGCTCCCGCAGCATGTGTTCGATCAGCAGCGGCAGATCGTCCTTATGCTCGCGCAGCGGCGGTAGGTGAATGTGGAAGACGTTCAGGCGGAAGTAGAGGTCCTGGCGGATCTGCCGGTTGGCCACGGCCTGTTCGGGGTCCTTGTTGGTCGCCGCGAGCACGCGCACGTCCACCGGCGTTTCCGTTTTGCTGCCCAGCCGGCGCACCTTGTGGTCTTCGAGTACGCGCAGCAGCTTGGTCTGCGTGGGCGGGGGCATCTCGCCGATCTCGTCGAGCAGCAGCGTGCCGCCGTCGGCCAGCTCGAAGCAGCCGATGCGCCGTTCGGCCGCGCCGGTAAACGCGCCCTTCTCGTGGCCGAAGATTTCACTTTCCATCAGCGTTTCCGGAATGGCCGAGCAGTTGATGGCCACAAAGGGCCGCTCGGCGCGTGGAGAAAGCCGGTGGATCGTGCGCGCGAGAATCTCTTTGCCCGAGCCGGTCTCGCCGGTAATCAGCACCGAGGCGGAGGAAGGCGCTGCGAGCTCGACCAGGCTCATCACTTCCTGCATGGGTTTCGACGCGCCCACCAGTTCGCCCAGCCGTCCGGCCGCGCGCAATTGCCGAGTGAGCGCGGCCACCTGCCGTTGGTCGCGGAGTTTGCCCAGCGCGCGGTCCAGCAGCGCGCGCAGCACGGAGGCCTTCAGCGGCTTTTCGATGTACCAGAAGGCGCCGGA
>JBGPZW010000113.1:0-11611 GCA_041493955.1 Terriglobia bacterium
AATGCGCGGGTAGAGGACAACCGCATCCTCAGCTACGTAGGCCAGCGGCCGCACCGAGGTCACGCCCTCTCCGTGTTGCGCCAGCCACTCGGCAACCTGTGCGGCCACGCGAAAGGCCCATTCACCGTCCTCGCCCTTGTACAGCTTGGCGAACAGGGTCCCGCGCGCTGACCCGTCCAGGGGGTCGTAGCGCAGCACATGGCGCCTGCCGGGGCGGTAGTGGATAGACGTAACGGCGTATCGACTGGCGGGGGCTTGATCCTGCGCGACGTCACTCGCCGCATAAGCACCCGCCACCATGTCGCGCACGTACCGCGGTTCGGACACGCGAACGAGTTGGGGGAAGCGCGCATCCAGCGGCGAGACCTGGACATGCATACCCCACGCAGGGACATCGGCCACCAACTGTCGGAAGGGTGCCGACACGCCGCGGCGCACGGCCTCGGCCTGCACCCCGCTGAGATCGGGCGCTCCATGTCGCCGGCCTCTGTCTCCAGACGGTCTCCAGGTCACTTCCATTGGGCGGACACTAGGTCCGCCGCCGTTCTCGGCGCGGACGTACGCGTCGAAGTGAGCTCTGAGCTTGCGTCCGGGCCTGAATCGCGTGCGCCGCAGCTCACAGGGCCCCAACAATTTCGGGGCTGAGAGCAGTGCGCACAGTTCGTGCCGCAGCGCCTTGTGCGGCTCCGCGCCGCGGAGTATCCACTGGATGCCTTCCAGCTGGGCGCGCCCCGAGAGCGCATCGGCAAGGTTCATGGCCGACTTTCTCCCTTACTTCTCAGATCCGCATTCCCCTGGAACCGCTGAGCCAAGCGTTTCTCCTCACCCGGAAATGATAATGAGCCGTTCGGGTCTAGCAGCGGCTGGACCCAATGAATAACCCGAGCGGCATTTTGGCTCCACGTGTGCTCTGAGCAGGCGGCGCTGGCTCTCCTCCCTAATTCGTTCCGAAGTGCCGCGTCTTTCTGGAACCGCGCGACGCAGCTGACAAGACCTGCGCGGTCCCCGGGCTCGAATAGCAGGCCAGTAACCCCATCGACGACGATTTCAGCCACCTGTCCCGCCCGGCTCGCAACCACGGCTCGACCCGCGGCCATATACTCGAAGAGCTTGATCGGCGAGAAATAGAACTCCTCAAGAGCCGGATAGGGCGCGATGGCGACATCCATCGCGGCCAGATAATGTGGTACGTCTTGATGAGCGACTCCCCCGGCAAACGTCACCGCCTCGTGTAAACCTGTTTCCCGAACTTCTTCCTCGAAGCGTAGTCGTAAGGGCCCGTCCCCCACGAGAAGGAGGTGGGTGGAGGGATCCGCCTGGTGCAGGTCTTGAAACGCTGCCAGCAGCAAGTCTGCCCCATGCCAAGGCTTAAAGGTGCCGACGAAGCCAATGACAAAGCGGCCGTCGAGATGGAAACGCTCCCTCACTTCCTTCCCATCGAAGTCCAAGTGGAACAAGCGCGGATCAACGGCGTTCGGGAGAATGTGAATAAACTCAGAGTTCACTCCGGCTTTTTGCAGCCAACTGCGCAGCGAATCGGAAACCGCGATCAAGAGACCGGCTTTTCGCCAGATGCAGTGCTCGACCCAGTGTGCCAGCGGCGCGTAAGCCAACCCAGCACGGTATCGCTGCTGTTCGTAAACCAGCGGCGCGTTCACTTCGAGGACCCATGGCGTGCCGAGCTTCCTCGCCAGCCACAAACCCGCCATTCCCCACAGGCTATAGCGCTCGTAGATAAAATCTGGAGCGAGTTCTCGCGCCGCAGCCGCTGCCCGCCGGGCAAAGCGCAGATTGTGGAGAACTCGGACGAGATCCGGGTGTTCCCGAACGGGCCTGCCAAAGAACCGGTTGCCAATCTGCAGGAAGCGAGCCAATACGCGATTCCATCGGGCTAGCGGCACCAGTCGCACGGTGGCATGCAAATCAGCCTCGATGCTTTGTGCAGGTTTGGCAGCGCTGCATACCAGCGTCACCTGGTGACCCAGATCGGCCATTGCGCGGACGAACGCACGGATATGGATGGCGTTGCCACTTTGGCCGGTCAGATCAATGCCGGGATCCGTTGAAATGTAAAGGATCTTCACCGGCCGGCTCCGTTTGAGAAAAGTTCGAGCAATTGGCTGGAACTGCGTTCGACCACGAACCGCGACTCCACCTTGTCCCGGGCGGCGCGGGCGAGGCGGTCCCGGAGCTGCGGGTCACCGAGAAGCTGATCCAGCGCGTCAGCCAGCATTAACGGATTGCTCGGGGGAACCAGCACACCGTCACGACCAGAGTCGATCAGCTCCGGGATGCCAGACACCTGTGTAGAGACAGCCGGGACACCGCTGGCCATGGCCTCCAGCACTGCCGTCGGGATTCCATCGCGATCACCATCTGCGGTCATCACACAGGGAAGAGCAAAAATCGCCGCCCGCTGGTAGGCGAAGGAAACGATTTCCTGGGGCTGCGCGCCGCGAAACTCGACGCAGCCACCCAAACCGAGCTGCGTAACGCGGGTTTCCAGCACCTCTCGCAGCGGGCCGCTGCCCATCACCTCCACCTTGAAGGCACGACCGCGCCGCCGCAGGATTGCAGCAGCCTCGATCAAGTCGCCGAGCCCTTTTTTGGGAATGAGCCTGGCAACCGAGAGGATCACTAATGGCCCCGGATCGGAGGCTCGCGGCCAGCGGAACTTGAAATCCGTGAGGTCAAGCCCGTTATAGATGCAACGGATTTTGCCGTTCGAAGCGGGGCTGATCTGATTCAACAGATATTGCCGGTTGTACTCGCTCACCGTCACCACGGCCCGCGCCCGCTCGATCTCTGCGCGCAGAAGCTCGCGCCGAGTATCAACGTAGATGTCCTTGGCGTGCGCCGTGAAGGTGTACGGGATCCCGGTCAGCTCGGAGGTGAACATGGCGATCAGCGCGGGCGCGGTGGCGAAGTGAGCATGAAGATGAGCCACGGGATCGCGACGCAGCAGATGAACCAAGTAGCCAGCCTGAAAAAAGCGTCGCACGACCCCAAGCCGGCGGTAGCTCAAGGCGTGCACCAGCGCGCGCACATAGCGCCCGGGCAGTTCCCAAGCAAGTCGTAGATTCGCGCGCACGATCCGTTTCCAGTGGCGACGGAGTGAAAGGTAAATCACTTCGGCGCGGACCTGACCCACTTTTGCGTGAACCGGCTCTCCGCCCGGGTCCTTCACCGAGTAAATGCGCAGGCGCACCCCGCGTCGTTCCAAGGCAACGACCTCGGTAAGGACAAACGTCTGCGATAACCGGGGCCACGTGCTCACCACATACCCGAGCGTCGGAATCCGATGTGAGTCAGCCCCCGTGCTATCCATTATCGAAGAAGCTCCAGCAGGCAGCTCGCGGCCTGGCTTGCGCCATTCATCTCGATGGCTCCGTTCTGAGCGGGGAAATCCTTCCGATGCAACGCCACCAACAACCTTTGCGCCAAGGCTTCGGGAGAAAGCTCCCGCGGGTCCAGCATTTCAATCAGACCTCTGCTGGCGAAAAGCCCTGCTCGCATCGTTTGTTCCGCACTCGGCCCGGCGCGCGGCACAACCAAGGCTTTTTTCCTCAGGTGCAACACCTCAGACAGCGTGTTGTAACCCGCCATGCACACGACCAGATCAGCAGCGGCTATATAGCTGAGGCTGTCCTCCACGTGGGAGGCGATCTGAACCGGCAGCCCCCGGGCTTCTGCTTCCAACTCTCGAGTGATCTCGGGCGGGGCGTTCACGCCGACCGCCATCAGTGTCATGAAGTCAACCCCGTTGCCGAGAAGGCGGATAGCCCGAACATAAGCACGCGTCAGGTGGTGGCCGTCGTGGCCGCCCCCCGCCGAAACAAATACCAATCTCCGGCGGTCCGCGCGGTGAGTGTGGCGGATCTGACTTGCGGGCTGAACCGGCCCTCGATTGACGACGTAGCCGCAGTAATGGATGCCCTGCGCCGGAACGGGCAGGCAATATGTGCTACGCGCATCAAAAATCTGGCTGCTGCCGTAGATGAGCACCTGATCGTAGAAGTTGCGAAGCGCGTCGTAGGCTCCTTCTGTCTGCCAGACGCGCGCGATCACGTCCTTCGCATCCAAGATATCCCGGAGGCCAAGGACGACAGAGCAGGTGGGGCGCTCCTGCTTCAGCACCGCGAGCGCGGGGGTCAGTTCGCCCTTGGCGCCCACGGGCATGTGATCCACCAACAGAAGATCAGGTTGATAGCACTGGAGCACGCTGCGCAGCAGGACAATGCGCAGTCTTCGCACGTCCTGCTCATTCATCTGGAGTTGGGCAGCCTCCCACTGGCCGGGACCGATCTTCTGGATCGAAGGCAGCTTGATGAAATCCATGCCCGCGGGCAGTTTAAAGAAGGGAGCAACGGGCGAATCGGCAATCAAGAGAATGTTGCTGTCGGGGGCTGCTTGGAGGATCTGCTGCCCGATGAGCGTGTTCCTCCTCAGGTGGCCCAGACCCATGCCGTCTTGAGAGTAGATTACGATCCGATGCGCACTGGCCATGAGTCACCTCCTCTTCGTCTGACCACAAAAGGGCCCCGGAGTAGTCAACGACCCACCTCTCCATGGAAGCCGGCGGCGGGGATCCGCATACCCACGGATTTCTGACCATTGCTGTCTGGTGGCAACCCAACCTAATATCTGCGCTTTCAGCTGTCTGCAAAAACCCTGAAAAAAGGCCGGCTGGTGCCACGAAATTGCTTCGGGCGGACTGCCGCTGAAACGAAGATTGACAGGAGTGTCATAGATGAAGTGCGGCTCGAGAACCCACGACAGGGCGGACTTGGTCTCCACCGAGCCCAGATTGGCGCGCAACCCGTGCCGGTCCCCGTACCCCTCCGTGATCAGGTACTGGTCGGCGTGATTAACAATTGCGAAGGGTACACCCATACCAATGATCGCCGTGCGGCCGCAGCTCTCAACCGCTGCGCACCAGGCAGCCCTGAAATCTCTGAGGAGATCCGATCCGACTGATCTGCGCCTCAGGCGTTATCCCGTAAAGCCCTGATCCTTCGCGACCACTTCCTACCCCGGCTGGCCCGTCATCCAGGCAGGATGAGACACACCATCCTCCCTGGAGCGGTAGCGCCGCGTTCAAGCCATGACTTTTTTCCGAATCCGGCCGCGAACTACGTTCTACTTACGGGGACGTTGCCTCGCACGGTGCTGGGCTCATCCTTGCGAATGCAAACCTAACAGCGAGGCTTGCCCTGAAGCGAGGTGCGCGCATTGTCGGAGTGTGAGGGGGAAATTGTCAAGCGAATTCCGTAATTCGATCACAGAAAGATTTCACGACTACATTAACTTTCACAAGAGTATAGTACCGGTACGTATAGAACCGCATTTGGCACAGGACCTTACCTCTCGATTTGTCAACAGTTTCCAACACTCTGTCACTCGCATCACCTGTCGGGTGTAGAAAAACTCAGCACCTGTCGGGTATAAAAAAACTCAGCGCTTGGCCTGTTCTGCCGCCGATGTTTTTAGGTCGTCGTTTCATTGCACAAACTAGATCTTTCATGTCCCCACCGCCGGTCGCAATCAGATCTTCGCGACTTCTGGAAAGAAACTGTCTTCTAATTTAGATCATATCGTTCTGCGATACATGTTGGGCCCAGCTTGTGCGCGGGGACGCGAGAGTCTCGCGCCTTGTGACACGCAGCAGTCAGAGATCATTCCAGCAGGAGATTGTTTCTCCGAACCCGATCCCGGCGACCGCGGCCCCGGACGACCCACACTCTTCAGGACAATCACGCCTATTCGCCCGGCAGACGTGAACGCGATGGTGACCTTCCTCATGACCCCGGGCGGGAGACCGCAAGCCTAAATCCACTACCATCTCCTCAATGAGATCTATCTGGTCGGAGGACTGAAGTGAAGCCTGGCTAGGAAAGCCTGCCCAAGTAGAGCGCCATGCCCACGGCGGCGTTCATGCCCAGCCGTTCGAGCGCGCGGACTTCGCGCCGGCTGCGGATGCCACCCGCAGCGGTGATGGGCAGGCGCGTCACCCGACGCAGGCCGCGAAACCACGCGAGGTTGGTGCCGCGCATGCTGCCCTCCGCATTCACATAGGTACACAGAAATCCCGAGCAGTAGGGTTCCAACTCGGGCATGACCTCTTCGGGACGCAAGCACAATTGTTTCCGCCAGCCGCGCACGACGATGCGCCCCCGATCGGCATCCAGAGCCAGAATGATCCGCCGCCGGCCGACTCCCCTCGCCAAGCATCGCAGGAACTCGTGATGGATCGAGCCCTTGCGGAAAGCGGCGCTGCCGACAATGACCTTTTCTGCTCCCCACCCCAGGATCTGTTGCGCACGAGCTACCGTGCGCACCCCGCCGCCGACGCGCACGCGCGCCGTGGACTTCTGGCACAGCCTGCGGACGAGGTGGCCATTGCTTCCCAACCCTAACGCTGCGTCGAGGTCAATCACGTGGAGCAGCGAATAACCACGAAAGCGATCGAGGAGACCGAAGACGTCCGCGATGGCCAGCCGCCGTCGCCGGCCGCGGACCAGTTGTACGGCCTTGCCGCCTTGCAAATCAATGCAGGGGATGATCATCGCATTCAGTCAGCTGCTCAAACGTACGGGAATGGCGCGCGAGGCCAGAAACTGCTTGAGCGCTCCCAAACCCTGGACGTTTTCGTGGAAAATGGATGCGGCAAGCGCTGCGTCGGCGCGGCCCTCGACGAACACGGAGAGGAAATCCTCCGGCCTGTCCGCACCGCCCGAGGCGATGACCGGGACGCTGACCGCGTCGGAGACCGCCGCCGTGAGCGCGCAATCGAATCCACTGCGCGTCCCGTCGCGATCCATCGAGGTCAACAGGATTTCACCCGCGCCGCGCTCGACACCCTCCCGCGCCCAGGTGTCGGCGTCGCGCCCGGTCGTTTCGCGGCCTCCGCCGAAGATTACCTCCCAACGATTCGCCTGCGGGCCGCCAACGCGCCGTGCGTCAATCGCCAAGACCACTGCCTGCGCCCCGAATTCGCGCGACAACTCCTCGATCAACTCGGGGCGTTGCACAGCGGCGGTATTGACGGTGAGTTTGTCCGCTCCGTTCCAAAGGATGCTGCGACCGTCTTCCAGACTGCCGACGCCGCCACCGGCGGTGAGAGGGATGGCCAGTTGTTCCGCCACGCAGCGGATGGTTTCTAGAAACGTCGGCCGGCGGTCGCGCGAGGCTGCGATGTCGAGCACGACGAGTTCATCGGCGCCTTCACGGTTGTAGCGCGCGGCCAGCTCGGCCGGCTCACCCGCGTCACGCAGACCGACGAATTGCACGCCTTTGACTACACGCGCGCCGTCCGTGTCCAAGCACGGAATGATCCGCCGCGCGAGAGTCATCCGGCAGCCCCTCCCGCCAGAGATTTCTGCCGCGCGTATTCCAGGTAATTGGCGAGCACCTTTGCCCCTGGCTCGCCCGACTTCTCGGGGTGAAACTGCACCGCTAGAACGCTTCCCTGCTCCAGCGCGGCGACAAAGGGAACGCCGTGCTCGCAGATCGCTACGGCACTCTGGCTTGCTTCCAGTGCTGCATAGGAATGTGCGAAATAAAAGTAAGCGTCCTCCGAAACGTTTCGCAGCAAGACACTCGACCGCTGCCGGCGCACTTGGTTCCAACCCATGTGCGGTAGCTTCGCGGTCTTCGGCAGCGGCTGGATGCGCCCCGGGAGAATGCCCAGTCCAGCGTGGCTGGGGTCTTCCTCGCTCATGGTGTAGAGCGCCTGCAGGCCCAGGCAGATTCCCAAGAAGGGGACCCCGCCGCAAATCGCCTCGCGCAGAGGTGCGAGCATCCTTCCCCTATCCAAGGCTCGCATCAGCGCGCCGAAGTGACCCACGCCGGGAAGCACGATCGCGCGGCTACTGGCCAGTGCCGCAGGCTCGCTGGCCCGCAGCGTATCGGCGCCAAGCAGGCGCAGCGCGCGCTCGACCGAGGGCAAGTTGCCCGCGCCGTAGTCGATCAGCGTCACCTGGAGTGCACTCATAGCAGGCCCTTGGTGCTCGGCAGCACGCGCTTCATCTGCGGGTCACGCGTGGCAGCGAATCGCAGCGCCCGCGCAAACGCCTTGAACAAGGCCTCCACCTGATGGTGTGACGACCGTCCGTAGAGCAGCCGGAGGTGCACATTGGCGCCGGCGGCCTGTGCGAAAGCGCCGAAGAAATCCTCCAGCAGTTCGGTCTGCAGATCGCCCACGCGCCGCGCCGCGAGTTTCCACCGGCAGACGCAGTGAGCCCGCCCGCTCAGGTCGATGGCCGCAACGGCCAGAGTCTCGTCCATGGGCATCAGGAAATAACCAGCGCGGAGAATGCCGCGCTTCGAGCCCAGCGCCTTCCGGACGGCTTCCCCCAAGGCAATGCCGCTGTCTTCAACCGTGTGGTGCTGGTCCACATCAAGGTCGCCACGTGCAGTGATCTCGAGGTCCATCGCGCCGTGACGCGCGACCAATTCCAACATGTGATCAAGGAAACGAATTCCCGTGCCCACGCGCGCCCGGCCGCGCCCGTCGAGATTGATTCGGATGCGGATGTCGGTCTCGGTGGTAACGCGCCGGAACCGGGCTGTTCTGTTCTTCAACGCGCCCACCATTTTTCGAGCTCGATAATGCTGCCCAGAACCTTCTTCGCGCCCAGACAGCGCAAGCCTGCCACGCGCTGCCGCCGAGCCGCACTAGCGCGCGGCAATACGCCGAGGAAAGGGATCCCGGCGTGCTGTGCCGCCAAGGCGTCGTCAATGTTGTCGCCCACATAGAGAGCCGAGGCGGGCTCGCGACCATTGAGGATGCGCAGCAGCCCCTCGGGGTGGGGCTTGGGCCGCTCAACGTCACTTGTGGTGACGATTCTGCGGAAGAAGGCCTTTACCCTGAAATGCGCAAGGGTGTGCTCGAGTTCGTGGCGCGTGCGGCCGGTGAAGAGCGCCAGCTCGGCGCGCTCGGCCCACCGCCGCAATCGCGCCCGCGGCACCAGCCAGCGCTCTAGGGCCACGTTCCCATCGCCGTTGCGGCCCCAGTAGAACTCCTCGAACTGCTTCTTGACCTCGTCGTAACCGACCGTGCGACCCAGCGACGCGATCCAATCGGTCGAGAGTTTCCAGTCATCGTTGTATCCGGACTTGCTTTTCCAGCGGTGAATCTCCGGGTGCGTGACTCGGCATCCGGTGAAATGCCGGACCGTCTGAACAATCGAACGGTGGAAGGAGCCACGAACGTCCACCAGGACGCCGTCCACGTCGAAAATGACGATTTGAGGCCTGAGCTTCACCATAGCTTTGCGATGGCTCCAATCAATCGTCTGGTTTGCGCGCGGGTCCCCAGGGTGATACGCACATAGCCGACGCGACCAAAATCACTCCGGCGGTCACGCACGAGGATTCCCTGCCTTTCGAGCCCGGCGAGCAGCTTGGGCGCGCGCGCGCCGAAGTCTGCAAGAAGGAAATTCGCGGCGCTGGGGAAGACCGGAATCCCGAGGCGCGCGAGCGCGCGCTCCAGCTCCTCCCGGCTGCGGCGGGTTTCCCGGACGTAATTTCGGAGGAAAGGAGTATCACGCAGCGCCGCATCGCCCGCCGCCAGCGCCGCACTGTTCACTGGGTATGGCGAACAAGCCCGGTGTAGCACGGCGATGAGGTCGCGATGGGCAAACAGGCACCCGAGGCGGAGCCCGGCGAGGCCCGCGGCTTTGGAAAACGTCCGCGTGACGACAAGGTTCGGATACTTGCGAATCCAGGGCAGTACGGTCAGCCCGGAAAACTCGAAGTACGCTTCATCCACAACTACCAGAGTCCGCGGCGCCGCTTCCAGGATCCGGTGAATCGCGCTCTTGCCCACCAGTGTGCCGGTGGGATTGTTGGGATTGGCGATGAAAAGCACGCGCGGCCGCCGCCGCAACGCCCGCAGCACCTCTTCCACAGGAAAGCGCATCTCGGTGTCATACCGCAGGACAATAATCCTGGCGCCGGCCACCGCCGCGTAGAACCGGTACATCACAAATGTCGGTTCAACAAGCAGAACCGTGCTTCCAGGATCCACGAAAGCGTCGAAGATGAGGTGCAGCCCGTCATCCATTCCGTTGGTGAGCAGCAGTTCGGCCGGCCGCACGCGGAAGATCCGCGCAAAGCGCCGCTTCGTGGCCTCATATTCCGGATACATGGCCACCTGTTCGCGACTCAGTCGTGAAAGGGCCCGGCGCACCGCGGGTGAGCAGCCGATGGTGTTCTCGTTGAAGTCCAGGCGCAGTTTCCCGGCACGGCCTTCGATGGGCGCATGGTAAGCGCCGAGTCGCTTCAAGGTCCGCCGGACGGGAACTTTGATCTTCACCGCCGCACCTCGACGGCCCGGGCGTGTGCCTGCAGGTTTTCCGCTTGGGCGAGAGCAGTTACCACAGGCGCCAGGCGGCGGAAGCCCGCGCGGGAGACGCGCTGGACACTGGCACATTTCACGAAATCTACAGCGGAGAGCCCGCCGCGAGAGCGCGCCCAGCCGGAGGTCGGCAGGACGTGGTTCGATCCGCTGGCATAATCCCCGATGGGCTGCGCGCTCCATGGACCCAGGAAGACACTGCCCGCAGAGCGGAGTTTCGCCAGCAGCGATCCCTCACCGTCTGGCAGGCTCAAGTGTTCGGGCGCGAACTGATTGGCGAATCGGACTGCAGCTTCCAGGCTCGGCGCGAGCAAGACGGCGCCGTTTTCCCGGAGCGACCGCCGAGCCGGGTTTGTCGCGGGCAGAGCCATCAATTGTTGCTCCACTTCCGCACGGATGGCCCGCGCCAGCCGCCGTGAAGTAGTAACAAATAGCGCGACTGCATCGCTGTCGTGCTCGGCCTGGGCGAGCAGGTCCGCAGCGATGAAGCGCGGGTTGCCGCGCTCGGCCAGGATCAGCACCTCGGTCGGCCCGGCAGGCAAGTCGATGGCGCACTCGCGGCTGATCAGTTGTTTGGCGGCGGTGACATAGCGATTGCCAGGCCCGAATATCTTGTCCACGCGCGGGAACACCCTTGTGCCAAGAGCCATCGCCGCAATGGCTTGTGCACCTCCCACGCGGGCGATCTCTCTGATGCCCAGCAGGCCGGCCGCAGCGAGCAGCGCCGCGTTGGGCCGCGGGCAAGTGACTACAATCCTCGCCACGCCGGCTTCCTGCGCCGGAATCGCCGTCATCAGGAGCGTCGAGACCAGCGAGAATCTCCCTCCCGGGATATAGCAGCCGATAACCTCGAGCGGCTCGACCCGCTGCCCAACGCTCACCCCGGGCTCGACCTCGAGATGCCATGGGCGCGGCAACTGGCGCTGGGCGACACGGCGGATGTTTCGCGCGGCGTGTTCCACCGCCCGTAGAAACTCACGGCTCACCGCACGGGACGCCTGCTGGCGTTCATGCCGGGAGACCCACAATGCCGCCGGCGTGAGCCGGACGCCGTCGAGTCGATGCGTCCAGTGGAAGAGAGCCGCGTCGCCGCGGCGGCGGACGTCGGCGACGATACGCGCAGCGACGCGTTCAGCCACTTGGTCGAGGCGGCGCCGGTCGGCCAGCAGCTCTTGCTGAAACGCTTTGGTCAATCGCCGGAGTCTCATCACGGGACGATCTTGTTCAGCGGATATTCGACAATGCCCTGCG